>CAYZFU010000285.1:0-2117 GCA_964477725.1 uncultured Halopseudomonas sp.
GCGCGTCTTACTCCGCCTTCCAGCTCGCCGGATAAAGCATCTCTTCGCGATAACCACTCAACACACGCCGCACCCCGGTAAGCTCCTGATCGAGTTCAGGGTCGCCGCTATCGAGCAGGAAAGGCCTTCCCGCCAGGGTCTTGAGCTTGGTCTTGGTCGCAACCACGAGCAGGTTATCCAACCCCACGGCTCGCACCACCCGGGGTGATATCTGCTGATTGCCACGACCGAGGATATGCCCCTGCCCACCAATGGCCGACACCAGAATCCGCCACTCGCCACCTTTGCCGACCAGCTCCCACAACTGCTTTTCGGTGGCATCGCGCAGCAGTAGATCCGATCCACGCAGCACATCCACCCCGAGCAGTGTGCCTTCGTGTCCCAGCGCCTGGAGCAATTCGAAGTTGGTCGAACCCGGTCCCAAGATCAAACCGATGTCCTCGTCCTGCTGCTCCTGCAGACAGGCGGCGATATCGTCCAATACCAGGGTTTCCAGCTCGCGCCCTCCCTGCTTGACCTGCTGAACAAAGCGTCCTTCCTCAGGCACTCGCAGCTCGCCAAAATGACGGGTGCGCACCGACCCCGCTCGGAACGCTTCTTCGTCGATATCGCGCACTTCTGCCTCGGCAAGGCGCACCAGCTCTCCCTGAATCAACAAGGTCACCAGCTCGCCAGCCGCGCGTGGGTTGACTGCGTAAACACCCGAATGAATCTTGACTCCGGCTGGTACGCCCAGTACCAGTTGGCCCTCCCGCACGCCTGCACAGACATCTCTGGCAGTCCCGTCCCCGCCGGCGAACAACAGCAGGTCGAGACCCTTCTCTGCTAGTTCTGCGGCCAGGCGTCGCGTGTCTTCGGCGGTCGTGGTAGTTCTCTCCAGACGGCCCACAACGTCATGCTCGAAACCTAACTCGGCAAGCAGATCCGCGCCCATCGGACCCGGCGCAGCGTATATCCGAAGCGACTGGGCGAAGGGCAACAACGGCTCCAGCGCAAGCCGCACACGTTCCTGCGCACGCGGCTTCACCCCCATCGCCAGGGCTTTCTCGGCAACACCATCGGAGCCTTTAAGGCCGGCTTGCCCGCCTACGCCAGCAAGAGGATTGATCAATAAACCGAGGCGAAAAACATGATTCATGGGATATTCCAAGCAGTTCGGCGGTCACAAATGAGTCATCGTTGTGCCATATGCTGGCGACACACAATGAGCTGCCCCTTCGCAGTACGTGATGCCTGGTTGAGACAAGGAGCGAACATGAGTTTACACGCCCGGAAGATGAACCACTCCCGCGACGTGGCCACACAGGCCTCTGCACAACAAGAAGCGATCGGATACATGATCGACGAGCAGGGCCGGGAAATACCGATTACCGAACAGATGATCCAGCGTGCCTGCGCCACCTTGCACGAGAACTGGATCCCGCCTATTCCTTCGAGTCGCTCCGGCGTGCACCGCTGAAACCAGCTGCGCTCAGCATACGCTCGCACTGCCCGGTCTCCGTTTCAGTGCCGGGCTGAGCGGTTGCGCCAGTCAGACCGACCGCAAGCCATTCGCATTCCCGGCGCAGCGGATAGTCCTTGCGCAGACGATCGAATCCTTCCTTGCGTTGGGTCACGCAGGTCGCTGCGGCCAGCATCGAGCGGAAGCGCGCATCGTCATCGCGAACGTCGTAAACACAACGAAGCGCCTTGGCCAACACCCACGGCCAGGGCGTAGCCGAGTCCAGAAGCAGTGTGCCGGCGCCCTGATTCGGCGACAGCTCGGCCAGCGCCTTGTCGGCTGTGCGGTCGAGAAAGCCGCACAATGCCCGATAAATCTGTTCTGTCCCGCGTAGCTTCCCATCAAGGCTGTACCCGGCAATATGTGGCGTCGCCAGAACGCAACGGGTAGCCAGATCGATACTCACATCCGGCTCATGCTCCCATACATCCAGGGCAACCCTGAGATCATCGCGCGCTTCGAGCACCTGCCGCAGGGCAAGGTTATCGATTACCGGGCCGCGGCTGCTGTTGATAAGCCAGGCGCCTCGGCGGAGTCGCGTGAGCTGGTTCAGGCCAAGCAGGTGGTGTGTGGGATGGGGCCCGGCTGCATCAAGCGGAACGTGCAGGCTGATCAC
>CAYZFU010000285.1:2127-3728 GCA_964477725.1 uncultured Halopseudomonas sp.
CGTCAGCCTCATCGATCAGCTCGTCGAGCGAAACGAAGCCCTGCGCGCCCTGCTCCGCACGCGGCGGGTCGCAGCGCAGTACCTTTACGCCAAGCGCTTCGAGTGTGGTTGCCAGCCGACCGCCGACCTGACCAACCCCGACGACACCCACCGTCAGCCCTAGCCAGTCGCGACCGGTACGCTCGGACAATACCAACAGACAACTCAACACATACTCGACCACACCCCGCGCATTGCAGCCCGGAGCGCTCGCTGTTCTGATCCCGGCTGCGGCCAGCCCTGCCAGGTCCAGATGGTCCGTACCGATGGTGCAGGTACCGACAAAGCGAACCGGCGTGCCCTCAAGCATGGCCGCAGCAACCGGGGTGACCGAGCGAACCAGCAAAGCATCGGCGTCCTGCAGAGCACGCCGGTCGATGCCGCGTCCGGGCAGACGGGTAATACGTCCGAAGTCAGCGAAGAACTCATTGATCAGCGGGATATTTTCGTCAGCGACGATATGCATGCGCAGGCTCCGGAAAAGTCAGATCTGCATTCTCCAGTCACTGCGCGGCGACTGTCCACCCCGGCTCAGAGACGCTCGAACCTGAACGCTGCAAGGTCGAGCCGCTCACCGCAGCGGTAGAACCGCAGCAGCTCTTCAACGAAGCGTGCGGGCCGAGCTGGAATACCGCTGTGCAAATACGCGTGCACCTGCTTCACGACGTTGCGCTTGAACGGCTCGGGGTCAGTCGGTTCGCCATTGAGGTTGTCCAGGCTGACCCGAAACGGATGGCCGGCAGCCTCACAGAATAACCATTCGAGCGCCTGGGGTTTGACTTCAACCGACTCGAATGCCTGCTGCTGCGCTGCGGTACGGCCGTCCGGTGCGTACCAGTAACCGAAATCCGACAGCAGTCTGCGCTCGGGCCCAGCGACGCACCAGTGGGCGATTTCATGCAGGGCACTACGAAAGTAATCGCGGGTGAACACGACACGGTGGAGCCCGCCCCGGCTGTCTGCTGGGACATATTCGGGCTCGGCTGCGCCGCCGATCAATTCGGTGGAATAATCGGCTTCAAAACAGATCGCGAACAGGCGAACCAGGTCCTGGCAGTCGTGCTTCATCGTGAGTGGACAATGGTGGGCAAGTTGTTAGGATGGGGCGCTTTTCCTGTAAATCATAATTCATGACCCAGACCCACACCCGTTGGCGGCGCAGTGTATCAGAACTGCGCGGCCTGATATGGCTTGCGCTGCCGATTATCGCCGCGCAGATGGCGCATACCCTGCTCGGCTTCGTCGATACGGCGATGGCTGGGCGCGTCAGTGCCGAGGATCTCGCGGCCGTCGCCCTGGGCAACGCCTTCTGGGTGCCGACCTTCCTGTTTCTGACCGGCGTGCTGATGATCGTCACCTCCAAGGTCGCTGCCAGTAGCGGCGCCGGGCGACTCCACGAAACGGGTGCGCTGGTTCGTCAGGGGGTGTGGCTCGGGCTCGGCGTCGGCTCCTTTTGCGCGCTGTTCCTGGTGTCGGTCGAACCCATCCTGCGAGTCATGGATGTCCAGGCTGAACTGATCCCCACGACTATCGACTACCTCATCGGGGTGGCCGCGGGTTTT
>CAYZFU010000286.1:0-3723 GCA_964477725.1 uncultured Halopseudomonas sp.
CGCCTGTGATGTCATCGAACACGACGCTACGCTGCAGATCATCACGCCCAAGGACGAGGAAGGGCTGGAGATCATTCGCCACTCCTGCGCTCACCTGGTTGGCCACGCGGTCAAACAGCTATACCCGACCGCCAAGATGGTCATCGGTCCGGTGATCGAAGAAGGCTTCTATTACGACATCGCCTTCGAGCGCCCCTTTACTCCGGAAGACTTGGCTGCGATCGAATCGCGCATGCGAGCTGATCGACACCGAATACGACGTCATCAAGAAGATGACCCCGCGCGAGCAGGTGATCGAGGTGTTCAACAGCCGTGGCGAGGACTACAAGCTGCGCCTGGTCGAAGACATGCCCGACGAAAAGGCGATGGGCCTGTATTACCACGAAGAATACGTCGACATGTGCCGCGGTCCGCACGTGCCAAACACCCGCTTTCTCAAGGCATTCAAGCTGACCCGCATTTCCGGCGCCTACTGGCGTGGCGATGCCAAGAACGAGCAGCTGCAGCGCGTCTACGGCACTGCCTGGGCCGACAAGAAGCAGCTGGCGGCGTACATTCAGCGCATGGAAGAGGCCGAGAAGCGCGACCACCGCAAGATTGGCAAGCGCCTGGGCCTGTTCCATACTCAGGAAGAAGCGCCTGGCATGGTGTTCTGGCACCCGAACGGCTGGACCGTCTACCAGGTGCTCGAGCAGTACATGCGCCAGGTGCAGCGTGCGGCTTCGTATAAAGAAATCAAAACCCCGCAGGTCGTTGACCGCGTGCTGTGGGAGCGCTCCGGCCACTGGGAGCATTACTCCCACGCCATGTTCACCACCGAGTCGGAAAGCCGCGACTACGCCATCAAGCCGATGAACTGCCCGGGCCACATCCAGGTCTTCAATCAGGGCCTGAAGAGCTATCGCGAGCTGCCGCTGCGCCTGGCCGAGTTCGGCTCCTGCCACCGCAACGAGCCCTCCGGCTCGCTGCATGGCCTTATGCGCGTTCGCGGCTTTACCCAGGACGACGCGCACATCTTCTGTACCGACGAGCAGGTCAAGTCCGAAGCGGCCAACTTCATCGAGCTGACCTTGCAAGTCTATCGCGATTTCGGCTTCGATGACGTCGAGCTCAACGAAGCCGGTCTGAAGTGGGATCTGCAGCCGGGCGAGGGGGCCTTCTACGGTCCGAAGATCGAGTTTTCGCTGCGCGACTGTATCGGTCGGGTATGGCAATGCGGTACCCTGCAGCTCGACTTCATGTTGCCGGGCCGTCTGGGCGCGCAATACGTGGCGGAAGATGGCAGCCGCAAGACCCCGGTCATGCTGCACCGTGCGATCCTCGGATCCTTCGAACGTTTCATCGGAATCCTGATCGAACACTACGCCGGCGACTTCCCCGCCTGGTTGGCACCGACGCAGGCTGCGGTCCTGAATATCACCGATAATCAGGCCGAATTCTGCAAAGAAATCGAGAAAACCCTCAATGAAAAGGGTTATCGAGCCGTAGCGGACTTGAGAAACGAGAAGATCGGTTTTAAAATCCGCGAGCATACTTTGCACAAGACACCGTATCTCCTGGTAATTGGAGACCGCGAAGTCGAATCGCACACAGTGGCCGTGCGCACGCGAGAGGGTAAAGACCTGGGTTCCATGACCGTTGCCGAGTTCTCCGAATTCCTGTCCCGCGCTGTCGCACAACGAGGCCGCCCGAATTCGGAGCTATAAAGATTAAACGCGAGATGAGACAAGACAAAAGAGCCGCACAACGCCCGCCAATCAACGACAACATCACGGCGCGCGAAGTGCGCCTGATTGGCGCCGATGGTGAACAGATCGGTATCGTGTCCATTCAGGAAGCCATGGCTGCCGCAGAGGAAGCCAAGCTCGACCTGGTTGAAATCTCTCCAGACGCCGCGCCGCCGGTTTGCCGAATCATGGATTACGGCAAGCACCTGTTCGAGAAAAAGAAGCAGCAGGCCGCCGCGCGCAAGAATCAGAAGCAGATTCAGATCAAGGAAATCAAGTTTCGTCCAGGGACGGAAGAAGGAGACTATCAGGTCAAGCTGCGTAACCTGATGCGTTTCCTTTCGGAAGGGGACAAGGCCAAGGTTTCACTGCGATTCCGTGGTCGCGAGATGGCCCATCAGGAGCTGGGCATGGAGCTGTTGAAGCGGGTCGAAGCTGACCTCGCCGACTACGGCACCGTTGAACAGCACCCGAAGATGGAAGGTCGTCAATTGATGATGGTCATCGCTCCCAAGAAGAAAAAGTAACCTCCGGGGCAACGCCAGGCCTCATGGTTATCTTATTAACGCTACATGCGGAGTACATGAACATGGCAAAAGTAAAGATGAAAACCAAGAGTGGTGCCGCCAAGCGCTTCAAGGTGACTGGCAAGGGCATCAAGCACAAGCACGCTTTCAAGAGCCACATCCTGACCAAGATGAGCACCAAGCGTAAGCGTCAACTGCGTGGCACGGACCAGCTCAATGCTGCGGACGTCCAGAAAGTTGAACGCATGTTGCGCCTCCGTTAAGTCTAGGTTGAGGAATTAAAGAATGGCTCGTGTTAAGCGTGGTGTAATGGCGCGTAAGCGTCACAAGAAAATCCTGAAACTCGCCAAAGGCTACTACGGTGCAGGTCAGTATGCCTATCGTGACCGCAAGCAGCGCAAGCGTCAGTTCCGTGCTCTGTGGATCGCCCGTATCAACGCCGGTGCTCGTCAGAATGGCATGTCGTACAGCCGTCTGATCGCTGGTCTGAAGAAAGCGTCCATCGAAATCGATCGCAAGGTTCTGGCCGATCTGGCTGTGAACGAAAAAGCGGCGTTTACCGCGATTGTCGAGAAAGCAAAGGCTAGCCTGGCTTAAGCCCTCGTTACGACAATCACCGGAGCCTCGGCTCCGGATGGCAACGTCAATGATAGGGGAAGAGCCTCAAAGCTCTTCCCCTATTTTTGTTTCTGGAGTGCGTGTTAATGGAAAACCTCGACGCCCTGGTCTCCCAAGCCCTGGACGCAATCAAGCAGGCCGCTGACATCAATGCGCAGTACCTCGGCAAGAAGGGCGAACTGACCCAGGTGATGAAGACCCTGGGCAACATTCCCGCCGAAGAACGTCCCAAGGTCGGGGCAATGGTCAACGAAGCCAAGGAACAGGTTCAGAGCGTGCTCAATGCGCGCAAAACGGACATGGAAGCCGCCGCGCTGAATGCGCAGCTGGCCGCCGAGCGCGTCGACGTGACGCTGCCGGGCCGTGGCCAGGTATCCGGCGGGCTGCATCCGGTCACCCGCACCATGGAACGGATTGAAGAATTCTTCACCCGTGTCGGTTATGCCGTCGCGGAAGGCCCCGAAGTCGAGGACGACTATCACAACTTCGAGGCGCTTAACATCCCCGGCCACCACCCGGCCCGGGCCATGCATGACACCTTCTATTTCAACGCGAACACGCTGTTGCGCACCCACACCTCGCCGGTTCAGGTACGCACCATGGAAAGCCAGGAGCCGCCGATCCGCATCGTCTGCCCAGGCCGTGTATACCGCTGCGATTCGGATATCACCCACTCGCCGATGTTCCACCAGGTCGAAGGCCTGCTGGTCGATCGCAAGGTCAGCTTCGCTGATCTGAAGGGCACCATCGAGGAGTTTCTGCGGGTGTTCTTCGAGAAGGACCTGGGCGTGCGTTTCCGTCCGTCGTTCTTCCCGTTCACCGAGCCCTCCGCCGAAGTCGACATGCAGTGC
>CAYZFU010000287.1:0-3237 GCA_964477725.1 uncultured Halopseudomonas sp.
GACGCAACATATGCGGATGCACGTGCTGGCCGATGCTCTGCACACCGCTGCGCCTCACTCGCAGCTGGATCGCCCGAGGGGTCAATCGGCGACCCTGGCGCCCGACGAATACCGGCTGGTCCGCTGTCGCCACAGCTGGACGCAGTACCAACCACTGCTGCAATGCCTCGCTGGCCTTGCCTCCGACGGGCAGTACGCGGGTCTTGCCGCCCTTGCCCAACACCCTCACCTCACCTTGTCGCAGGTCCAGGTCGTGCATGCTCAGGCCGGCCAGCTCCGATAGCCGCAAGCCAGAAGAATAGAATAGCTCGAGCATGGCCGCGTCACGTGTTCTTAACCAGTCATCCTCCTCGCCACCGAGCATGCCAGCCTGATCGAGCAGGGAGCCAGCCAGATCGGCATCGAGAGTCTTTGGCAGCTTGCGCGGCGACTTTGGTGCGCGCAGGTCTGCTGCGGGGTTGTGCCGGCAGACGCGCTCGCGGATCAGGAAACGGTAGAACGCGCGGACCGAGCTGAGTAACCGCTGCAGACTGCGGCCCGACTGACCGCTCTGGTGCCGGCGCCCGACGAAGCTTCGCAGCTTCTGCGTGTCCACCGCCTCCCAGCGGTGAACGCCGTTCTGCTCGAGGTACGCCGCCAGGGTATCCAGATCGCGCCGGTAGGCATCCAGCGTGTGCGGTGAGACCTGTCTCTCGCTGCGCAAATGCTCGCCAAACGCATCGAGCCAAACCTGCAGCGAGACAGCCGCCTGGTTCATCAGGCTCTGGCTTCGTCAGCCATCGGCCGCTGGCGCAACATTACCCGTGCCAGCGCATCTGCCACATATCCGAGGAACAGGGTGCCGGTAGCGCCCTTGTAATGGTTGGCGTCACGGCTGCCGAGGGCGAGCACGCCGTGGGAGCCTTGATGTTGGATCGGCGCGAGAGCGGTCGACGCAACTTCGTGGCCATGCCGGCCGAACAAGAAAGCAAGTTCGTTGGGGCGCAGGATGCCGCTCAAGGGCTTGCCGCCATCGAGCAGATGGCCGATGGCTGCCCGGGCTTCGCTATGCGGTACGCAGCGAGCGTTGGAAAAGCGTCCGGCTTCGCTGAATAGAATCAGGCTGACGAAGGGCACCTGGAAGTCGTCACGCAAACTGTCCTCGATGTTGGCGATCAGCTCTTCCATGCTCTGCGCCTCGAGCATGCTCAGGACAAGCCGACGGCTCTTCTCGAACAGGCGATCGTTTTCCCTCGCCACATCCATCAGATGGTCCAGACGATGACGGACGTCGATGTTGCGCTCGCGCAGCAGCTTGACCTGGCGCTCGACCAGCGAGACGGCCTGGCCGGGAAGGTGCGGAATGAACAGCTCCGGCAGCAGCTCGTCGTATTCGGCGAAAAAAGCCGGATGCCGGCGCAGATAATCCGCCACCTGCGTGGCGTCGAGTTCCGTATCGGGTCGCTGCGGTGTGTCTGTCATACGCGTATCTGCCCCTCGTAAACCCGAACCGCCGGGCCGGTCATCATCACCGGTTGGCCCGGGCCTGCCCATTCGATTTGCAGCGGTCCGCCGGGAAGTTCGATCTTTACCGGCGAGACCAGGTGTCCGGCGCGGATGCCGGCGACGGCTGCGGCACAGGCGCCGGTACCGCAGGCCTGAGTTTCGCCAACGCCACGTTCGAACACCCGCAGGCGTGCGTGATGCCTGTCGACAATCTGCATGAAGCCGGCGTTCACCCGCTTGGGGAAGCGCGAGTGGTTTTCGAACAGCGGTCCGAGCTGCGCCAAGGGCAATTGCTGCAGATCGCTGACCAGGGCCACGCAGTGCGGGTTGCCCATTGATACAGCGGCAACGTCGTATACCTGTCCGTTGACTTCCAGCGGATAGGTGAGCGCTTCCTGATCGGCCTGAAACGGGATGTCTGCCGGGGTGAAGCGCGGCGCGCCCATGTTGACCGTTACCTGGCCATCCTCACGCACCGACAGGGTAATCAGCCCGCTGGACGTCTCGACGTGAATGTCCGACTTGGCGGTCAGACGCTTGTCCTGCACAAAGCGTGCGAAGCAACGCGCGCCGTTGCCGCATTGTTCGACCTCGCTGCCGTCAGCATTGAAGATGCGGTAACGGAAATCCACGTCCGGCTGCCCCGGTGGCTCCACCACCAACAACTGGTCGAAGCCGATGCCGGTATGCCGGTCGCTCCACTGACGGATCAGACGTGGCGACAATTGCGCATGCTGTGTCACCAGGTCGATGACCACGAAGTCATTGCCCAGGCCGTGCATTTTGGTGAATCGCAACAGCATGTCAGGCCTCGGGTAGCAGGGACTCGCCGGCAAACAGCTCGCTGACGGTCTCGCGGCGGCGCACCAGGTGCGCAGTACCGCCGTCAACCATGACTTCGGCGGCGCGCCCGCGGGTGTTGTAATTCGAACTCATGACGAAACCGTAGGCTCCGGCAGAACGCACCGCCAGCAGGTCGCCTTCAACCAATGCCAGTCGGCGATCCTTGCCGAGGAAGTCGCCGGTTTCGCATACCGGACCGACAATGTCCCACTCCTGCGCGTCGTCGTCGCTGCGCGGGCGAACCGCATCGATACCCATCCAGGCGCTGTACAGGGCCGGACGAATCAGATCGTTCATCGCCGCGTCGATGATTGCAAAATTTTTGTGCTCGGTCGGCTTGAGCAGGTTCACGCGCGTGAGCAGCACGCCAGCGTTGGCCACGATCGAGCGGCCCGGCTCGAACAGCAGCGTCAGGTTGCGCCCGGCCACCATTTCGCTGACCTTGCGCAGGTATTCGCCAGGCGCGGGCGGCTGCTCGTCGCGATAGGTCACCCCGAGCCCGCCACCCAGATCCAGATGCTCGACACGAATGCCGTCCGCAGCCAACTGATCGATCAGCGCCAATAAACGTTGCAGCGCATCGATGAAAGGCGCGTCATCGGTGAGCTGCGAGCCGATATGGCAGTCGACGCCGACCACGCGGATGTTCGGCAGATCAGCGGCGCGGCGGTACACGGCCGGGGCACTGGCAATATCGATGCCGAACTTGTTTTCTTTGAGGCCGGTAGAGATGTACGGGTGGGTGCCGGCGTCCACGTCGGGATTAACCCGCAGCGACACCGGGGCCTGCACGCCCAGCTCGGCGGCGACCTGCTGAAGACGCTCGAGCTCGGGAGCGGACTCGACGTTGAAACAGTGGATGCCCACCTCGAGCGCGCGCCGCATTTCGTCTGCAGTCTTGCCCAGGCC
>CAYZFU010000287.1:3247-3711 GCA_964477725.1 uncultured Halopseudomonas sp.
CGGGACGGGTCACCGCCAGCAGCCAGCACACGCTCCAGTTCGCCACCGGAGACGATGTCGAAGCCGGCCCCCAGCCGGGCCAGCAGGTTGAGCACGGCCAGATTGGAGTTGGCCTTGACCGCGAAACACACCAGGTGCGGGACATCACGCAGAGCGCTGTCCCAGGCTTTCCAGGCGCTTTCGATGGCCTGACGCGAGTAGACATAGCAGGGCGTGCCGTAGCGTCTGGCGATGGCTGACAACGCTATTTCTTCGGCATGCAATTCGCCTTGGCGATAATCAAAAGCTGTCATGCGCGATCATTCATCCGTCGGTTGCTGGTTGAGTTCTTCCTGCGCAGGCGGAACAGTCTCGGCCGGTGTCTGCTGTGGCAGAAACAACGGGCCCTTCTGACCGCAACCGGCGAGCAGGAGGAGGCCGGCGAGGATGAGGAAGCTCGGTTTCATGATGAAATCCTGTTGAAA
>CAYZFU010000288.1:0-914 GCA_964477725.1 uncultured Halopseudomonas sp.
CCCCGCTTCCCTTTGGTCCTTACCTCGCCATTGCCGGCTGGATTGCGTTGATCTGGGGTGAGACAATCACCAGCCAGTATCTACAATTTGCCGGATTCTAATGATCATAGGTCTTACCGGCGGTATCGGTAGCGGCAAGAGCGCTGCTGCTGACCGCTTCGCCGAGGCGCACGGCATCCACGTCGTCGACGCCGACATGAAGTCCCGAGTAGTGGTCGAGCCAGGCCGGCCTGCGCTGGCTCGTATCGTCGACCGATTCGGCAATGCCGTCTTGCTCGACAACGGCTCGCTCAACCGCCCCGCATTGCGCGAGGTGATCTTTCGTGACCCGACGCAACGCCTGTGGCTGGAAGAGCTGCTGCATCCATTGATTCGCGAGGAGATTGTCAATGATCTAGGCTCCGCCGAATCGCCCTATGCCCTGCTCGTCTCGCCCCTGCTGATCGAGTCAGGGCAGCATCGCATGACCGAGCGTGTCATCGTGGTCGACGTGCCGGAATCGATTCAGCTGGCCCGCACGGCTGCGCGGGACCAGGTTCCGCTGGATCAAGTCCGAGCCATCATGGAGGCCCAGGCCAGCCGGGATGATCGGCTGCGCCAGGCGCACGATGTGCTTGTGAATGATGGCGACCTGGCCGCGTTGCACGCTCAAGTGGACGCCCTGCACAATCAATATCTGGCCATGCTATACGGAGACAAACTATGACCCTGACCGTCGAATGCCCCACCTGCAAGGCACCGGTCGTGTGGAGTGCCAGCTCTCCCGACCGGCCGTTTTGCTCACACCGCTGCCGGCTGATCGATCTGGGCGCCTGGGCATCGGAAGAACACGCCATCCCCGGCGAAGAACTCGAGCAGGACATCTACTCCGACGACCTGCCGGAACGCTAACCCGGTGCGCCGCATCCACGTCA
>CAYZFU010000288.1:924-3666 GCA_964477725.1 uncultured Halopseudomonas sp.
GGCTGCGGTCATCCGCGACCCGGCGGGCCGCATTCTGATCGCCAAGCGGCCGGACCACGCCCATCAGGGCGGGCTGTGGGAGTTTCCTGGGGGCAAGCTTGAGCCTGGCGAAGAGCGCGTTGTTGCGTTGATGCGAGAGCTGCGTGAAGAGTTAGGCATCACTGTCACGCAGGCCCGCCCTTTGATCGATATCCATCACGATTACCCGGACAAATCCATTCGCCTGGACGTGTGGCGGGTCGATGCGTTCGAAGGCGAGGCCCATGGTGCCGAGGGGCAGCCGATTCGTTGGGTGAGCCCGGAGCAGTTAGGCGAGTACAGGTTTCCGCAGGCCAACGCGCCTATCGTATCCGCCGCGAGGCTACCGACGCGATATCTGGTGACGCCTGACCTTGCTGAGAGAGACGCGCTCCTTGCCGGCTTGCGTGCAGCGCAAACTGAAGGCATCCGGTTGGTCCAGCTGCGACAGACGCAGCTGGACGCTGAAGCTTACGCGTTGCTTGCAGAGGAAGTAATGGAACGCTTCGGGTTTGCGTTCATCTGGATGCTCAAAGGTGACCACCCACCGCAGCAACCCGGTGCTGGCTGGCATCTTACTGGCCAGCAGCTCGCGGGGCTCGCCCGAACCGGCTGGCGCCGGGATGAGCGGCTCGCCTGGCTGGCAGCGTCGTGTCACGACGAGGACGAACTTGCGCTGGCTGCTCAGATTGGGGTGGATTTCGTTACGCTGTCCCCCGTACTGCCGACTCGGAGCCATCCGGTAGCGCCTGCACTTGGCTGGGAGCGGGTCGCCGAACTGATTCGCGGCGTAAATATGCCTGTGTATCTGATGGGTGGGATGAGCGAGGCGCATAGCTCGCAGGCATTTGAGGCTGGAGCGCAAGGCGTGGCCGGTATCAGCGCGTTCTGGCCGTGCTCGAATGGTTTGCGGCGCATGCCTGGCTAGACGCGGAGTGGATGGCACAATGGGCGGAACATGAACAGACAGGAGAGTGAACATGCCGATTCCCGTACTGCTAAATGACGTCGTTTCCGCCATTGAGCCATTCAGCAATGAACGCCGAGTGTTTATCAGCCGTAAGACCGGAGAGCTGGTTGAGGTTCTCGATGAAGAAGCAAGCTACGCCGAGGAGTCCGATTCAGAGGTACCAGATTGGATGCAGCCGATGCTGCCAAAGGTCAGAGAAGCGCTGGCATCGGAGGATTTCATTCAGCTGCCTGACCAGTTCGATTTCCATGAGTATCGCTTGATCGAACGTTTCTGCTGCTCGCTGGAGGACTTGGCGCTGCAGAAGAAGCTCCTTGACGCCATTCGTGGCCGCGGGGCGTTTCGCCGATTCAAGGATCGCCTGTTCGCTGAAGATATTGAACAGCAGTGGTATGACTATCGGGATCAAGCGATTCGAGCTTTGGTCGTGGACTTTCTCGAGGACGAGGGGATTCCGTATAAGGAGTCGTGAGGCAAGCGTGGTGTTCTGGCCGGGGCGCCGGGGGCGCCCGATCGCGCCGAGGACGACGCTCCCACCAAACAGGGGTCGGGTGTAGCGCGCCGACACCTCGCTGGTTCGGGTGCTGCGGGGCTCGTCGGGCGGCGGCTCGCCGATCAGTCTACCGAGACAACGCGCAGCTCTTTTGGCATGCTGAAGACGACGTTCTCCGGGCGGCCGGCAAGTTCTTCGGCGCCTGTTGCGCCCAGGCTGTGGAGGTGCTCGATCACCTGCCGCACCAGGATGTCCGGAGCGGATGCGCCGGCGGTGACGCCGACGTTCTGTATGCCTTCCAGCCATTCGCTCCGAATTTCGTCAGCGCCGTCGATGAGATAGGCCGGCGTACCAATGCGCTCGGACAATTCCCGCAGGCGATTGGAGTTCGAGCTGTTCGGGCTACCCACCACCAGCACCAGATCACAGTCTGCTGCGAGCTGTTTCACAGCGTCCTGGCGGTTTTGCGTGGCGTAGCAGATGTCATCCTTGCGTGGGCCGTGTATGGCCGGGAAATGCTCGCGTAGTGCGTCGATCACTTTGGCGGTGTCGTCCATGGACAGCGTGGTCTGCGTGACGAAGGCCAGGCTCGACGGATCGCGCACTTTCAGGTTGGCGACGTCTTGCTCGTCCTCCACCAGATAGATCGCGCCACCATTGCGGGTGTCGTACTGGCCCATGGTGCCTTCCACCTCGGGATGGCCGGCGTGGCCTATGAGGATGCATTCGCGGCCGTCGCGGCTGTATTTGGCGACTTCTAGATGCACCTTGGTCACCAGCGGGCAGGTCGCGTCGAACACCTTCAGGCCGCGGTCCGCTGCTTCCTTGCGCACTGCCTGGGAGACACCATGGGCGCTGAAAATGACGATGACGTCGTCCGGCACCTGCTCGATCTCTTCGACGAAGATGGCGCCACGGCTGCGCAGGTCTTCCACTACAAACTTGTTGTGCACGACTTCATGGCGCACATAGATCGGCGGGCCGAACACTTCAAGTGCACGGTTGACGATTTCGATGGCGCGGTCGACACCTGCGCAGAAACCGCGGGGATTTGCCAATTTGATCTGCATGGAAGGCCTCGGAGGTGGGCAAGCCGGACGCCCATTATCCATGAACGGGGCGTCTCTGGCGATTCGAGCCGCAGCGGAGCGCTCAGCTGACCGACAGGATCTCGACTTCGAAGGTGATGGTCTTGCCGGCGAGCGGGTGATTGAAGTCCACGTCTACGGTGGTGTCGTGCAC
The DNA here is from genome assembly GCA_964477725.1 of uncultured Halopseudomonas sp. Lineage (GTDB taxonomy): Bacteria > Pseudomonadota > Gammaproteobacteria > Pseudomonadales > Pseudomonadaceae > Halopseudomonas. The sequence goes on from CAYZFU010000288.1 coordinate 3,648, forward strand.
GGTCTTCACCACGCCGGGC
>CAYZFU010000289.1:0-3659 GCA_964477725.1 uncultured Halopseudomonas sp.
ACAGCCCGGTTCGGGGTGTAGCGCGCCTGCGCTACGCCTGCGGCCTGGCGGGAACGCATGACTTCATGATCACGACGATAAGCGAGACAACATGAACAAACCAATCAAACGTGTCCTGCTCACCAACGACGACGGTTGGCGCGGGCCCGGCATGGCCATCATGGAAGAAATCGCCAATCAGATTGCCGAGGAAGTGTGGATCATCGCGCCGGACCTGGATCAGAGCGGCGTGTCCATGTCGATCACCCTGCACTCCCCGCTGCGCGTGCATCACATGGGTGAAAACCGGCTGAGCATCAGCGGCACGCCCAGCGACTGCGTGCTGCTGGCGGTGGGCGAATTGATGCCGGAGATGCCTGACCTGGTGCTGTCCGGAGTCAACGCTGGCGCCAACATCAGCGATTCGGTGGCCTATTCCGGCACCATTGGCGGCGCCTTGACCGCCACGCTGATGGGCATTCCCGCGATTGCCCTGTCACAGGCCTACCACAAGGGCAGCGAAATCCCCTGGGACACCGCGCGGCGGTTCGGACCCGGCGTGGTCCGCGCGCTGCTGGAAAAGGGCTGGCCGACGGATTGCGCGATGAACGTCAACTTTCCCGCCTTTCCGGCGGAACAGGTCACCGGGGTCGCCACCTGTCGAGCGCGCGCCGGCAGCATCGGCGGCATCAATATCGAATGTCGGCGCGACACCCGAGATGTGCCCTACTTCTGGCTCGGCTTCCAGCGTCAGACCGAGCGTATCACCGGGCTGGATACAGACGTCGGCGCGCTGCGGGCCGGACGTATCAGCATTTCCCCGCTACGCTTTGAGCGCGATATCGCCAGTTGGCAGATAGATAACGACGCCGTGGCCAAAAGCCTTGGCATCGAGGCACAGGCGGACCATGCCGCAGGTGTGGATCCGAGTATCGATCACTGACAGGAGAGTGTTATGCAACGCTACAACAACAAGATCGCCCTGATTACCGGTGCCGGTAGCGGCATCGGCCGCGCCACTGCCAAGCGCCTGGCCAGCGAAGGTGCCAGCTTGATGCTGGTCGATCGCAACGAAGAAGGCCTGCAGCAGACGGTCAGTGAACTGCCGCAGGGCACCGAAGTGATGACACGGGCGATGGATGTATCGGTCGAGGCGGAAGTCGAACAATGCGTGGCCGACACCCTGGCGAAATATGGCCGTATCGACGTGCTGTGCAACAACGCCGGCATCGCCGGAGGTGATTACAGTACCGTGCAGGATCAGAGTCTGGAAACTTGGCAGAAGATCATCGCCGTCAACTTGTACGGCGTCATGCTGTTTACCAAATATGTCAGCCGGCAGATGCAGGAACAGAACGGCGGCGCGATCGTCAACACGGCCTCCGTGGCCGGTATCCGCTCTGGTGCCGGTGGCAACGCCTACAGCGCATCCAAGGCCGGTGTGATCAACTTCACCATGACCTCGGCCTGCGACCTGGGCCAGTACAACATTCGCGTCAACGCAGTCTGCCCCGGCCTGGTCGAGACCGGCATGACCGCACCGGTGTTCGACTATGCCCGCGCCAATAACAAGGAGGCCAAGCTTGGCGCGCGATGTGAGCTGCGTCGCTATGGCCGCCCGGAAGAAATCGCCGGGGCTATCGCCTTCCTGGCCAGCGATGATGCAAGCTACGTCACCGGTCAGGCGCTGGCGGTGGATGGCGGCAACACCGCATCGTTGAATTTGCCGGGCATGAAAGTCTGACTTGCCGACCGCGCTGCTCCGTTTAACCGGAGCAGCGTCAAGCTGGAGGCCCTCGATGCCCTGGTTCAGGCTTGTTTTGGGCGACCCCATGCTGGTCGATCCCCAGCTGGACGAACTGGCTGCTCAGGCAGTAGCCGCCCTGCCAGCACATCAAGTGCTCGCCTGGCGACACGAGTCGACAGGGGATCTGCATTGTCAGGTGGTTGTGTATTTCTCTCCAGGCGCCAGTAAATGGGCTACGTCGCTCGGCGCCAGGGCATGCTCGCCGCCAGAACATCGCGGCCTGAGCGCCCTTGCTGGCGACGAACGGGTCCTGGCAAGCCTGGACTAGGGGTTGCCTGTTTGAACCAACGGGGCGCATGATCCTTATCAACACTCCAATCGGAGACAGTGATGGATACCGCGCCCTACCCTCTCTTTTATCGCTACGGGCAATGTTCGATGGGTGGCCTGCTGCTCGCCGAGGCTGACGGACAGCTCCATTCGATCCTGCTCGGCGACAACGCGAATAGCTTGATTGCGGACCTGCAGGCGAGATTTCCCAATGCGCTGTTAGAGAAAGGCGATTGTTCGCTTGATCACACATTGCAGGCGGTGCTCGACTATATCGACCAACCTCAGGGCCGGTTTCCGCTAAGCAAGCCTCTCCGCCTTCGCGGCACTGCGCTTCAGGTCGAGGTCTGGCACGCACTGAGCGAGATACCGGCCGGGTCAACGATAAGCTATGCAGAGCTTGCCAGGCGCATCGGCCGACCCCGCGCCGTCCGTGCCGTGGCCGCCGCCTGCGCAGCCAATCCACTGGCGATCGTGGTGCCATGTCATCGTGTACTGCGCAGTAATGGCGACCTGTCCGGCTATCGCTGGGGGGTCGAGCGCAAGCGTCAGTTGCTGGCCCGCGAGCGGGAGCTCGCCGCCGTCATCGCTTGAGTACGTTCGACCTTTTTGATGGCAGCGCTGATCGGCCACCGGAGCGCATAGCCGATGGTGCCTGGCTGCTGCCCGGCTTCGCCCTGACAGATGCAAACCAGATGCTGCAATGCATTTCACAGATCGAGCTGCAGGCGCCGTTCAGAAACCAGGTGACGCCAGGCGGCTACACCATGTCAGCAGCCATGACCAGCTGCGGGCGACTCGGATGGGTCACAGATCGCACCGGCTACCGCTATTCCACCACCGATCCGCTTACTGGCCAGCCCTGGCCGGACATGCCTGACGTATTCGCTCAACTGGCAAGACAGGCCGCCGACGCAGCGGGCTATCCGGACTTCGCCCCGCAGGGGTGCCTGATCAACCGCTACGAAACCGGTGCGCGCATGTCGCTGCATCAGGACAAGGACGAAGACCGGCTGGAAGCGCCCATCGTGTCCGTATCGCTGGGCGCGCCGATCACTTTTCTCTTCGGCGGGCCAAACCGTACCGACCCCACCGCGCGCTTTCGTCTGGAACACGGTGATGTCGTGGTATGGGGTGGTGCGAGCCGGTTGTTCTTTCATGGCGTGGCCCCGCTGGGCAAGCGCGCGGCGCATCCGGCGACTGGCGCAGTGAGGTATAACCTGACGTTTCGGCGAGTCAGGTGATGTTGGATAGGCCGTTAGCGTAATGCGGAGCTCTTTGTTTTGTGGGAGCGCACCTGGGCGCGAAAGTTCGTGCAGTCTGCTTCGCGGTCATGCCCGCTCCTACGCGGAGGCGGTGCGCTCTGAAGGGCCTTATGTGGGAGCGCACCTGGGCGCGAAGGGGTTCGTGCGTTCTTCTTCGCGATCATGCCGCTCCCACACGGGGCGTTGCGCTCTGAAGGGTTATCTGTGGGAGCGCACCTGGGCGCGAAGGGGTTTGGTGCAGTCTGCTTCGCGGTCGGGCCTGCGCCTACACGGAGGCGTCGCGCTCTGAAGAGTTATCTGTGGGAGCGCACCTGGGCGCGGAGGGGTTTGGTGCAGTC
>CAYZFU010000290.1:0-3657 GCA_964477725.1 uncultured Halopseudomonas sp.
GCCCTATTAAACAAAAGCCCCGGCCGAAGGGCCAGGGCTTTGTCAGCAGTCTGAGAGGGCGCATTGCGCCCTCTTTTTTTGTGCTCAAACGAATGATTGGGGCGCGGAGTGATTTGGGTCTGCGGGAAACGGACTCAGGTGGAAAGGCTCTTCTGACCTCTTTTTGCAGGCCAGGAGCGGTCGTCAGGAAATAACCTGTCCCCTTCGTTCGCCTGGAGGTCTGGAGGGATGGAACGCCGGAGCCAAAACCGGGTTGTTTCCGCGCCTCCTCCTGGTGCACTGAACCGCGAATACTAATGTACAATACGTCGCACCAAAGCAGGCACGCCGTCCGGATGGGGAGCGTACGTCGGCACCTTCATGACATCACTTCTCACCTAATAGGCGGAGCCCGTAATGGCGAAACGACACAAGACTGCGCTCAGTGAGGAGGCCAAGCGCGAGGCGGAAGCCGCAGTATCCTTCGTAGCTCGGCAGGTGAAATTCACTGTGGCCGAATATCCCGTTTCGATGTATGTAAGTAGATTCTCGACCGATACGACCGACCGTTACTTCGTCCCAGAATATCAACGAAACCTCGCATGGAGCGATGAGCAAAAGTCTCAGTTCATCGAATCGTTAATTGTAGGTTTGCCGATACCGTTCATGTTCTTCTACCAGACGAGTGACGGACGGATGGAAATCGTGGACGGCTCCCAACGGATGCGTGCGATGCGCTCTTTTGTTAAGGATGGCATGCGCCTTCGCGACCTAGTTTTAGTACCGGAACTAAATGGGTTTACCTTTGATGATCTACTTGGTGAGCGCAAGCGTAAGCTTGAGGATATTACGATTCGTACGATCATATTGGATACAGAAACGGATGCGTCCACCCGCGCAGAAATGTTCGCCCGAATCAACCGGATGGGAAAAACGGCGAACGAGGCCGAGATTCGTCGTGGCTCGCTTCCGGGACCAGTGACAAACTTAATTACGGAGCTCGCTGAAAACCCGCGCTTCGCCGCACTTACCCCGCTCACACCGAAAGCGGTGAACCAGAGGGAGCGGGAAGAGCTAGTTACGAGATTCTTTGCCTATGTAAACAGAAGCGAGACTCCCGACGGACGGTTTCCCGGGTACCGCGATCGACCCAAAAAGTTTCTGTTTGATTATCTGAAAAGCGCTAATGAAGAAGCTAATCAGGATTCCGGCATGATTGAAAGAATGCGCGCCGAGTTTCTGAGAACTCTAGATTTCGTCGCCCGAACGTTCGAACTGGGCTTCCGAAAATCTCTTAGCGCGCAAACGGTTCCTCGCGTCAGATTCGAAGCGATTGCGGTTGGGTCGGCATTAGTTTTGCGTGAAAACCCGGGCCTTGAGATCGACGCTCATACGGTTTCGGACCGCATGGTGAAAACGGGTTTCGATGACATCGTCATATCGGACGGAGCGAACGTGAGGTCCAAATTGGAAGGAAGAATCGATCTGGTTGTTGAGATATTGACGAGATGACCACGCTCGTGACGACGCTGATCGAGCGGAAAGACGAGTTCGCATTTCATCTCGCGTTGGCTAAATCTATGGAAACTCGGGTAATGGAAGGCGATTCTGTAGCAATCGGCGAAGTAGCGCTAAGCGTTCGGCATGTGAGAACACTGAAGTCCGGCTTGCTCGTGCATCTATATAATATTGTCGAAGCCATAATGAGCCGAACAATAGAAGAAGTCGGTAACGCTGCAATGCGCACCCCTCCTAACAGTTGGTCCGACAATACGTTGAAAGAATGGCTTAGGTTCAACGCTTCCATCGGAATAGACGGGACAGAAGACTCTCGATTAGCTATCGTTCACAAGGCCGCGCTGAAGCTTTTGCAAAAAGAGCCGATCAAAGAATTCAATTTCAAAAAGCCATCCGGAACATGGTCTGATAAGTTAATTCTCGAGTTTTCGCGCCGGCTCAACGTAACATTTCGCCTCAACGGCGAGATTGCTAGAAGTATCGCTCCGACTCCGAAGTACGGAGATAAGACTCCGTTAGAGTTTTTAGCCGATAGTAGAAACGCGATCGCACATGGAAGACGCTCTTTTGAAGAAGGCGCTAAAGATCTGACACTAAGCGATATCGAAGAACTTTCAGATATCACGTTGAACTATCTGGAGCACGCGGTTATGGCGTTCCAGACTTTTGTAGACGAAAGAAATTACATGGCGATCAACGCTTGATGGTATTGTCAAATAAGATATATGCGGTTGACTTGTTTTGCGGCGCAGGAGGTCTCACCTTTGGCCTTGAAAGCGCTGGGATAAATGTGACGTTAGGCGTCGATATTGATCCAGCCTGCGCGCACCCGATCGAAATCAATTCCAAAGCTCGATTTTTGCAAGCCGACGTAGCTTCCTTAGATACGGGTGTAGTTAGCGAAGCTCTTCAAGGCGGACGGTTTAAGCTATTGGCTGGCTGCGCTCCGTGCCAGCCTTTTTCCACTTACTCTCGCTCTGCAAAGCAGAAGCACGGGCAAGCTGCAGGGGACAATCGAAATACAGATTGGCGTCTCGTTGACTATTTCGGAAAGATTATCCAACAGACGAAGCCTGACATTGTCACGATGGAAAATGTCCCACCACTAGCGCAACAACCTATCTTTCAAGAATTTTTAGACAGGCTAGCCGGCTACTGGATTGATTGGAAAGTTATCGAGTGCACATCGATTGGCTTACCCCAAACTCGGAAACGCTTAATTTTGCTCGCATCCAAATTAGGGCCAGTTAAAATTCCTCAGTTCGCGCTACCTCAGCAAACAGTGCGCTCCACAATCGGGCAACTACCGCCTATTCCAGCCGGCGGCCAAGACGAGCAGGACCCGATTCACAGAGCTAGCCGACTGAGCCCTAAAAACTTAGAGCGTATCCGCAATTCGTTGCCGGGCGGTACTTGGAGGGACTGGCCAGATCATCTCCGCTCTTCCTGCCACACACGGGAAAGTGGAGCTACCTACCCGTCCGTGTACGGCAGAATGGAATGGGATGCTCCAGCACCGACTATTACCACCCAATGTTTCGGTTACGGGAACGGGAGATTTGGACATCCCAGTCAAGATCGAGCTATAAGCCTGCGGGAAGCAGCCATGTTACAAGGTTTTCCACGTGACTATTCGTTCACTCCCAAAGACGAGCCTGTCAGCTTTGCGAAAATCGGACGACTTATTGGTAACGCTGTTCCTGTCACACTCGGCAGAATACTCGGAGATCTTGTAGTAGAGCATGTTAACCAGCATGTCCAAGATAGCTCCTCAATGTCGGCGGTAGTTTAATGCCCTGCGAAGGAGATCAGGACTAGTCATCGTTTTCTCCGAATTTTAGTTCTGGCAGGAAATTTTGCTGCTGCCGTCAGTATTTCTTTGACCAGCTCTCGCTGAAAGAGCCACCATATTTCCAGGCCCAAGACCGGAGCCATGAATAGCAGGAAATATGTCACCCTCGCTTCTTCCGCCGCCCCTGGTCGCGTCGCGACTAGAAATCCGAGAGAGACTACCACGGATAGCAGAAAAGCCGTGAATAACGCCCCTTCTTTGACGATCTCACGCTGAATAGCAAGTTGGTCGACTCTAGCATTTTTTACTTTCTTCCGTTCGCGCCAAGCGAGCCACCGTAACAGTCTCAGCATAGCAGTGAGATATCG
>CAYZFU010000291.1:0-3654 GCA_964477725.1 uncultured Halopseudomonas sp.
CGTTAATCCCGGTTCTTTTCCTGTGCTTCGAGCTCGGCCTGGCGTTCTTTGATGCGCTTCATCTTTTCCGGGTCGATAGGCTGCTTGTTCGCCGTGTCGCGAAGCACGAGCAGGCTGCCGATAATCATGCCGACAGCCCCCAGCAGGAAAAACCAGCCAATCAAGGGCATTCGTGGCTCCGTGTTGCGGTGAAGATGTCTAAGCTCAAGTCTAGTCGACCGAACAAGGCAAGCCCATGCTCAAAACGCATTTGTTGGATACCTTGTCGCGGCGCGAACCCGTTCTCTGGGTCAATCCGCGCCGTGACATGCCCGAAGAAACATTCCCCCCGGAAGCAGTCGATGAGGCTGCGGAACGTTTTCACCGTGCGGGAGCGTTGCTGTCGCGTAGGATCGATGTCCTGAAAGGAAGCGACGGTCTGGTGGAGTCGCCTCTGCTTGATGCAGAGCCGCTACGTGCTGCTCTGGACGGCAAGGGGCGCTGGTTGCTGAAAGCGGATCATCGGATGCCGCTGGCTGGATCGGTCAAGGCCCGGGGCGGGTTTCATGAGGTGCTGGTATACGCGGAGCAGGTCGCGCACAGGTTAGGCTGGGACGGACAGGACTTCGGCGAGCTGGCCAGTGGTCTTTGGCGCAGCCGCTTCGAGGCTTACCGTCTGATCGTTGGTAGCACCGGCAATCTCGGGATCAGCATTGGTCTGCTGGCGCGAGCACTCGGCTTTAACGCGCAGGTACATATGTCGCGTGACGCGAGTGAGTGGAAAAAGCAGCTGCTGCGCGACGAAGGGGCTGGAGTAATCGAACATTCAGGGGACTACGCCAAGGCCGTGCAGGCCGGGCGCCGGGAGGCGGAGTGCGATCCGGCCGCGCATTTCGTCGATGACGAGCGCTCCGAGCTGCTTTTCGCCGGTTATGCCGTAGCCGGCCGACGCCTCGCTGCGCAGCTCGCTGCCCGGCAGATCGAAGTGTCTCGGGAGCGGCCGCTTGTGGTGTATCTGCCCTGCGGGGTAGGCGGGGCGCCAGGCGGCATTACCTACGGACTGAAGCAGATATTCGGCGACTCGGTGCATTGCTGGTTCGCTGAACCGGTCGCCTCGCCGAGCGTACTGGCCCAGTTGGCTTCAGGCCTCGAAACGCCTGTTTCCGTGTACGACGTAGGGCTGGACAATCACACACTCGCCGATGGTCTGGCGGTGGCGCAGGCGTCGATGTTGGCAGCAACATGCATGACCAGCCGGTTGGCCGGAGTATTCACCGTTGCCGACGAATCGTTGCGGGACTATCTTCGGTTGGCACGGGACACACTGGGTGAGCGACTGGAACCGTCTGCCGCGGCGGGCTTTCCCGGCCCGCGATGGCTTGCCGAAACCGAGGCAGGGCGGTCGTGGTGCAAGGCAAACGAAGTGAACCTGGATAGCACGACGCACGTGCTCTGGAGCACCGGGGGCGGACTGGTGCCACTGGACGTGTTCGATGAGTGGCTGCAGGGGTAGAAGCCGATTTTCCTACCTCGGCTCGCCACCTGACTTGCGCGAAAGGTACCTCATTCCAACTGGTCTCCGCCGAAGGGAGCGAGTCATGATCGAAACATTTCGCAGTCATCAACGGGGCCGGTCGGCGTTCAGCTGGCTGCGCAGCCAGCACAGTTTCTCTTTCGGCGACTATCACGATCCTCGGCGTATGGGTTTCTCGGCGCTGCGGGTGATCAACGATGACGAAGTCGCCGCAGGCGCAGGTTTCGACACGCATCGGCATCGCAACATGGAAATCATCAGCTATGTGCTTTCCGGTGAGATCAAGCATACGGACAGCGAAGGGAACGTCGAGAGCCTGCCGGCGGGAGAATTCCAGCTGATGTCGGCAGGCAGCGGCATATCCCATAGCGAGCACAACGGCTCTGCCACCGAACCTCTGCGATTTCTTCAAATATGGATCGAGCCGAACCAGCGCGATCAGCAGCCTGGCTATCAGCAAAAGCACTTCGGTCTGGAGCCGGGGCTGACCCTCGTGGCGAGCCCCGACGGTTCTGACGCCAGCCTGACCATTCGCCAGGATGCACGCTTGTACCAGTTGCTGCTAGGTCCCGGCGACAGCGCCCCGTTGTCGCTGGATGCCGACCGCAAGCTGTACGTGCACGTAGTGGATGGCCCGCTGGAGGCGGCCAACGAGGTTCTCGACGCGGGAGATGGGCTGCAGGCGTCGGAGGTCGAGGCGATGGTATTTCGGGCGCAGGAAGCGCCCGTGAGGGCGCTGGTATTCGACCTACCCTGAAGTGCAGTCCTGAGCATAGGCCGGGCGCATCCCGGCTGCTGTCGTTGCATCAGCTGGATGTCAGTTTGGCGGTGACTTGAGCGACAAACTCCCCTTGGTGCCGCGCCACGGTCAGTTCGTCTTCGCTCGGCTGCCGGGAATTGTCGCCTCCAGCGACGGTGCCCGCGCCGTATGGCGTGCCGCCACGCACCTTCGATATGTCGAACATTTCCGGTACGCCGTACCCGATCGGCACAATGACCATCCCGTGATGGGCGAGAGTGGTCCAGGTCGAGGTGATGGTCATTTCCTCACCGCCGCCGGTGCCGGTGGAGGTGAACGCACTGGCCACCTTGCCGCGCAGCGCACCCTTGGCCCAGAGCCCGCCGGTTTGGTCAAAGAAGGTTCGCATCTGTCCGCTCATGTTGCCAAACCGGGTAGGCGTGCCAACGATGACAGCGTCATAATCGGCGAGCTCCGCAGGGGAAGCGATCGGCGCGGCCTGGTCGGTCTTGCCGCCGGCGGCCTTGAACGCCTCTTCCGGCATGGTCTCCGGAACACGTTTCACGCTGACCTCGATTCCGGGAACCCGGCGGGCTCCTTCGGCGACCGCGTTCGCCAGGATCTCAACGTGCCCATACATCGAGTGATACAACACAAGAATCTTAGCCATGCTTCTCTCCGGTTGATTGACCTGTTCCCAGTGTAGGAAAGATTGTCGGTCAGGGCCGCAGGGAGTGCCCGAGTGCATCGATGGTATAGCGGATGAGTGCGTCGGCGTCAGGCAGCTGCGTGGCCTTCTGGTCTGCCTGCCGGGTCTCCATGATCACGCCATGCAAAGCGCCGCGCAGATAGAACGCTGTGATCAGCGGATCGCGCACCCGTTCGCGGCTGAGGCTGCCGTCTGACACGCCACGCTGCAGAGCTTCGACCATAAGGCCCATGACGTCCTCGGCGCAACATCGCAACGCCTCGCTGTGTGCGTCGTCTTCGCTTCGGTGAGGAAAGGTGCTTATCTGGGTCAGCACGTCGAAATAGTGCGACTCCTCGCGGCTGAAGTCGTAATAGGCTTGGCCGAACTTGCCGACCTGGTCGAGCCCCAGCTCGGCCTCGCTGATTGCCCGGGCGAAGCGATCGCGAAGGCACTCTACGGAACGCAGCATGATGCCGCGCATGATGGCTGCCTTATCCTTGAAATAGACATAGAGCAAGGCGCGACTCAGTTGCGCGGTGCGGGCAATTTCGTCCATGGAGCATTTTTCGTAGCCCTTGGAGAAGATCGCCTGCTCGGCTGCATCGAGGATGCTGTCTCGACGTTCCTGTTTTTCCCTCTCCCGGCGTTCATCGGCGCTCATGTAGTCCCCTACAGCTAGTTTCAGGTGATCAATAGCAAGTGTGCGCAGCA
>CAYZFU010000292.1:0-3612 GCA_964477725.1 uncultured Halopseudomonas sp.
CCCCAGGGATGGCTTGCCGCGTGTCCGGTCCAGGCGATGCGGAGTCAGGCCATTGCACTGAAACCGGCACAACCGGTACGGAGTAGGCCCATTGCACGGCCCCTGGCACAGCCCCGGTCGCCGCGAGTCGCGCCTCCCACATGTCAAAGGCATGCTGCAAGGTCTCGGATTAATCAGCGAAAGGAAGAACAAGGGTGCAGCACGAGTCGTGGTACCAATTCACTGCAAACCCGTCGCCGGCCTATGCTGCGCTGAATGGTGACCAGCGCGCCGATGTTTGCATCGTCGGTGCTGGCTTCACCGGTCTGTCTGCTGCCCTCGAGCTGGCGCAGGCCGGGAGGCGGGTGGTGGTGCTGGAAGCCGAACAGGTCGGTTGGGGCTGCTCCGGACGCAACGGCGGACAGATCAATCCGGGCCCGGCGTGCGATCACGCCGAGCTGGTGCGCCAGCTCGGCCCCGACGACGCGCGCAAAGTCTGGGAAATGACGGTCGCCGGCGTGGAGCTGTTGCGCAACCGCGTGGCCCGGCACCGTATCGACTGCAATCTGAAGCCCGGCATTTTGCTGGTAGCCAACAAGCCCAGGCACGTCGATGAACTGCACGCCTGGCAGGCGTCGCTGCAGGCGTTGGGGTACGACCGGCTGACCTTTCATGACCGGACATCCTTGAGTGGCTTGGTCGCGGCCGATTACCAAGCTGGTGTCATGGACGAAGGTGGCGGCGATCTGCATCCGCTCAACTATGTGCTAGGGCTCGGTGATGCTGCGGCCCGGGCGGGTGCGCAGATTTTCGAACGCTCGGCGGTGCTCGACTGGCAGGATGACGGCGCTGGCATCGTGGTTCGCACGGCAACCGGACAGATCCGCGCCGCGCATCTGCTGCTGGCCGGCAATGCCTACGTCGGTATGTTACTGCCCTGGCGCGCGCGACGCTTCATGCCGATCGGCAGCTACATCGGGGCGACCCGGCCGCTGGGCGAGCTGGCCTATCGGCTGATTCCCTCCCGTGCGGCGGTGTGCGATATGAAATTTCTTCTCGATTATTACCGCCTCAGCCATGACGGCCGTCTGCTTTTTGGTGGTCGCGCCAGCGCTTATGACGCGCGGCCGGAGCGGATCGAGCCGGCCATGCGCGAGCGCATGAGCGTGGTGTTCCCGCAGCTGGCCGGTGAGCGATTCGAGTACCTCTGGGGCGGGAAGGTGGCGATGACGCTCAACAAGGCGCCACAATTCGGTCGGCTCGGCAGGCGTGTGTTGTTCGCCCAGGGCTACTCCGGGCAGGGCGTGGCGTTGTCCGGGCTGGCCGGGCAATTGATGGCACAGGCCGTATTGGGTCGCAGCGAGGGGTTCGATCTGTTCGCGCGAATGCGCCATGCCCCGGTGCCGCCCGGTGCTTCGGTGCATACCGCGATCCGGGCGTTGGCGTTGCTATGGTATCGTCTGCGGGATATTCGCTGACTTCGGATGCTTCATGACCGCGCGTAACCCACCGAAACGCCGCGCCAGCAGCCAGGAGCGCATCGAGCGCATTCTGGATGCAACCGAGGCTCTGCTCGGCGAGCAGCGGCTGACTGAGCTGTCCATGTACGCCATTGCCGATCGGGCACAGATCCCGCCGTCATCGGTTTATCATTTTTTCCCCCAGGTCGGCGATGTCTTGGGCGCGCTAGCCGAGCGCGTATTCGTCGAGCTCGATGGACTGTTGCAGGAGCAGGCCGAGTTACCCCATGAAGGCGGCTGGCCGGCCTTGGTCGAGCGCATCGAGGCGCGCTTTCAGAACTACTACCAGTCCAATCCGGCAGCGCGCGAACTGTTACTCGGTGCGCATGAACTGGCAGCAGTGCGCCAGGCTGACCGACAGCATGATGTGCAGCTGGGCCTGCGGTTTCGCGAATGCCTGGCGGCCCGGTACTGCTTGCCGCATCTGCCCCACGACGTGGATATTTTCACCCTGGCGCTTCAGGCTGCAGACAAGTTGCTGGCGGTCGACTACCAGCAGCACGGCCGCCTGACTCCGCCCATCTGCCGTGAGGCGACGCGTCTGGTCATCGGCTATCTGGGCGTTTATCTGCCCGCCGTTCTGCCACCGGCGGTAGCGGTTTGATGGGGTTGTTTGGCAGATTATCGAGATGGCGCGAAAGTCGGCGCCTGGAGCAGCTCGACATTCCCGAAACGCTGTGGCTGGAAGCGCTGGGGGATTGGGGCGTCTACCGCCGATATGCTCCGGAGACTCAGGCGCGGCTGCGCGAGCTGGCGCTCCGGTTGCTGCTGCGAAAGCACGTCATAGCCGCAGGCGAGCTGGACATCAGCGACGCGATACGGCTGCGTATCGCCGGCATGGCGGTAGTGCCGGTACTGGAGCTGGGCCTGGACTGGTATGACGGCTGGCAGACGCTGATCATTTATGACGGTCCCTTTGTTGCCGAGCATAGCTGGGAAGACGAGTACGGCATCGTTCACGAGGAGCTCAGTGAACGAAGTGGCGAAGCCTGGTATCGCGGTCCTGTGGTGTTGTCCTGGGAAGATGTTCTTGCCTCGGGGCACAACGGGTTCAACGTCGTGGTGCACGAATTATCACACACGCTCGATATGCGCCGGGAGGGCGCCAACGGCGCGCCCCCACTGCATGCCGGTATGGATCCTGCGGCCTGGAAGCGCGACATGCAGGCCGCATGGGACGATCTGGCCCGGCGCGCGGAAGCAGGCGAAGGCTTGCCGGTCGACGAATATGCTCTGGAAGATCCGGCAGAGTTCTTTGCTGTGTTGTCTGAAACCTTTTTCGAAACACCCGAGGCGCTCAGTGCGGCGTGGCCGAAGATCTACCGGCACCTGGCCGACTTCTACCGGCAGGATCCGCTGGCTTGGATTGCCCGCGGAAATCCGCGGCGATAAGAGCTATTCTGAATTCCATCCGTGTTTCATGGGCTGGCCTGTACTCGACAAATATCGATCTACTAGGGGCTGCTCAGGCTGAATCGCATTGATCCGCGTTGTAAGGCCGATATTTATCGAGTATAAAAGCCCGAATCATTCATTCTTGCAGGAGATGCACATGTCCCGTCTCGTGACCGTCGCAGCCACCCAGATGAGCTGTTCCTGGGATCGCCAGGATAATATCGCCAAAGCCGAACGGCTGGTTCGTCAGGCTGCGAGCCAGGGTGCACGGATCATCCTCATCCAAGAGCTGTTCGAGACGCCGTACTTCTGCCAGAAGCCGAATCCGGAATACCTGCAGTTAGCGACCGAGGTCGATAAAAATCCGGCAATTGCGCATTTCCAGGCGTTGGCTCGGGAGCTGGAAGTCGTGCTGCCTGTCAGCTTTTTCGAGCTGGCGGGACGGTCGCGCTTCAACAGCGTGGCGATCATCGATGCGGACGGCAGAAATCTGGGAACCTATCGCAAGAGCCACATTCCGGATGGCCCGGGTTATCACGAGAAGTACTATTTCAATCCGGGCGACACCGGCTTCAAAGTCTGGAATACCCGTTACGCCAAGATCGGCGTGGGCATCTGCTGGGATCAATGGTTCCCCGAGTGCGCCCGGTCCATGGCGCTGCAGGGCGCGGAAATCCTGTTCTACCCGACCGCCATTGGCAGCGAGCCGCATGATCCG
>CAYZFU010000293.1:0-2090 GCA_964477725.1 uncultured Halopseudomonas sp.
GTCTTTTCTGAGGCTGTCGAGCTTCTCAGCCGATATTGCCCATGAGCTACGAACTCCGCTCAACAGCATGCTAACCCAGACAGAAGTCGCACTTTTGAAAGAAAGAGACAGTGCTGCCTACAAAGACGTCTTGTTCTCCACCCTCGAGGAGCTTCGTCGCATGTCGCGAATGGTCGACGATATGCTTTTCCTAGCCAAGGCCGACAACGGCATGATCACTCCCGATTTTGAGGATCACGACCTGAGCGCGATTGCTGCAAGCGTGCTGGAGTATTACGAGTACGCCGCAGATGAGAAAGAGATAAAACTGGCCCTGCATAGCACTGGGACCACACAGGTGAAGGGAGACAATCTGATGCTCCGCAGAGCGATCTCAAACGTGATCTCCAATGCTGTCCGCTACGGCGAGCCCGGCTCGACCGTCAACATCAGGGTTTCTAACGCTCGCGAGTGGGTGCGCCTTGAAGTGAGCAATCAAGGGCCGACGATCGCGCCAGACCACATCGATAAGCTGTTTGATCGTTTTTACCGTATCGATACGGCCAGGCGAGAGGGCAATACGCTGAACGCCGGGCTCGGCATGGCCATTACGCGCTCAATTGTCGAGGCGCATGAAGGCTCGATTGACTGCCACTCGGCTGATAGCGTCACAACTTTCCAAATGAAGCTGCCGACAGCTGTTGGCTGACATTGGGTACGTCTGGTCTTTGTTCCATGTGGCTCGGAACTCGCGCTGCTGTTTCCCCTGGCAGCGGCGTAATCCGGAGAGTTCGTCGAGCTTGAAACTATGCGCAGGACATTAAGGTATGCATATGACGAAAACCGACGATTCCTCATTCCAGACCCAGTCGAAGAAGCTCAACCAGCACTGCGTCTGCACCACCCTAGATAGGCCTAAGGTGATGCTGAATCTCGCGGACCTGTTGGGCGATGCGCAAGAGCAGCTGATTTCAAGCCCGACCTGGCACCAGAGTTTTTCAGACGTAGCGGTGTTCGTGCCTGAACGAGACCTGGATTGCATGATGGAGACTGTCCAGGCTTTGGAGACAGCTTCCGCTCTGCCGGGGTTTCGTCAGAAGGTCCTCGGCCGAGCGTCGAAGACTGCGCAGATCAATCCCGGTCCTGTGGGTGCGTTCATGGGCTATGACTTTCATCTTAGCGAAGACGGACCCCGTCTTATTGAAGTTAACACTAATGCTGGAGGTGCTTTCCTCAATGCCACGCTGGCCCGAGCGCAGCTGCAGTGTTGTAGCGGCGCTGCACGAATTGCTTGGGCCGATGATTTTGACCGGCAGGTAATAAGCCAATTCGAGAGTGAGTGGCTTTTACAGCACGGCAATGGAAAGCCGCGGCGCATAGCCATCGTAGATGACCAGCCTACCGAGCAGTATCTATATCCTGAGTTTCGCTTGGCCCAGCAGCTGTTTCGAAACGCCGGAATCGATGCACTCATCGTTTCGCCTTCGGAACTGAGATCTAGCGCCGGCGCGTTGTATCACGACGATAACAAGATCGACCTGGTCTACAACCGCCTGGTGGACTTCTCCCTGCAAGCTCCGGAGCACGCTGTCTTGCGCTCAGCCTGGCTGGATGGGAGCGCTGTGATCACACCAAACCCGTTTACGCATGCCTTGTTCGCCGATAAACGCAACCTGATCGAGTGGTCCGACTTTGACAGCTTGCAAGAGTGGGGCTTAAGCGGTGAAAAAATTGAGCTACTTCGCCGCGGTGTCCCGCGCACGGTTTCGGTGACCGCAGACAACGAGACGGAGCTTTGGCAACAACGCAAGGACTGGTTCTTCAAGCCCGTGGCGGGTTATGGCAGCAAAGGTGCCTATCGTGGCAGCAAGCTCACCAAAGGCACCTATGCCCAGATCCTTGATAGCGACTATATCGCTCAGACCTTCGTTCCGCCGTCGGAGCGGGTGGTCATGGTCGACGGCGAACGGCAAATGCTCAAGGTGGACGTGCGGCTGTATACCTATCGCGGGAATCTGATACTCGCCGCGGCGCGCCTGTATCAAGGCCAGACGACCAACTTTCGCACGCCAGGTGGCGGCTTCGCGCCGATCCTGGTCAGCGCGAACTAG
>CAYZFU010000293.1:2125-3373 GCA_964477725.1 uncultured Halopseudomonas sp.
TCAGTAGGCGCGCAGACCAAGCGTAAGACGAAGACCTAAGGGCTCGTTCCGTCGATAAAATAGCCCATGCCTCGCACGGTATGGATCAACTTGACTGGAAACTCATCGTCAATTTTTGCCCGTAGCCGGCGAATAGCCACCTCAATGATATTGGTGTCGCTATCGAAATTGATGTCCCACACTTTCGAGGCGATCAGCGATTTGGACAACACTTCGCCGCGTCGGCGAAGCAGCAGTTCGAGCAGCATGAATTCCTTGGCAGTCAGATCGATCCGCCGCCCACCGCGCTCCACTCTTCGCTTGAGGAGATCCAATTGCAAATCCTCGATGGTAAGGATCGTCTGAACGGTGCCGCCGTTTCCTCGACGTAGCAGCGACCTGACCCGAGCAAGGAGTTCGGAAAAAGCGAACGGTTTGATGAGATAATCGTCGGCGCCCAGCTCAAGGCCTTTGACTCTGTCCTCAACCCGATCTCTGGCAGTGAGAAACAACGCAGGGGTTTCCCCGCCTGCGGTACGCACCTTTTCGAGTACTTGCCAGCCGTCCAATCCTGGCATCATCACATCGAGCACCAATAGATCGTAGGTTTCATTAACAGCTTGATGGGCCGCATCCGTCCCGTTGGTAACCAGATCCACGATGAACCCGGCTTCGGTCAAGCCCTGTTTAAGGTAAACGCCAGTTTTCGGTTCGTCTTCGGCAACTAGGATTTTCACAATTGAGCTCCGAGGCAGTCAGCTCATTGTGCCGATGTCGGAGGGGACATTCCATTGCCTTACAAGAATGTAATCCGGCTCAAAGCATAACGGGGCCGGCTGACGGGGCGCGTCCGGGATCTGACCCGAACGCACCAGGCAATTAGCCAGCCATCCGTTCGCATTCATCGGCGCAGGCCATGCAGGCTTCTGCGCAGCGTTGGCAATGGTCAGCTTCATGTTTTTTGCACTCTTCGCCACAGGCCCGGCAGATCTGAGCGCAGAGGCGGCAGATGTCTGCGGCGTACTCGCTGTCTCGAGCCATAAAGTTGGCAGCGAGCTGGCAAATATCAGCGCAATCCATATCCAGCTTGATGCACCGAGCCATCATTTTTACATCGTCTTCGCCCAGGCATGCCGCCGCGCACGTCTGGCAAGCAATCGCGCAGTCGATACAGGCCTGGATGCAGGATTGAAATTTGGCATTCGTCATGGGTGTTCTCCACAGGTGAAAGTAGGTTCGTGCGGCCTGACTAACCAGGCCACACGTTTG
>CAYZFU010000293.1:3383-3609 GCA_964477725.1 uncultured Halopseudomonas sp.
ATGTAATTTTTCGATCAGCGTAGTGACATGTTTGATTTGATATTGTCTACGCGAGACTGCTGTTCTGACGGGCCGACGGTCCGGTTTGTATCTCTGCTACGTTGTACTCCTTCTTAGAGATCCGCGCCCGCTGGGCGCTTTTTTTTTACGGCTCCCTCACCCTCGACACGAAGCTGACATAAATGTAATCACACGCCCGTTAGCGATGTGGCACATTTCAGCTCAT
>CAYZFU010000294.1:0-3597 GCA_964477725.1 uncultured Halopseudomonas sp.
GACGGGGCGTGGTATTGATGTCGATGCACTTCACCACGCTGGAAATTGGCGCTGCCTTGCTCGGGCAGAGAGCAACCATCGACGGCATGTACCGTGAGCATGCCAATGCCGCATTCGATTTCGTCCAGCGTCGCGGGCGGGAGCGGCACAATGCCGATGCGATGGCAGTGGAGCGCGAAGACGTTCGCAGCATGCTGAAGTCCATGCGTTCGGGCCGAGCGATCTGGTACGCACCGGATCAGGATTATGGTCGCAAGGCCAGTGTGTTCGTGCCTTTGTTCGGCGTGCAGGCCGCCACCGTGACGGCTACCAGCACATTCGCCCGCCTTGGCAAAGCGTTGGTCATCCCCTTTACCCAGACTCGCTTGCCCGATGCGCAGGGCTACCAGCTGACCGTCCATCCGCCGCTTGAGGATTTCCCCTCAGGTGACGAAACGGTTGATGCTTTGCGTATCAATCAGTGGGTGGAGCAGGCCATCCTGCAACAGCCTGAGCAATACATGTGGGTTCACCGCCGGTTCAAGACGCGCCCCGAAGGCGAGGCGCGCCCTTACCCGAAACGCCGGCGCAGGAAGCGCCGCCGGCCAGGCTAAGCCGTTGGCCGCGGCTTAGCCCACCACCAGCACGCGCAGGGCGTCGAGTCTGACCTTGGCCTGACGCAAGGCTTCGCCGCCGCTGTGCTTTTGACTTTCCAGCGCGGATATCTCGCTTTCGCGCACCAGCGGGTTCACCTCACGTAGCGCCCTCATGCGTTCGATTTCTTCGTCCATCTCGGCATGAAACTGCACGGTGGCACGTTCCACCAGGTCTTGATGCTGCACATCCGCCAGCGCTTCGGCGCGGTCGATGAGCCGTTCCACCGTATCGCGCTGGCTTTTGGCGATCTTGCTGGCCAGATGCTTGGGCACGCCTTCCAGCTGAGCCTGAAGCGTATCGAAGCTGACTTTCGCGCCCAGGTCGTTACCATTGACATCCAGCAGGCAGCGAATCGGCGTCGGCGGCAGGTAGCGCTGCATCTGCAGGGTACGCGGCGCGATGGCTTCGCTGACGAACAGACACTCGAGCAGCAGCGTCCCCGGCTTGAGCGCCTTGTTCTTGAGTAACGCCACGGCGCTGTTGCCCATGCTGCCGGAGAGAACCAGATCCATACCACCCTGGAGCATCGGATGCTCCCAGGTAACGAATTGCATGTCCTCGCGGCTCAGTGCGGTCTGCCGGTCGTAGGTAATGGTCACGCCTTCTTCATCACCGAGCGGGAAGCCCGCGTCGAGCATCCTTTCGCCCGGACGCAAAACCAGTGCGTTATCGGAGTGGTCTTCGCTGTCGATGCCGAACACGTCGAAGAGCTTCTCCATATAGATGGCGAGTTGCGGATCGTGGTCCTGGCGTTCGATCTCGTCGATCATCGCTTCGGCGTCTCCGCTACCCCGTGAATGTAGTTCCAGCAGGCGGTCGCGTCCGTTGTGCAGGTCCTCTTCCAGTTCCTGCCGGCGCTTGTCGGCCTGCTCAAGCAGCGTCGCCCAGCGGGCCTCCTGCGGATGGTCGAGCTGCTCCAGCAGCGCGCTGCCGAACTCGTGCTGCAGCGCATTGCCGGTCGGGGAGGTCGCCAGGAACGCGTTGAGCGCTTCGTGGTACCACTGAAACAGGCGCTCCTGTGCGGTGCCTTCCAGGTAGGGCACGTGCAGCTGAATGGTTTCGCGCTGGCCGATGCGGTCCAGACGGCCGATGCGCTGCTCCAGCAAATCGGGGTGCGTCGGTAAATCGAACATCACCAGGTGGTGAGCGAACTGAAAATTGCGACCCTCGCTTCCGATTTCCGAACAGATCATTACCTGGGCACCGAATTCTTCATCGGCGAAAAACGCAGCGGCGCGGTCTCGCTCGACGATGCTCATCCCTTCGTGGAAAACCGTTGCCGGGATACCGGTACGCACGCGCAGAGCATCTTCCAGATCCAGCGCAGTTTCAGCGTGTGCGCAGATGACCAGCACCTTGCTGCGCTTGAGCATCTTCAGCGTATCGATCAGCCAGTCGACGCGCGGGTCTTCCTGCCACCAGGCAGTTTCCACCGGCTCGAACTCATCCTGCAGCCCGACCTCGGGATACAGCGCAGTGCGGCCTTCAACATCGGCGTAGACGTCAGGGCAGGGCAACGGATGGGCGTGCAGCTGGCGCTGCGGGAAGCCAGCGATCGCCGCTCTTGTGTTGCGATAGAGCACGCGACCGGTGCCGTGACGGTCGAGCAATTGCCGAACCAGGCTGTCCCGAGCCTGGGTGCCGGGTTCGCCGCCTTCGGCGAAGCGATCCAGCAAAGCCTCGGCCTGCGACCCAAGGAAATGGATGATAGCGGTTCGTTGCTCTGTGTTCAGAGTATTGGCATCGAGCAGGCTTTGTACCGCATCGGCGACCGGCTGATAACGGCTGGATTCCTGGCGAAAGGCTTCCAGATCATGGAAGCGGTCCGGATCGAGCAGCCGCAGGCGCGCGAAGTGACTAGCCTGACCGAGCTGCTCGGGAGTCGCGGTAAGCAGCAGTACGGCGGGTATGGCGCCAGCCAGTTCCTCAACCAGGGAATACTCGGCGCTCGGCGCATCCTCGTGCCAGACGAGGTGATGCGCTTCATCGACCACTAGCATGTCCCATTGGCTTTGCAAAAGGTACTCACGCGTCCTGTCGTCAGCCAGAAGCAGGTCCAGCGATACCAGGGCAAGCTGTTCCTCTTCGAAGGGATTGGACTCGGCGCCCTCGCAGCGGTCCGCGTTGAACAGCGCGAAGCGAAGGTTGAAGCGGCGGCGCATCTCCACCAGCCATTGGTGCTGCAGGTTTTCCGGCACCAGGATCAGCACGCGCTTCACCCTCCCGGTCTGCAGTTGACGGTGAATGACCAGGCCGGCTTCAATGGTCTTGCCCAGACCTACTTCGTCGGCCAGGAGGACCCGGGGATGGATCCGATCGGCGACGCTGCGGGCGATATGAAGCTGATGCGGAATCGGCTGGGTGCGTACACCAGCTAATCCGAGCAGGGGCGAACGCTGGATACGTCCGTAGTGACGCAGGCTCTCGTAACGCAGTCCGAACCAGCCCTGCGGGTCAAGCTGACTGGCGAACAGCCGGTCACTGGCAAGCCGGAACTGGATGAAGTTATCCAGCATCGTCTCCTCGAAACGCGCCGGCGAGCCGTCTTCCCGATGGCCATGGTACACCAGCAAACCGTTTTCCTCGGTAACGTCATTGACCGTTAGCGACCAGCCCTCGTGGTGGCCGATGTTGTCGCCCGGGGTGAAACGAACACGGGTCAGCGGTGCATTGCGCAACGCGTAGTGACGGGTTTCGCCACTGGCGGGAAATAGTATGACGACCAGACGGTCGTCCTGCGACAGTACCGTACCCAGGCCCAGTTCCGATTCGCTGTCGCTCACCCAGCGTTGCCCCGGGGTAAATACGGTCATGCTCTGCTCCCATCTCAAAAAAGGCCGGTATGGTAAACCGATCGTCTCGCAGCGACCACCGCCAAGTTCCTGCCGGCGAGTACTGCCCTCAGCGTGCTTTTATGCTCAGGTTGTGAACCAATTCACCTAGCCCGGGATAAAAAGCCGC
>CAYZFU010000295.1:0-3582 GCA_964477725.1 uncultured Halopseudomonas sp.
CAATCTACCAGGCGAAGGAAATGGCGCGGCCGACTGGCGGCTCTGGGTTCGACTTTAACCGGCAGTTGCCGCCGGTCGGTCTGAACTATGCGAAGTAATGAGCATCGCGCCATGGCGGCCGCCTTCGGGCGGCTGTTTCACTTTCTGGAATATCAATGAAGCCTGACACCGTCCTCCAGCTTGGCGATTTCGAGTTTTCCGGAACCGAAATCCCTGAGCGCATTCCGTTCGGCGGAGAGCAGCGCCTGGTGGTGCACAAACTTGTCGGCGGGAAGCGCAACGTGCAGGCCATGGGCGCCGACCCTATGCCGATCAGCTGGTCTGGCCTATTCTTCGGAGCCACCGCCCGCGACCGCGCCCGGTACGTGAACACCATGAAGGACGCCGGCAAAGAACTTGACCTGATTTGGGACGAGTTTTTCTATCGAGTGGTCATCCGTGATTTCCGATGCGACTTTGAGCGCTTCCACCAACTGTCGTACCAGATCACCCTGGAAGTGGTGGAGGACAAGAGCGGGGCGGTTCTGGCCATCGCTGCGCCGAGCGTGGACGACTTGGTGAGCCAGGACGCCACGAGCATCACCGACCTGGCCGACGAGATCGGCGACCCGACGCTGTCTTCTCTGGTATCCAACCTGAATTCAGCCATCAGCACGGTGAGCGATATCGCCAAGGCGGCCACCAGCACGATCAACAGCATTGTGAAGCCGCTCAATGCGGTGCGCGCGCGCGTGCAGGTGCTGTTTGCCTCGGTCAACAACACGGTGCGCAGCGTGACCACGCTGGGCGGCATCCTGCCGAACAACCCGATTTCCACGAACGTGAGGCGGATATTGAGCCAGGCCACGGCCGCCGCCCAGATCCCGAAGCTGCAGCAGATGGACGTGACCCTGGGCCGGATGGGCAAGAACCTGGGCAGCATCAATTCTGGTACCAAGACGGTGACGCAGGCCGGCGGCAACCTGTACCGTGTGGCCGCCAATGAATACGGCGACCCGATGGGCTGGGCTTCGCTGGCCGCGGCCAACGGGCGCACCGACCCGCAGCTTACTGGCGTGAACACCATCGTGGTGCCGCCGCTGAATCAAACGCCGAATGGGGTCTTGAATGCTTAGCCTGAATCCGCTTCCTGCGCTGTCGGCCGCAACCCAGCCGCGCGGCGCCGTGAAGCTGAACGACACGCTCATTGAAGGCTGGGTATCGTGGGAGGTGGAGAGCAACAACTTCTACGCGGCGGACACCTTCCGCATCACCTTCATGAAGAACATGCTGCCGGCAGAGCGGAATGCGAACTGGTTTTCCGAGCTGCAGACGGCATTCGTGGAGATTTTCGCAGGCTTCCCGGCCAATCCGGACGATTACCGCGCCAGCGAGCTCACCAGCATGCTGTACGGCCGCGTCGACGAGGTCGAGTTCGACATCGTGCGCGGGCGTATTGATCTGATCGGGCGTGACCTAACATCCGAGTTCATCGATGCCAAGACCACCGAGAAATGGCCGAACAAGACGGCTTCGCAGATCGCCACCGACCTGGCCGTGCGCCGCGGCCTGACGCCGCAGGTGACTGCAACAACCACGCTGGTGGGCACCTACTACGATATCGACCATGTGACGATGACCGACCAGCGCAGCGAGTGGGACATCTTGAACTACCTGGCGCACCTGGAGCAGTTTGCGGTCTACGTGCGCGGGAAGACGCTGTATTTCGGCCCGAAGCCGGACCCGAAGGCTACGCCGTATGTGCTGATGTGGCAGGAGCCTACCGCTGACCAATCTTTCCCCGATGGAAATTTCGTGGATCTGCGCTTCACGCGTGGCCTGACGGTCTCGCGCGGCATCCAGGTGGTGGTGCGCTCCTTCAACTCGAAGGGGAAAAAATCCTACGCCGCGACCTATCCCAGCAAGGGCAATACGACCCAAGCCGGCAAGGCCAAGCCATTCGGCGGAACTCAGATTTACACCTACACAATCCCGGGCCTGACCCAGGAGCAGGCGCTGCAGCGTGCGCAGACGATCTATTCGGATCTGATCGCGCATGAGATGAAGCTGAGCGCAGCGCTTCCGGGCGACAACATCCTCGGTATTGACACCATGGTGCAGGTGATGGGCACGGGCACGGCCTGGGACCAGACCTATTACCCGGACAGCGTGACGCGGCGCATGTCGTTTGACGAGGGCTATTCGATGAACCTGCATGCCAAGAACCATGCGCCGGATTCGGTGGTGGCTCCATGAGCGCGTTGGCCAATGCCATGCGCTTGCAGGCGCAATTGGCCGGCAACACCGAAGCCAAACCGCGCAAGGGCATCATCAGCAGCTACAACCCGAACACGCATAGCGTGAAGGTTAGGATTCAGCCGAACGACGATGAAACCGGATGGCTTTCGCTGGCGGCCGCTGCCGTGGGCAACGATTGGGGCGTGATCTTCGCTCCATCTATCGGCGACCAGGTCGACGTCCATTTCGAAGAAGGCGATGCAAACAGCGGTTTTGTCTGCAGCCGCTTCTTTGATGACCAGGATCGGCCCATGGCCGTGCCTTCCGGTGAGTTCTGGATGGTGCACAAGACTGGCAGCTTCCTGAAGTTCACCAGCGACGGGAAGATTTCTGTCAACGGCTCGGCGGAGATCGACGTCACCACCCCGGTGGTGAACATCGTGGCCAGCGGTGCGGCGAATGTGACGGCACCCCAGATCAACCTGGGCGCGTCGGGCTCCAGTCTGCTGAGCGTGCTCACTTCGACGTTCGCTACGCTGTACAACAGTCACACGCACAAGAGCAACGGCAGCGGCGTGCAGACGGATACGCCACAGCAGCAGGCTTCCGCCACCCACATGACAAGCACAGTAAAGGCTTCCTGATGTCCGACCTGTACCACTACTGGAGCAGCGACCTTTCGGCGTCTGCTTCTGGCGACCTGCTGGCCGTGGATGGCACGGAGCTGGGCCAGCAGCGGGTGCTGCGGCGGCTCCTGACGAACCCCTCCGCTGCCGGCAAGAACGGCGCGCCAGACCTTCCCGGCGACTACCTGTTCCATCTGGATTATGGCGCCGGCCTGCCGCGCCAGGTCGGCGACGTGGTCGACGTCTCGAAGATCCGGGCGCGGATTCGTGGCCAGATCCTGCGCGAATCGGCCGTGGCCCGCTCGCCAGCTCCGCAGATTGACGTCGTTCCGATCACCGGCGGCGTGAGCATTTCCATCCGCTACAACGACGCCCAGACCAAAAAACCCGTATATCTCGCCTTTGACGTGAACAAATGAGTCTATCAAGCAAAGATTTCGTGACGCTGGTGCAGGAGCAGGTGGCGTCCATCCAAGGCAAGGCCACCGCGCTGGTGGACCTGACCATCGGCTCCACGTTGCGCGCGGCGGTCGAATCCGTCGCTTCGGTGGCGCTGTGGCTGCAGGGGCTGGTGCTGGCGCTGCTGGTCACTACCCGGGCTTCGACGGCCAGTGGCAGCGATCTGGACACCTGGATGGCCGATTACAACTTCACGCGCCTGGCGGCCGTGGCCGCAACCGGCTCGGTGACCTTTTCGCGGTTCACTGCCTCCGGCACGGCCTTGGTGCCGGTAGGGGCC
>CAYZFU010000296.1:0-3573 GCA_964477725.1 uncultured Halopseudomonas sp.
CCTATTAAACAAAAGCCCCGGCCGAAGGGCCAGGGCTTTGTCAGCAGTCTGAGCCCAGCATTCGCTGGGCCTTTTTATTTATTGGCGGAGAGACAGTCCGCCGCTCTATGGATACCTTCATGCAGATATGCGCATTTACGAAATATATCCTATTGTTTTTTATAGGAATTAAAAGGATACGACATTGCATCGCCTGTCATGTTGTGGCACCCAATGGCAGCGCTTTTGTTGGGTAGGATGTGGGGTACGGCTATTTCGCTCCCGCTGAACAACCTCTTTAGGACCAAGTCGATATGCATCATTGTGCCTGTTCTACCGCTGTAGCCAGCGCTCTCCGACGCAACGTTACCTTCTGCTCTAGATCCCGATGACATCAACTCGTCTCCTCCAGCGCCTGGTCGTAGGTCTCAAGCATGTTCGCAGTCCAACGCGTGACACCTTCAATCTTCTTCGGCTTTGGGAATCTTCCCTTCCGTTGCCAACGCCAAATCGTCGATGCGTTGACCTTGTACCGCTCTGCTACCTCTTTTACCGTGAAGAACATCATCTTCTCCTGCTGTGGGTTTGTCAGCGGAGCTTGAAGGACGCCAGCGCCGCTTGGGGTTGGCTAATTCAGCAAATTTGGAGTTTGAAGCTGCGATGGGAGCGGGTGGCCTGATCTCGGTCGGAGCAACCGACTGTTCAGTCCTCTGCAACGTCTAGACGAGCCGAGACGGTATGAGCGCAATCGAGAGGCGGGCGGCATGTCGTCACCTAACTAACTAATTGGCGACATGCCTCATGTCGTCGATAGTGAACATCTTCCTGACGAAAAGGGGCATATCGTCAATTATATGGTTGACGATATGCCCCTACTTTCAAACGGCGGCGTTCTGGCTCGGACATGTACTTAGCAATTGGCGAGATGCTCCCGATGTCGTCAATCAATTGATTGACGACATGCCCTTTGTGTCGTGCCACAGCGTGAGATAAAGGTCCCATCTCTCATTCGATGATGCCTTGAGCTGCCGTCTTTTTAAATTGGCAAACGCTCCTTCAAAAGTCTGTTGCTCAGCCAGGCTTCGGCTTGCTCTCGCTCACCCATTGATCACGGATCTCTTTAGCAGCGATAAGCGCTTGATCCATTTCGCCGTATTTTTTTGCCGAAAAATATCGTTGGTTAGGCTTTCCGAGCACTGCTTTTCGGACCAGATACCCTCCGGGCACACATGTGATGTAGCGCATGTCCGTCTCGGCGGGCTTTATGGCGGTGCGGTCGTTGCTGAGGTTGTTCGTGGGTTCTCCCTTACTGATGTGTTCTTCTGCTTCGATTGGCCAAGCCTCCTTGTCCGTTTCCGACGTTCCGGCCGCATCGTCCCGTTTACGCTTCTCTATCCATGAGCGTGCGATACGATCCATCACCTCGGTT
Source organism: uncultured Halopseudomonas sp. (assembly GCA_964477725.1). Taxonomy (GTDB): domain Bacteria; phylum Pseudomonadota; class Gammaproteobacteria; order Pseudomonadales; family Pseudomonadaceae; genus Halopseudomonas. The sequence continues at coordinate 1,409 of CAYZFU010000296.1, forward strand.
GGAATGGAGACGGTCACGCTCTCCTTCTGATTTTCCCAGCACCGTTCGAAGACGATCCCTGTGGGATCTTCGATCTTGAGAAACACCGCAGTGTTGTCCGGAGAGAAAAGCTCTTCGTAGAGGTGAAACGAAGGACTTGCCGCGATGGAGATCTTGGTGCTCATAACATGTTCCTACGGTGTTCCGGGACGGGTGCTTGAATATCTGCCCGTGTCTGCGCGCTCTGGATCCTCAAAGACAGGGCCACTCATCAAAAGCAGCGCCAAGCTTTGGTCATCAAGTACTACCGAACTCAACTTCTCGTAAACTGCTGCGACGGACGCTAGATGGCGCTGCTCCGGATAATGGCGCAGGAGAGCTTGTGCAGTTCGCCTGATATCGTCCGGCACCGCCAGGTTCTGCTTCAGGTTCAATAGGAATTCTCTTGTCTCCAGCACAGCTCTGGTCCGCTCATTTGGCATCGTCATCGGTCAGGCCCTTCCTCGCTCGTCATCGTCGTCGACAAAAGCCACCGGCTTGGGCTTGGTATTCAGATAAGCCGTTTTGCGGCTCAACGAAGCTGCCTCCTCGGGAGTCCCCTGGAACGAATGGCCCGGATCCAGGTATTGCTTACCTCCCGAACAGGTAAACAACCGTGAGATTCGCCCGTCCTCGGTTTTGCCTTCCTCGACTCGCTCGATGAACCCCAGCTCCATGTCATAACTAGCGGACGCCTGTCTCGGCAGCAGAATGCTTATTCCGTGGCTTGCCACGCCGGGTTCAACCAGTCTGAGCGCGTCGTCGAACTGACTCACGAGAAACCGTTGCCAATTCGCCTCCCCTTCCTCCACGTCGTAGAGGACCTCGACGATGTAGATCGGAATGTTCAGGCCCAGCTCGACCATCGCGTAAAACCGCTCGCCCATGGGGAGCACGCCTTTGTCGAGAAAGTCGTTGATCAGCCAGCTTGCGTGGGTCGTGAAAATCACTACGGCCTCCGTTGGAATACTGTCGGCACGAACTAGCTTGCCGAACCGTGCTCTGCATCATACCGCAGACTATAGTCCGTAGACCATGAGTCGCACCAGTGGTGTTCTGCGCTCATGGAACAACACAAACCTATCCAAGCTGCGTTCGGCTCAGTGCTGCGTACTTCGCGTCGCAATGCGGGGCTGTCTCAGGAAGCGTTAGCGCTCGATTGCGGGCTCGATCGCACCTACATATCGCTGCTTGAACGCGGCCTCCGGCAACCAACGCTGGAGTCCCTTTTCGCGTTAGGTAGAAGCTTGCGGGTCGCACCCCACCAGCTCGTCAAGAAGGTTGAAGATTCGCTGGGCTAAACACGCTTCGTTCTTGGCAACTCAAATTGCCTACTTTCAATAATTAGACGCACCCCGCCCCTGCCACCTCTCCGTACCCTTCCCATTCTGGGGTGCGCTTGCTGCTTTGACGTTTGTTGAGAGAATCCCCGGTATACGGTTGCCAGGCCTGACGAAACGGACCTCGGCGACTCTTGCTCAACATGCCGGTTTCCTGATTGATGCCTCGTATCGCCAAAGAATTATCCGCAACGGAAGTCAGGCGCTTGACCTCTCCGGGCCTCTACGCCGTTGGAGGTGTTCCGGGGTTATTGCTCCAGGTCGGGGCCGGACAGTCACGCTCCTGGGTCCTACGCACCATGGTCGGAAGCAGACGCCGAGACATTGGCTTGGGCGGTTATCCCGCGGTGACCTTGGCCGATGCACGATTCACCGCTCGGGAGATGCGAGGGTCGATTCGTTCCGGCATTGATCCAATCGAGGAGCGCAAGCAGGCTAAGGCCTTGCTTGTAGCCAGTCAGGCCCAAAGACGCACCTTCGCGGAGCTGGCTCGCGAGGTGTATGCGGTGAAGCAACTGGAGTTTAAAAACGCGAAGCACTCAGCCCAATGGATCAATACGCTGGAAACCTATGCGTTCCCGCACTTCGGTGAACGGGCCATTGCTGAAATCACCGCTGACGATGTCCTTGGCGCGCTTCGCGATCTATGGTTGACCAAGAACGAAACCGCCACGCGTGTCCGCCAACGGATGGATAACGTGTTTACCTACGCCATCCAGAACCGCTACTGCAGCGGCCCGAGCCCGGCATCCTGGTCCGAGTCGTTGAAGGGCCGGCTGCCGGACCCTTCCAAGCTCGTCAAGAAAG
>CAYZFU010000297.1:0-3562 GCA_964477725.1 uncultured Halopseudomonas sp.
CGGACTCGGCGACATGCGCGGCAGCGCGTGGGTCGTAAGAGACGGGCTGGAGGCAGGCGAACGCATCATCGCTGACGGCTGGCAAGGTATTCGCAGCGGCTCCGAGGTGCGCACCCGCCCCTTCGAACGCGAGCAGACGCAAAATCAGAACACCGCCGATACCCGTGAGCGGAACTGAAATGTCGCCGACCTTTTTCATCCGCCGTCCGGTATTGGCCTGGGTTGTGGCGCTGGGCGTTCTGCTCGGCGGCCTGATCGCGCTGCTGGATCTTCCGATAGAACAGTACCCGGAGATAGCACCGCCGGCTTTGAACATCAACGTGACCTACCCCGGCGGCGACGCTCAGGTATTGGAGACCAACGTCACGCAGGTGATCGAGCAGGAGCTCAACGGCGTCGAAGGCTATCTGTACATGGACGCGACCAGCCGCTCCAATGGCAGCGCACAGATCGAGCTGACGCTCGAGCCAGGCACTGACATCGACGCGGCCCAGATGGACGTTCAGAACAGGCTGAGCCGCGTTGAACAGCGCTTGCCCGAAGAAGTGCGCAGGCAAGGCATTCGCGTCTACCAGGCCAATTCAAGCTTCCTGCTGATCATCGCCATCCGCTCGGAAAGCGGCGCGCTCAGCAGCCTCGAGCTGGGTCATTTCGCCACCACGGATATCATTGATGAGCTTCGACGGGTGCGTGGCGTTGGCGACATCCGTGAGTTCTACACTCCCTACGCAATGCGTATCTGGCTGAATCCGGATCGGTTGGCCAACTTCGGTATGTCGGCCAGCCAGGTGCTCGCTGCGGTCCGTGAACAGAACAGCCAGGCCGCCGGCGGCGCGATCGGCGATACCCCGCTTAGCGAGGGCATCGAGATCACCGCGCCAATCGAGACCCAGGGTCGGTTCACCACGCCCGAGGAATTCGGTGCCATCATTTTGCGTGCCAATCCGGACGGATCGGCCGTTCGCCTGCGCGACGTCGCTCGGGTTGAACTGGGGGCGCAGGACTATACCTCCCGCAGCGAACTCAACGACAAACCGATAGCCGGTCTGGCCGTGCAGCTCTCACCCGGCGCCAACGCGCTGGATACCGCAAGCGCGGTCAAGGCGCGCATGGCGGAGCTGGAGGATAGCTTTCCCCAAGACATCAGCTGGAGCGTACCGTACGACTCGACGCCGTTCATTTCCTCGTCCATTCGACAGGTGTTGATGACGCTAGGCCAGGCCATGCTGCTGGTGATCCTGGTGATGCTGCTGTTTCTGCAAAACTGGCGTACCACGGTCATTCCGACCATCGTCATTCCCATCACGCTGATCGGGACCTGTCTGGGGCTCTGGTTGCTGGGATTCTCCATCAACCTGCTCAGCCTGTTCGGCATGGTGTTGGCCATCGGCACCCTGGTCGATGACACCATCGTCGTGGTGGAAAACGTCAAACGGCTGATCGACGAAGAAGGCCTGTCACCTTACAAGGCGACGGTCCAGGCGATGAGTCAGGTCAGCGCCGCCATCATCGGGACGACGCTGGCCTTGATCGCGGTATTCGTTCCGTTGGCGTTCTTCCCCGGCTCGACCGGCGGTATCTACCGGCAGTTTGCCGTGACGCTATCGATCGCCGTGGCCATCTCCACCTTCCTTGCGCTGACGCTCACGCCCGCGCTGTGCGCCACCCTGCTCAAGCCGCGTGACGACAACGATAACAAACGTCTCAGCGAGCGCGTGTTTCACCCGTTCAACAGGCTGATGGATGCCACCACCACGCGCTACCATGCCGGGGTGGGAAAGGTGCTGGCGCACCCTGTGATATTTCTGACCGGCTTCGCTGTGCTCCTTGCGCTCACGGCGTTTCTGTTTCTTCGCATGCCCACTGCGTTTCTGCCCGAGGAAGACCAGGGCTCGGTCATGACTGTGGTACAGGCGCCGCCCGGCGCCACCATTGACCGCACGGCCGAAGCGGTGGAACAGGTCAAGGCGTTTTATCAGGACCAGTCGATAGTCGAGAATGTGCTGGCGGTGTACGGCTTCAGCTTCTTCGGCCAGGGCCAGGCTCATGCGATGTCCTTCGTTCGGCTCACGCCCTGGGAAGACCGCCCCGAGCCCGAGCAGAGCGCACCTGCCCTGGTGCGCCAGGCGATGGGCGCCCTTTCACAGGTCGCCGAAGCCCGGGTGATCGCGCTCAACCCGCCGGCAATCCCATCGCTGGGTGTGGCAGGCGGTTTCAGCTTCGAGCTCGAGGACCGCGGCGGCCGAGGTTATGACGCGCTGGTCGATGCCCGAAACCAATTGCTCGGCATGGCCAGCCAGAGCGAGATTCTCGAAAACGTGCGACCCGAAGGCGCCGAAGATGCACCGCGGCTAAGGGTAAGCATCGACCGGATCCGCGCGCGCGCGCTCGGTCTGTCGATCAGCGAAGTCAACGCCACGCTTGGCGCGACCTTCGGCAGCGCTTACGCCAATGACTTCAATCTTGACGGGCGCGTGTTGCAGGTATTGCTGCAAGGCGACTCTCCGCATCGCATGACACCTCAGGACGTTCTGGATCTGAAAGTCCCCAACGAGGAAGGCGAAAATGTTCCGTTCGGCTCCTTTGCGACGGTGGAATGGACGCAAGGGCCAACCCAGCTGCACCGGTATAATGGCTATCCGGCGATGAGCATCTCGGGTAATGCTGCCGAAGGACATACCACCGGCGAGGCCATGGAAGAGCTGGCACGTTTGGCCAGCCAGCTACCGGACGGCTTCGGCTATGAATGGTCCGGCGCCTCTTTCCAGGAACAACAGGCTTCCGGTCAGGTCGGGCTGCTCCTGGGCTTGTCATTCATCATGGTGTTGATGGTCCTGGCTGCCCTCTATGAGAGCTGGACCATCCCGATCGCTGTGTTGCTGGTCGTACCGCTCGGTGCGCTGGGCGCAATTCTGTTTGCCATGATGCGCGACCTGCCCGCGAACGTGTATTTCAACGTCGGCCTGGTGACCATCATCGGGCTATCAGCGAAAAACGCCATCCTGGTGGTGGAGTTTGCCATTGAACAAGAAGCGCAAGGCAAATCGGTACAGGACGCGGTGATGAATGCCGTGCGCATGCGTTTCCGGCCGATCCTGATGACCTCGCTGACCTTCATTCTCGGCATGCTGCCGCTGGTACTCTCAAGCGGCGCGGGCGCTGCAGGGCGCATTGCGGTGGGCACCGGCGTAATGGGCGGGATGATCGTCGCCACCGCACTCGGTCTGTTCTACACCCCGTTGTTCTATCTGACGGTACGTCGCTGGCTAAGCAAAAAGAAGATCGAGCCCGAGGAAGACGCCGCATGATCAGAAACCAACCCCTTCGCGCCCAGGTGCGCTCCTACGGACGAGGCCAGCGAGATTTCCCGCAGGAGCGGGCATGACCGCGAAGCAGAATCCGCATCGCCATCAACACGCGAGCCTGTCAGCGCCCTCTTCGCGCCTAGGCGCCCCTACAAAAGAACCCGGCGAGCTTTCCCGTGGGAGCGGGCATGACCGCGAAGAAGAATCCGCATCGTCATCAACACGCAAGCCTGCCAGCGCCCTCTTCGCGCCCAGGC
>CAYZFU010000298.1:0-3538 GCA_964477725.1 uncultured Halopseudomonas sp.
TCCTTCAACGATCCACCACATCCGCAGCGCGCTTTCATCTGCTTCGCCAATGCCTTGAGCTCGGGCTCCGGCAGGATCAGACCGCTGATGGTCGTTACTGTCTTGCCGCCACGGCCCTTGGTCTCCCGTCGGACCCGTGCGGTCCCGTCTCCTTGCGGCGGGGCCGCTTCGGCACAACGACAACCGCTTACGGGTTCGCGGCAGTCCGGGCACATCCGCCCGGTATCGGTTGAGTAGACCAACCCGCCGAGCGACTCCAATCCCTTCTTTCTGCTATTCATCATTTGCGTCTCGCTGTTGCTTGTCCATCAGCAGTCTGAGCGCCAGCAGGGAGTCAGGCGAATATTCCTCGCCCTGACGCTGCCAGTCGCTGTGCGGATCGATCCAGCGTATGTCGAGTACTTCCTCGGGCTGCATGGTGATCGGTCCATCCCAGACGCAACTGAACACCGCCCCCCACAGACGGCTCTCCGACGAGTCGTAGAAGAAGCGAAAATGCTCGGTCAGATCAGCGCCGACCACGCCGAGCTCTTCGGCCAATTCACGTCTGGCACCATCCGCGTAGCTTTCGCCCGCGCTCACCACGCCGCCGGCAGCAACATCCCAGAATCCCGGATACAGTCGCTTGTGCAACGTCCGGCGATGCATGCACAACTCGCCGCGTGAATTGAAGAGGAAAATGAACGTGCTGCGCGTGATCAGCCTGTCGCGCTGAATGGTTGCGCGGCTGACCACCCCGAGGGTCTCGTCGCGCTCGTTGACGTGAAACACGTCTTCGGCAGCGGAGCGCGCGAGATAGGCGCTTATGGATCGCTCATCCATGCCTAGCCCTGCTCGAGCAGCCGGCGAAGGTCAATCATCGCGGCATTCGCGCGTGACAGGTAATTGGCCATGACCAGCGAGTGATTCGCCAGGATGCCCATTCCGCTGCCGTTGAGCACTACAGGGCTGTACAGCGGCTGCTGGGTCGCTTCCAGTTCGCGGATGATCTGCTGCAGGCTGGTCATGGCATTCTTGCGCTCCAGCACGTCGGCGTAATCATGCTCGACGGCACGCATCAGGTGTAATAAAGCCCAGGCCGAGCCACGCGCTTCGAAGAACACATCATCGATTTCCAGCCATGGCGTCTTCCGATAGCGGCGCCCGTCTTCAGTCACTTCCGCCTGCCCGACGCTGGAAGACAGCCTCTGCGACAACGACCCCAGGCGCGTGCTGGAATCACCGATCCAGCTCGCCAGGTTATCGGCGCGGGCGTAGAAGTTGGCCTCCCCGGCCTCGAGCCGACGGATGTATCTGTTCAGGGCACGCAGGCCGGCGCGGTATTCGCTTTCGCTACCCGGGAACATCCAGCTGTTGTTGTCGAAGTTGAAACGCGGCTCGGCCAGAGCCAGATCCGGGTCTTCTTGCGACTGAGACTGCGAACGCGCCATATCCCGGCGCATCGCCCGCGACATGTCACGTACCTGCACCAGCACGCCGAATTCCCAGTTGGGCATATTGTCCAGCCAGACGCCGGGTGGGAAAACGTCGTTGCCAATGAAGCCACCCGGCTTCTGCAGCAGGGTATACATCAATCCATGAACCGTACGCGCAGTAGTCGAGCCGACCACCAGCGTGGTATCCGGGCCGGGCGTCGGAGCCACCGGTTCGAGGCCGGGCTCCCGGCTCCAGTACCAACCGAGGATCAGGCAGGCCAGCAGGTAAACCGCCAGCAGAACGGCCAATGCCAGACCGAGAGAGCGAGTGATACCTTTCGAGGTCAGCGAATCGTTGTTTTGGCCCAGCTTGTTTCGTCCGAATCTCATCATTCTGCTCCTTAGCAACCCGCGCCCAGCATACCACCCAGGCATGGCTAGGACACCGTCAGCAGCCAGGTAATTCAGTCTGCGCCAGGATCAGTCCGGCCATGGTAGGCGCAACACCCTCGTCGAGATTCGCCCTCGGCAACGTCCCCATGAAGCATTATGATGTCTCCTTCGATCACTCGCCGGATCCAACATGCTGTTGCATCGCTTCCTATTGTTGCTGTGTCTGCTCTGTACCCCTCTTGCCCAGGCGCAACTGATTGACGGCGGCGCGTCGACTGCCAACCTGTTTGACGGCAGCAGCGGACAAGCTGACTTTCTTCCCGTACACGAAGCGTTTCGGCCGTCGCTGGAACAACGCAGCTCCGAGCAGCTGCGCGTGCGTTTCGACATGCCGCCTGGCTACTATCTGTATCGCCATCGCCTCGGCTTCGAAGCAGCTGGTGCTCCGCAAGCAATCCAGGCTGTACGACTTCCAGACGGCGAACACAAGACCGACGAGTATTTCGGCGACGTCGAGGTCTACTACGACTCGCTCGAAGTCATATTGGAGCTAACGGAAGGTGCAACTCCAAACGCTCTCCGACTGAGTTTTCAGGGCTGCGCTGACGCCGGCTTGTGCTATCCCCCGGAAACGGTGGTACTCGATATTGGCAGCGGCGAGGTCATGACCGCGCCGCAGACGTCTGAGCCTGAACCCTCGAGCGATGGCGGCATTTCGCTGGCGCTGCTGTTGTTCTTCCTGGCCGGCCTTGGCCTGACCTTCACCCCCTGCGTTTTGCCGATGCTGCCCATCCTTACCAGCCTGGTGCTCGGACGCCAGCATATCGATCGCCCGCGCGCGCTCGTTCTGGCTGGCAGCTATGTGCTGGGGATGGCGGTTACTTTTGCGGTCGTAGGCGCCTTGATCGGCACCTTCGGCGCGGCGCTCAATATCCAGGCGCGCATGCAGTCGCCCTGGCTACTCGGCATTTTCGCCGCGCTGTTCGTTCTGTTCGCTATGGCCATGTTCGGCCTGTTCGACCTGCGCTTGCCTGCCGCGCTTCGCGAACCGCTGGAACGCCTGGGCAGCCGCACACGTGGTGGCTCGGTACCCGGAGCAGCCTTGATGGGCGCGCTTTCGACGCTGGTGGTATCGCCGTGCATTTCTGCGCCACTGGCCGGAGCGCTGGTCTATATCAGCGCCACCGGCGATGCGCTGGGCGGCGCACTGCGCCTGTTCTTTCTCGCGCTGGGCATGGGCGCGCCCCTGCTGCTGGTCGCCGTGTTCGGTAATGCATTGCTGCCGCGCTCAGGGCCCTGGCTCAACGGGGTGAAACAGTTGTTCGGGTTCGGCTTGCTTGGCGTAGCCATCTGGCTGCTCGAGCGTGTCCTGCCCGGCTCCCTGAGCCTGGCGCTATGGGCTGCCCTCGCAGCCGGCCTGGCGATCCAGCTCGGACTGTTCGAGCGGTCACCGCGGGGCGGCTGGGGGCGGTTCGGGCAAACCCTGGCTTTGCTTGCTGCGTTCTACAGCCTGGCCGCGCTTACCGGGGCGCTGGCAGGCGGTCATGACCCGTTGCGCCCGCTGCAACCCTTCATTCAAAGGGACCAGGCCGTAGCGAACACCGATACCTTCTTCACCACAGTGGAAAGCCAGGCAGCCCTTCAGCGCGAGCTGAGCCAGGCGCAACAGCTCGGCCGCCCTGCCGTGCTCGAGCTCTACGCCGACTGGTGCATCAGTTGCAAAATCATCG
>CAYZFU010000299.1:0-3511 GCA_964477725.1 uncultured Halopseudomonas sp.
GTCGGGCAGCAACTGGGTATCCGCATCGATCAAGCTAAGGGTAATCAGCGCCCAGGTCAGCAGCAGCATCGAGCCGGCCTGCCAGGTAAAACCAAACTGCCACGCCACGACCATCGACAAGGCTGCTGTCAGTAGCTCGACCAGCGGGTAACGGGGGCTAATGCGTGTTTTGCAGCTACCGCAGCGACCACCGAGCGCCAGGTAGCTCACGACCGGAACGTTCTGCCATGCCTTGATCTCGGCCTGGCAGCTGGGGCAATGGGAATGGGGCAGAACGAGGTTGTAGGTCGGCTCGCCGGGGTGCTCGGTTTCCGGCTCAAGAATCTCTCGAGCTTGTTGTCTCCATTCACGCTCCATCATCCGGGGCAGGCGATGGATTACCACGTTGAGAAAGCTTCCGACGATCAGGCCCAGCAGGCCAGCGAGCAAAATAAAGGCCAGCGTATTGCTGGCCATGTATTGGAGGAGTTCCATTGATTAAACGACAGCGCCCAGCTGGAAGATTGGCAGATACATGGCGATGATCAATCCACCGATCAGCACACCCAAAACAGCCATGATCATCGGTTCCATCAATGTGGTGAGGTTGTCCACGGCGTTGTCGACTTCTGCCTCGTAGTAATCAGCGACCTTCTCGAGCATGCCATCCAGATTACCCGACTCTTCACCGATCCCCGCCATTTGTACGGCTAGCGATGGGAAAACATTGGTGGTTCGCATGGAAAAGTTCAGCTGAGAGCCAGCGGATACGTCTTCCTTGATCTTCTGAACCGCGTTGTAAAAAACCACGTTGCCGGCAGCGCCCGCGACTGAATCAAGCGCCGACACCAAAGGTACGCCAGCGGCGAACGTCGTAGACAAGGTCCGGGCGTATCGGGCAACTGCCGCCTTATAGACGATGTCGCCTACGACAGGCGCTTTCAGTAAAGCGCGATCCTGCGCGTCACGGAACTTCTTCGACCGTAAATGCGCTTGCCGATAGGCGTAGCCGAGCGCAATGAAGCCGAGCAAAAATACGATCCACCAGGATTGCAGCCACTCTGAAAGGCCGATCACCATCAAGGTGAATGCTGGAAGTTCGGCGCCAAAGTTAGCGAACACATCCTTGAATTGCGGAACGACCTTCAACAACAGGATCGCAGTCACGATGATGGCGACCACCACAACCGCGATGGGGTAGGTCATCGCTTTCTTGATCTTCGCCTTCAGTGCTTCGGTTTTTTCCTTGTACATCGCGATGCGGTCAAGCAGAGACTCCAGGCGACCGGATTGCTCACCTGATTCGACGAGATTGCAAAAGAGTTCGTCGAAATGCTTCGGATGCTTTTTCAGAGAATCGGCGAGCGTGTTACCTGCAGCCACGTCTGTCCTGATCTCATCCACCAACTTGCGGAGATTTGGATTCTCCGCGCCTTCGGCAATGATTTCGAAAGCTTGGACGATCGGGACGCCTGAAGCCATCATTGTCGCCAATTGGCGAGTGAAAAACGCGATGTCGAGCGGCTTGACCGGTTTGGAACGCTTGGCAAACAGCGTCGAAGCTCGGCTTACCTTGGTGACCAGGATACCCTGTTGGCGCAATTGCGCCTTAACGATGGCGACGTTGGTGCCCTGAATCTCACCGGTGATCTTGGTACCTTTGCGATCCTTGCCTTCCCATTTGAACGGGACGGTTTTCTCGACCTTGGTCTTTCTTGCCGCCGGGGCGGGTTTTCGCTTTAAGGCTGCTTGCTGCGCCATGTCTTAATCCTTGGTCACTCGATTGACTTCCGCCAGACTGGTGACGCCTTGCTCGGCCTTCATCAAGGCAGACTGGCGCAAGGTTCGGAAACCTTCCTGCTGGGCGACTTCTGAAATCTGTATGGAATTGCCGTCTTCCATGATGATGCGTTGCATGGCCGGGGTGATTCGCACCACCTCGTAGATACCAACACGCCCTTTATAACCGTCTTTGCAGTTTTCGCAACCCACCGGTTCGTAAATTGTCAACCCTGCAGCAATTTGCGCTGCGGTGAAGCCTTCTTCTGTCAGAACCTCGCGTGGCAGGTCCGCCGGTTTCTTGCACGTTTTGCATAAACGTCGAGCGAGGCGCTGAGCAATGATCAGGTTGACCGAAGTCGCAATGTTGAATGCCGGTACGCCCATATTGCGCAGTCGCGTCAGCGTTTCAGCGGCGCTATTGGTGTGCAAGGTGGACATAACCATGTGGCCGGTCTGGGCGGCCTTGATGGCAATTTCTGCCGTCTCCAGGTCGCGGATCTCGCCGACCATGATCACGTCCGGGTCCTGACGCAGAAATGCGCGTAGTGCCTGGGCAAAATCCAGGCCTTGCTTCGGGTTAACGTTGACCTGGTTGATGCCTTCCAGGTTGATCTCCACCGGATCTTCCGCGGTGGAAATGTTGCGCTCCATGGTGTTCAGTATGTTCAGGCCGGTATAGAGCGAGACGGTTTTACCTGAACCGGTCGGGCCCGTGACCAAAATCATGCCCTGCGGCCGGGCAAGGGCCGAAAGATACATCTGTTTCTGATCGTCTTCGTAGCCAAGCGCGTCGATACCCAGCTTGGCACTCTCGGAATCCAGAATACGCAGCACTACCTTTTCGCCCCACAGGGTTGGAAGGGTATTGACTCGGAAGTCGATGGCCTTGGTCTTGGAAATTTTCAGTTTGATCCGGCCGTCTTGCGGCTTACGACGTTCCGCCATATCCATAGAGGACATGACTTTCAAGCGGGCCGCGATCTTTACGCCCAGCTGGACGGGCGGCTTGGCTACTTCATGAAGAATGCCATCCGTACGAAAACGCACCCGATAGAGTTTCTCATAGGGTTCGAAATGCAGATCCGACGAGCCCATCTTTACGGCATCGAGAAGCATCTTGTTGACGAAGCGGACGATAGGTGCGTCGTCCGCCTCTGACCCGGCTTCCTTCTTCTCTTCATCGGAGACGGACTGCACATCGAGCTCATCGAGGTCCGCGTCGCCCATGTCTCCGAGGCCGCCGGTGGGGCTGTCGAGAAACTTCTCGATAGCGGCGCGCAGTTTGTCGTCCTCGACCATTACCGCATCGGTCATCAATCCGGTGCTGAACTGAATATCGCTTAGAGCCTGCTGGTTGGTCGGGTCTGAAACAGCGAGATATAGACGAGAGCCGCGTTTGTAAAGAGGTAGAACGTTGTGCTGGCGAATCAGTTTGTCGCTCACCAAGTCCTGAGGCTGGTGTTCCTTGTCAACCGCTGTGAGGTCGAAATAGGGATACCCAAACTCCTCCGCGCACACCACAGCCAAGTCTCGTGCGTTCGCCAGCTTGTTCTGCACAAGATAAGTTATCAGCGGAATCTTATCTAGGCTAGCCTGTTTCGTGGCTTTTGCTGCGGCGTGCTGGTCGATGAGTTGGTCTTGCACGATCCGTCGAGCGAGGCCAGAGAGAGCGGGCGTTTCCATAGGCTGCGGTGCGTTTCCCAAGTGAAATTACGCGACGACTATATTACAGCGCAGCGTAGGCTGCCCA
>CAYZFU010000300.1:0-3504 GCA_964477725.1 uncultured Halopseudomonas sp.
GTCGAGGGTCACGGACAGGTAGGGCCGCTCGGCCTGGCTGCCTTTCTTCCAGGCCGCGCCGATGTCGTAGCCGCCGGCCGCCTGGATGCGGTAGTCGGGAGCGTTCTCACTGTTCCTGTCGTTGGGGACGAACTTGACCTTGACGTTGAGCGTCAGGGTGCGGACCGTGCCGGTGAAGCCGTCGTTCTGGGCGGTGAAGGTGCCGATGTTGGCCATGATGATTTCTCCTTTCGGGGTAACCAAGGTCGCGCCCATCGCGTCCTTGTTGTGATCCGGCAGGCGGTGGACGAGCTGGCCGCATCGCGCAGCGGCCGCAACACCGTGGAGGACCGGGAGGCGCACAGAATTTGTGGGCGAGGAATCCGCACAGCGGAGGGGAAATTGTTTGCGCCGGACGGTTGTGGCCATGAATCCCGAGGCGCAGCCGTTCCACCGCCAGGACTCACGACAAGCCAAGGACGCACCGGGCCGAACCGCCCCGGGAAGGAGACGGGGCCTACTCGGGCCTCCCCGCGTGACGGCTTCACCGGCTTGCCCCTGACGCGGGCAAGGCCAACACCCCGACGACGGCGAGAACGCCCTTGCCGCGTCCTGCGGGAACGGGCTTGAGGCGTTGACTGGAGGCGCCATAGTCTGGCCGCGCGACATGTCCGTGGCTTGTCCTTCGTGACCTGGAACAACGAACCGTCAGCGTCGAGGACGGTACGCGCATGCACAATCTGTTGCAGCAAGCCGGAGCGTAGCCCGCGCCCATTGCGGCGAGACATTTCACCTGAGCTGTGCAAGCAGAGCGCGCAGCGCCGCAGGCGCGAAGGCGTGAGGAATTGAAGCCGAATGGCCGTGACGGCGAAGCCGGCATGGGGCGTAGCCCGAAAGCCCGACGGCGCATGCGCCGACACGCCCGGCTTTGGACTACTTACTCCTCAGTTGCTACATGAAGAAGCTGCCTTGATCCGAATAACCGGCGGGCTCGATTGCTAGCTCGGCAATACGTGACTGAATCGCACGTTTGCAACTGAAACTCTCGCCGCCATCCTGAATCCACGCACCCAGGCGACGCTCCAGCCACCCATGCGCCACGGCATCACCATCGCGGAGGCCGCAGTACCATTCCGGCTGAATTTCCTCCCTCTTGGGCTTGAGGACGACACTGATGGAAAGCTCATCACCGCTGATAGCATCCACACTGGCAATGGCCGGCTCCCCATCGATGACAAAGCGATAGCTGCTGCGTGCACATTTGTGGCTATCAGGGTCACCACCGGGCCACCAGTTATCATTCGGAGCAAGCCCGAACAGGCGCTGTTCGAGACCAGCATTGATCGCCGCCACCATCAAGTTGCGCCACGCCCACCAACGCACACCCCGCTTCGCGCCCAGGGGGAAACTCTTGAACGGGGAATAGGAGCGATCAAGTTCCGGCAACAACTCCAGGTTTTCGGGAGCGTCATAACCTAGTTGCCTCAAGCGTCGAACCAACTGGCCATTGCTCGGCTTTTGCGCCTCGGTTGTCGCATGACCTGCAAGGGCCGCGCGCAGGGCTGCGTGGGTCTTGTACCCCAACGAGGCCGCAATGGCTTCGCTTAGGTGAGAGGAAGAGATACCCAACGCGCGGCCGCGGCGCTGAGCACCCTGTTTGAGATTACGCAGAGAAGCTTCGGAAACGAAAAAAGTAGAAACAGACATGCCAAGTTCCTTGATAACTGGTCGATGTCTGCCGATTACGCATCGACCTGTGGGAATAGGCACGGTCGCGAGAGGTGAAGCAGAAGAACGTCGTTTAACCCGGCAGCAGGTTCAGCAGGACGCGGCTGGCAAATATCGTACTGCATGTCGATCAAAGAGTCACAACGCTTTTCCCTGGAACCCAAACTGAGCGTAACAATGCTGCTGCTCTCGGTTTCAGAGGTAGCTGGTCACTCATGGTATGACGCGTGAGCATAATCTGCGGTTGAAACGGAGGGGCACTTGCCTGACAGCCCCTCCGGAGAGGTTCAGGCTTTCAACTGACGCAGACCATCGGCCAACAGCCACAGGGCGCGGTTCAGGCGCAGGTCCTGATCGATGCCCTGCACGGGACGGGTACGCTGGCGGCGCCCGTTGCCGCCGCGACCGAGCAGGCCGCCACGGATTAGGTTTTCCTGGGTGCGGTTGAACACGCTCCACAGGTCGGCGCGGTTGTCATCGAGACGGCGCGGGGCCAGCACCTGCCGTTCGGTGATCGGTGCGGGCTTGTCGGGGTCGTCGTACTTGAGGGCCAGCGCGGCACGGGCGAAAACTTCGGCCTCGCCACCATCCAGGGTGACGGCGCGCATGGCCTCGCGGGACGCCTGCGCCTGCTCGAAACCGTGCAACACCTCGTAGGCACCCTCGATCACCTGCTCGGCGATATTGCCTTTGTGATGCACGCGCACATCCGCCACGGTGTCGCCGCAGACCAGGCCGTTCTGGCAGACGAAGCGGAACATACCGGCCAGCATCTGGTAGCTGCTGGTGCCGTCGTGCGAGTTCAGCAGAATGATTTCGTTGGCTTCGCCTCGGGCGTCGATCTGGCTCGCATGGCGCAGGCGAATCATGTGTTTGGTGAAGTCGCGGCGGTCGTCCCGACGCACACGGGTCTGACACACCATGAAAGGCTCGAAGCCTTCGCCACGCAGTTCCTGCAGCACGGTCGCAGTAGGAATGTAGCTGTAGCGCTCCGAACGGCTTTCGTGCGGCGCATCAGCGAAGATGGACGGGGCCACGGCGCGAATCTGTTCATCCGACAACGGGGACGCCGAGCGCAGCACGGGGGAGCGGTTAGAGAAGCTGGAAGCCAGTTGCATGGTCGTTCTCCTGACAAGGTTTGCTGTTCAACCCCCACCGGATTCCTAGATTCGGAGCCCGCTTTCGGCTCTTCCGGTGGGGCGGCGCGAAGACCTGGGCCGGCCTCGTTGCCACCGTCTTTCCTGAGTTCATCGCCCGCGACGGTCAGGAGCGCGCGGACGGGATCCGTCAAGGAGGCAAGCGCCGAGGGAGGTGCGGCCCGCAGGCGCAGCCGAGGACACGGCCCGGCGCGCCTTGATGGCGCATGGCCGTGCGCTACAGTCGCGACAAGGTGATGAAGCCAGGGAAAGGCGGATCGACAGGCAATGGCCGCAGCGTTGGCGACGCCCCACGCAAGCACAGCGCGCAGGCCCTGCGTAGCTGGGCCGAAGGCATCAGCCGAGCACAGCGAGGGGACGATGGAAGCCCGAATGGGGCGAGACTCGCGTAGCGTGGCTCGATGCACAGCACGACAGCGCGCCCGGCCATTGGCCGGGATGCACAAAAACAGAGGTACCTGGGAGCAGGCCGAACAATAGGCCCTGGGATACCGACAAGCGCAAACGGGCTCTTTACGCTGCCAGGCATCCACACCATTCAGAGAAGACACATGCGTACCGCACCGACCCCATCCCCGCAGCAAACCTGCGAGAACATCCTGATCGACGACAAAACCTACAACGTCGAGCACAACATCCT
>CAYZFU010000301.1:0-3476 GCA_964477725.1 uncultured Halopseudomonas sp.
TTTCGCTGGATGAAGTCAGCAACGACCAGCGCCGCAGCGCCAAGGCGATCAACTTCGGACTCATCTATGGGATGAGTGCGTTCGGCCTGGCCAAGCAGATTGGCGTCGACCGCAAGGAGGCCCAGGCCTATATTGACCGCTACTTCGTCCGCTACCCCGGCGTGCTCAGCTACATGGAACGCACCCGGGACCAGGCGCACGAGCAGGGCTTTGTCGAAACGCTGTTCGGTCGCAGGCTGTACCTGCCGGACATCAATTCGAAGAACCAGGCGATGCGCAAGGCCGCCGAGCGCACAGCAATCAACGCACCGATGCAAGGCACCGCCGCGGACATCATCAAGCGCGCCATGATTGACGTGGACCGCTGGCTGATCGAATCGCAAATGGATGCGCGCGTGATCATGCAGGTGCACGATGAACTGGTGCTCGAAGTACGAGAGGATCTGGTCGAAAATGTTCGCGACGGGTTGTGCCAACGCATGAGTGCGGCCGCTCAACTGGACGTGCCGCTGGCGGTCGAGGTCGGCGTGGGCATGAACTGGGACGAGGCTCATTAGAGCGGCTTCGTCCCCCTGCAAAATTTTTTTTTGAACACTTTTGGAACTTCAGCGAAACGGGGCGGTCAGAGCTTGTGAATGGCCAGTCAAGCCCTTCTTGCTCCTTAGATGTGATTTAGTGTTGGCAGAAAACCGGGCAACCCTTTCCTAGCACAGCCCGGTCGTTAAGCCCCGAACCTTCCCTCCCCATAGAAGTTCGGGGTTTTTTTTGCCTGCGATTCGCCCGTATCAGCCTTCGGCTGCATCGATATCCAGCAGATCGGGAAAGAACCACTGCTCGAGCACGGCGTGCGCTTCATCGACGCCCTGTCGCTTGGGCGAGGAGAACAGTTGCACTGACACCAGATCGCCGTGTTCCCTGCGCACGCGCGTCTGAATCTTCAGCAGCTCATTTTTTGCCGCACCGTAGGCCAGCTTGTCCGCCTTGCTCAGCAGTACCAGCGTTGGCAGGCTGCTGTCGCCGGCCCATTGCAGCATCATCTGATCGAAATCCGACAGCGGATGACGTATGTCCATCACCAGGACCAGACCAACCAGCGAGTCACGATGGGTAAGGTATGCGTCCAGATGCTGTTTCCAGTGTTCCTTCAGCGCCAGCGGTACCTTGGCGTAGCCGTAACCGGGCAGATCGACCAGACGGCGCTGCTCATCGAGACCGAAGAAGTTTATCAACTGCGTACGCCCGGGGGTCTTCGACGTGCGAGCCAGACGCGCATGGGTAAGCGTGTTCAGGGCGCTGGACTTGCCCGCGTTGGAACGCCCGGCAAACGCTACTTCGAAACCCTGATCGTGCGGGCATTGATCGACCTGACTGGCGCTTTTGATAAAGGATGCGCGCTGGCACAGGGAGACGAGAGGTGTTGCTAGAGACATGGATGAATCCGTGAAGGCTGGCATGGGAGGCGACGACATTCACGTCGCTACGTAGCTTAGTATATACTGCTGCGGTTTTATATCCCGGCTGCTCAGTGCGACAGTCTGACCATTGCAGCCCCACCTTACGGCGGATAGCATGGCGCTCTACTGGCACCAGATGCGTGACGGGAACGAATAACGAGGCAGTCCGTCTGGATAACGCGGCCTACGAAGCCGGAGCTGCGGGCAATGCCACTTTTTTTAGCCGTAATTGGATTAGCCGATGAATAAATTACTCGTGAGTCTGGTGTTATCCCTCGGTGTGGCCGGTTCGGCCTATGCACAGGTCCCGGTCGAAGGAAACGCTGAAGCCGGTGCCGGCAAGGTAGCCATGTGCGGCGCCTGCCATGGAGCCGACGGCAATAGCACCTCCGGCAACTTCCCGAAACTCGCGGGCCAGGGCGAACGCTACCTGTACAAACAGCTTGCCGACATCAAGGAAGGGCGTCGCGTCGTGGTTGAAATGACCGGCATGCTCGACCCGTTCAACGAGCAGGATCTGGCCGACATCGCAGCCTACTTCTCCGAGAACACCATGTCTGGCGGCGTTGCCGATCCGGTATTGGCAGAAACGGGCGAGAAGCTTTACCGTGGTGGACGTCTGTCGACCGGCTTGCCGGCCTGTACCGGCTGCCATTCGCCAACCGGCAAGGGTAACGAGCCAGCAGGCTTCCCGCATCTGGCCGGCCAGCACGCTGCGTATACGGTCAAGCAGCTGACCGACTTCCGCGAAGGCGAGCGTACCAACGATGGCGATACCCGCATTATGCAAATGATCGCGGAGAAGCTGAGTAATCGCGACATCGAAGCCGTGGCCAACTACATCCAAGGCTTGCGCTGATCCACGTATTACCGCGTGTTGCGGCGGGCTTCAAAAAAAGGGTGGCTTCGGTCACCCTTTTTTCGTGCAGCAGCGGTTATGCTGCTCGGATCAGGATGAACGAGGCCAACCAGCGGCCATCGCTCAATACGTAAAGTATTTGTTCGGGAGAGTTACATGCGCGCGTTGATTTCCGTTGCTCTGGTCTGGCTGCTCGGCAGTCTGGCCCTGGCCCATGCTCAGCAAGCAGCACCCTACGAGGCTGGTGTTCACTACGTCGAACTGACTGCCCCAGCGCCTACCCAGAATGCGGACAAGATCGAAGTGGCCGAGCTGTTCTGGTACGGCTGCGGTCATTGCTTTTCGCTCGAGCCCATCATTGGCGAGTGGAAGAAAACGCTTCCCGAGGACGCCTACTTCCGCCCGGTTCCTGCCTTCTTCGGCGGCGTCTGGAATACCCACGGCCAGCTCTACTACACTCTGGAAAGCCTGAACAAGCTCGATGAAACACATCAGGCAGTGTTCCAGGCAATCCATAACGAGAAGAAGCGGCTGGCCACCCAGAAAGAGATGATCGAATTCCTCGAGTCGTACGGTATCGGAGAGAAGGCGTTCAAGCGCGCCTGGTCATCGATGGGTGTGCGCGGCAAGATGGCCCAGGCCGAGCGGCTGTCCAAGGCCTACCGTGCCACCGGCGTTCCCACGCTGGTCGTGAACGGAAAATATCGCATCGAAGCCGCCATGGTCGGCGGCTTTGAAGACATGCTCAAGGTTGCCGAGTACCTGGTGGAGCAGGAACGGCAATCGAACTGAGGTTGCCCATGATTTCAGCGGGAAACATCCCGGTACGACGCTCGACCCACGGATCAATGGCGCCAGCTTGCCTGCGCACCAATCCGCACTGGGTCTCATCCGAGCAGACGCTGCCCAACGTGCTGCGTCTGCTCAGCTTCAACATCCAGGTGGGTATCAATACCCAACGCTATCATCACTACCTCACTCGCAGCTGGCAGCATTTGCTGCCCCATGCACGCCGCCAGGCCACGCTCGGCCAGATCGCTCGCATGCTCAATGACTTCGACCTGGTCGCCCTGCAGGAAGTCGACGGCGGCAGCATACGTTCCGGGTACGTCAATCAGGTGGAACACCTGGCCAAGGAAGGACAGTTTCCCTACTGGTACCAG
>CAYZFU010000302.1:0-3466 GCA_964477725.1 uncultured Halopseudomonas sp.
TCTGCTGAAAGCCGAGGTCGCTAGCGAACTCACGGATGCGCTCGGCCAGCTCGGCATAATCGATGGCTGTTTCTGGCATGGGGCTGGGGTCGGAAGCGGTGTGGACGTATAATTTTGCCAGATATCCAACCCGGTGACATATCCATGCGATCAACGTTACCTCGTCAACTCTATAGTGCCGCCCAGACACGTGCGCTCGACATGCGGATCGTTGAGAATGGTGTGGCGGGTTTCGAGCTCATGCGGCGGGCTGCTGGCGCCGTCTGGGAGGCAATCCGCGAGCGGTGGCCCGAGCGCCACCGGCTTACCGTCCTGTGCGGTGGGGGCAATAACGGTGGCGATGGCTACCTGGTGGCCCGCTTCGCTCACGAAGCGGGTTGGCCGGTGCAGGTTTTCACGTTGGTGGACCGGCTGCGCCTGACCGGTGATGCGCTCACGGCGCGCGAAGCGGCCGAAGAAGTGGGTGTGGATATCCTGCCCTGGCGGCGCGATGCGAATCTGGATGGCGTAATCGTCGACGCCATGCTCGGCACCGGGCTGAGCGGAGACGTTCGCGAGCCCTACCGCGGCGCCATCCGCGCTGCCAATGCCAGCGGACTGCCGCTGGTGGCCGTAGACATTCCGAGTGGCCTGGACGCGGACCGCGGCGTGGTGCTCGGAGACGCGATCCGGGCGGACCTGACCGTGACCTTCATTGCTGCCAAGTTCGGCATGTTCACGGCCGAAGGTCCCGATCAGGTCGGCGAGCTGTGTTATGCACCGCTGGATGAGGTCCCGGTCGAATCGGTACCGGCTATGGCCGAGCGTCTCGACTGGTCCGAGTGGTCCGGCCTGCTGAAATCACGGCCAAAAGCCGCGCACAAGGGGATGTTCGGCCATGTTCTGCTGATTGGCGGCGACCATGGTATGGGTGGCGCGATCATTCTCGCGGCTGAAGCCGCGCTGCGCAGTGGCGCAGGGCGGGTCAGTGTGGCGACGCGCTCGGAGCACGTCGCCGCCATATTGACGCGCTGTCCGGAAATCATGGTGCACCCTGTCGAAAACAGCGAGGCGATAGACGAGCTGCTCGATCGGGCCGATGTTGTCGCAATCGGGCCGGGGCTAGGGCGTCAGGCGTGGGGCCGGGCGATCCTGGCAAAGACGCTCGGTTGCGGGCGGCCCATGGTGCTCGACGCTGATGCCTTGAACGAGATTGCCGAAGCCCACCCCGAGCGGCTTGAACTCGGACGGCAGTGCATCATCACGCCGCACCCGGCCGAAGCGGCGCGCCTGCTGGGCTGCACGACCAGTGAGGTGCAGGCAGACAGGCATCAGACTGTGACCCGATTGTCCGCTAAGTTCGGCTGCGCAGTGGTTCTCAAAGGCGTCGGAAGCCTTGTCGCGGGTCCGCCTGAAGCGGGTTTGCCTGTCGCCTTGTGCAGCGCTGGCAACCCAGGCATGGCGACTGCCGGAATGGGCGACGTGCTGACGGGCATCGCGGTGTCGTTGCTCGCTCGAGTCGATGAGGCCGGTGCGGCGGCTCGGCTTGCCGTGCTGGTGCATGCTGCGGCTGGCGACATCGCCGCGAAGGAAGGTGAATGGGGTGTGCTGGCCAGTGACCTGATCGGTCCGGCCAGGCAACTACTCAACGCTGAGGCAAATCCATGACAGACCAGTGGTTCATCGAGGGTGAAGAAGCGATGCAGCGCTTCGGTGCCCAGCTTGGGGCGGCGCTGCTATGGCACGGCGTCGTATACCTGGACGGCAATCTTGGCGCCGGCAAAACGACGCTGAGCCGGGGCGTAGTTCGGGGTGCAGGTCACGCCGGGGCTGTGAAAAGCCCGACATTCACGCTGGTCGAGCCGTATGAGCTTGAAGGCGCGAGCATCTTCCACTTCGATCTCTATCGCCTGAATGATCCGGAGGAGCTTGAATTCCTTGGGATTCGCGACTATTTCGAAGGGCATAGCCTGTGTCTGATCGAATGGCCGGAAAAAGGTAAAGGCCTTTTGCCAAGTCCCGACCTGAAGATTACCATTGCAGCAGAAGGCTCCGGGCGTAAACTCAGCGTCGAAAGCTACAGTGCGCACGGTCTGGCGGCTTGCCAGCGGCTGCAAAACAACAGGGGTGAAGCTTGGCCGTGATGGGAAAAACTTGGGGAGCAGCTCGTGTGGTTCTCGCCTGGATGGCGCTCGGCCTTGGCCTTGCCCTGTCTTCCGGATTGCAGGCTGCCGACATTCAGAATGTGCGAATCTGGCGTGCCCCGGACAATACCCGACTGGTCTTCGACTTGTCCGGGCCAGCAGAGCACAAGCTGTTTACGCTGAGCAGTCCCGAGCGGATCGTCATAGACATCGATAATGCCCGATTTGCCGCCGCCACCGACTCGCTTCCGCTGGATAACACGCCGCTTACCGGCCTGCGCTCGGCGACCCGCGACGGGACTGGGCTGCGCGTCGTTCTGGATCTGTCACGGGTGGTCAACCCGAAAAGCTTCACCCTGCCGCCGAATCAACAGTACGGCCATCGTCTGGTGCTGGATCTGTTCGACCACGAGCAGCCGCCGGAAGCACGGCAGGGTCTCACCAGCTCCACGCCCAGCGCTGCGCCGCTGGGTCAACCGCCGGCGCGTTCGGCACCGCAAGGCGGTGAGCGCGACATCATCATCGCCATCGATGCCGGCCACGGCGGCGAAGACCCGGGCGCCATAGGCCATCGGGGAGCAAGGGAAAAGGACGTGGTTCTGGCGATCTCCAAAAAGCTCAAAGCCATGATTGATGCGCAGCCCGGGTTCAAGGCTGAGCTGGTGCGCACCGGCGACTATTTCATCCCGCTACGCAAGCGGACCGAAATCGCTCGCAAGCATAACGCTGATCTGCTGGTGTCGATCCACGCTGACGCCTTTACCCGGACCAGCGCCTTTGGCGCTTCGGTATTTGCCCTGTCCGACCGCGGTGCAACCTCCGAAACGGCCCGGTTACTGGCAGATCGTGAAAACCGTTCCGATCTGATCGGCGGTGTCGGTGGCGTCAGTCTGGAAAACAAGGATCAGGTGCTGGCCAGTGTGCTGCTTGATCTTTCCATGACCGCTACGCTGTCGGCCAGCCTCGATGTCGGTCAGCTGGTGCTGTCGAACATCGGCCAGGTCAATCCACTGCACAAGCGACGTGTGGAGCAAGCGGGTTTCATGGTGCTCAAATCACCGGATATCCCGTCGATCCTGATCGAGACTGGGTTCATCTCCAATCCTGGCGAGGCGCAGAAGCTGGTGACCACGAGTCATCAGCAGGCACTGGCGCGAGCGATTCACAGCGGCATCAGAGACTACTTCCATCGCAGCCCCCCGCCGGGCACTCGTATCGCTGCGATGAAGGCGAGCGGCCGTCTGCAGGCGCTTGGCCCGCGTGAACACACGGTACGCCGCGGCGATACGCTGTCGATGATCGCCACTCGCTATGACGTCAGCCTGTCCAGTTTGCGCCAGGCC
>CAYZFU010000303.1:0-3452 GCA_964477725.1 uncultured Halopseudomonas sp.
CCACAGCGCATCGTCTGTCTGTCTACCGAAACCTGCGAAGTGCTCTACCGTCTCGGCGAGCAGGATCGCATCGCCGGTATTTCCGGCTTTACCGTGCATCCACCGCAGGCGCGCCGGGAAAAACCCAAGGTCTCGGCCTTCACCAGTGCCAAGACCGAGCGGATTCTCGAACTCAAGCCGGATCTGGTTCTGGGTTACTGCGACCTGCAGGCGGGTATCGTCGCCGAGTTGGCCCGGGAAGGGCTGGAAGTGCATCTGTTCAACCAGCGCGACATAGCTGGCATCCTGCGCATGATCGAAACGCTGGGTGCGCTCGTAGGCGCGGGCGAGCGGGCAGCTGAACTGGTCCAGTCGCTGCAAGCGCGCCTCGATCGGGTTCGTCAGCAGGCTTCGTCGTTGCAGGCCACGGGTGTACTTTGAGGAGTGGAATGACCCGTTGATCTCGGGCATCCGCTGGGTCAGCGAGCTGATCGAAATAGCCGGGGGTGAGGACTGCTTCGCCGATCTCAGTCATCATCCCAGCGCGCGCAAGCGTTACATCACCGATCCGATGGAGGTGGTTCGCCGCGCGCCGGATCTGATTATCGGCTCCTGGTGCGGCAAGCGATTCCGCCCGGAGCAGCTGGTCGAGCGCGATGGTTGGGCAGCGGTCCCGGCGATTCGCAGTGGCGACGTGCACGAAGTCAAATCTGCCGACATTCTCCAGCCGGGCATCTCGGCGCTGACGCTGGGGCTGGATGAACTGCAGCGTCTCATCCGAAACTGTGCGGAACGCATGCGATGATGGCGCCGCTTATGCTCGGAGCGATCCTGCTTGACCAGATACTCGGCGAGCCGCGTCGCTGGCATCCGCTGGTGGGCTTCGGCTGGCTGGCCTCGGCCATCGAGCTGCGGTTCAATCGGGGGGAACCGCGGCGCAATAAGGGGCTTGCGGCGTGGTCTCTGGCGGTATTGCCGCTTACCTTCGCGGCCTGGCTGATATCAAGTCTGCCCGGCATTGGCTGGCTGGCGGAAATCGTACTGCTGTATCTAGCCATCGGCCTGCGCAGTCTCTCCGAACACGCGATGCCGATCGTGCGGGCGCTAGCGGCGGGCAACCTGGACGTCGCCAGACAGCGGGTTGGATGCATCGTCAGCCGCAACACAAGTGCCCTGGATGAGACGGGTGTAGCGCGCGCCACCGCCGAGTCGGTTCTGGAAAACGGCAGCGATGCGGTGTT
Organism: uncultured Halopseudomonas sp.; assembly: GCA_964477725.1. GTDB lineage: Bacteria > Pseudomonadota > Gammaproteobacteria > Pseudomonadales > Pseudomonadaceae > Halopseudomonas. Next base: position 1,221 of record CAYZFU010000303.1, read on the forward strand.
CGCTGCGCTGTTCTGGTTTGCCATATTCGGCGGGCCTGGTGTGGTTCTGTACCGGCTGGCCAATACGCTGGACGCAATGTGGGGCTATCGGAACGAGCGTTTCCTGCACTTCGGCTGGGCTGCGGCGAAGATCGACGACTTCCTCAACTTCATTCCGGCCCGCCTGGTGGCGCTGACTTACGCATTATGTGGCAAGACTCGGCTGGCACTCGCCTGCTGGGCGCAGCAGGCACCGCTTTGGGATAGTCCTAACGCTGGTCCGGTCATGGCGGCCGGGGCCGGTGCGCTTGGCGTCAGCATGGGCGGACCGGCCAGCTACGAAGGCGAAATCCACAAGCGCCCCTTGCTCGGCGCGGGTCCGGCGCCCGGCGCGGTAGACATCCTGCATGCCCTTCGGCTGGTACGCCGCAGCGTCACGCTCTGGGTCATAGTGATCTTTCTCGTCTGGGGGCTAAGCCTTGCTTGAACACGGTGGGCGTTTGCGCCAAGCGGGCGCGCAATACGGGATCCCGCTTGCGGACTGGCTGGATCTGTCGACCGGCCTGGCCCCCTATGCCTGGCCGCTGCAGCCTGTTCCCGCTGAGGTATGGCAGCGTCTTCCGGAAGAGCAGGACGGCCTCGAAGAGGCCGCGCGAGCCTATTACGGCACCGACTCGATTCTTCCGGTCGCCGGATCCCAGGCGGCGATTCAGGCCTTGCCGGCGCTGTTCGCCGGGCGGCGCGTGGGGGTCGTCGAGCCATGTTATGCCGAGCATCGGCATGCCTGGCAAGCGGCGGGCTTCGTGGTCGAGTCGCTGGGTTCAGATGATGTGGAAGCCGGTCTCGCGCATATCGACGTGCTTGTTGTGGTCAATCCCAACAACCCGACCGGACGACGCTTCACTGTCGGTCAGCTTCTTGGCTGGCATTCGCTCCTGGCGGGTCGCGGTGGGTGCCTTGTCGTCGACGAAGCATTCATCGACCCGACCCCTGAAGACAGTCTGGCTGCACATTCGGCGCTCCCCGGGCTGGTGGTGCTGCGTTCGCTAGGCAAGTTCTTTGGGTTGGGTGGCGCACGACTGGGTTTCGTGTTGGCGGCCGAGCCGGTTTGCCAGGCACTGGCCGAGCGACTGGGGCCCTGGGCCGTCAGTGGGCCGACACGCTATATTGGGCGACTCGCTCTGGCTGACCGGGAAGCTCAGCAGACCTGGCGCGAGCGCCTCGCCGCGGACGGCCAGCGGCTGGCCGGATTGCTGGCTTCCCATGGACTCGCTCCCGCAGGCGGCTGCGCGTTGTTTCAATGGGTCGAAGACGCTGAATCGACATCGATATATGAGGCGCTCGCCAGACAGGGCATCCTCACGCGGCTGTTTGCTGAGCATTCGGCCTTGCGTATCGGCTTGCCGACCGACGAATCCGGTTGGAAACGTCTGAGCCTGGCTTTGCAGGCCGTACGGGAGGCGGACTGATCATGCCTACCGTCATGGTGCAGGGCACCACCTCGGACGCCGGCAAGAGTACGCTCGTGACCGCACTATGCCGCTGGCTGCTTCGCCAGGGGATCAGCGTAGCGCCGTTCAAGCCACAGAACATGGCTCTGAACTCGGCGGTGACTATCGACGGCGGAGAGATTGGGCGCGCCCAGGCGGTCCAGGCCGAAGCCTCAGGCGTCTCGCCGCACACCGACATGAACCCGGTGCTGTTGAAACCGAACACTGATACCGGGGCGCAGATCATCATTCACGGGCACGCGATTGGCTGCATGGATGCCCGGACCTACCATGCCTACAAACCCGAGGCGATGCGCGCCGTACTGGACTCGCATCAGCGTCTTCGCCAGTGCTATGACGTCATAGTGGTCGAAGGTGCCGGTTCGCCTGCTGAAATCAACCTGCGTGAGGGCGACATCGCCAACATGGGGTTCGCCGAGGCGATCGATTGCCCGGTGCTGCTGGTCGCCGATATCGACAAGGGCGGCGTGTTCGCGCATCTGGTCGGCACGCTGGAGCTGCTCTCGCCGAGTGAACGTGCCCGCGTGCGCGGTTTCGTGATCAACCGTTTTCGCGGCGACGTGAGCTTGCTGCAGCCGGGTATCGACTGGCTCGAGGCCCGCACCGGTGTGCCGGTACTGGGCGTGCTGCCTTATCTGCACGATCTGCATCTGGAAGCTGAAGACGCAGTGAATGCGCGCCAGCCGAGCAAATCCCAGCCAGTGTTGAGGATCGTCGTACCGGTATTGCCGCGCATCAGCAA
>CAYZFU010000304.1:0-3445 GCA_964477725.1 uncultured Halopseudomonas sp.
CCTATTAAACAAAAGCCCCGGCCGAAGGGCCAGGGCTTTGTCAGCAGTCTGAGCCGAGCTATTGCTCGGTTTTTTGTTTTCTGCCGCAGTCTTGCGAAAGCTGCCGGACGGTCCGCCGGCAGCTATTCGGATGTATCACTGATAATGATGTTGATCTGTGTCCGTATCCGCCAAAGATGACCAGTCGTATAGTGGCGGACATGAATATTATCCAGGATAAACGGGCACGCATACTTGCTGCGGGTACCGAAGCAATGCTGCTCAAGGGCTATAGCGGAACTGGCGTACAGGAGATCACCCAGGGCGCCGGTGTGCCGAAAGGTTCGTTCTATCACTACTTCGAGAGCAAGGAAGACTTCGCCATCCAGGCTCTGCACTTCTATTACACGCCCCGGCTCGAACGCTTCGCCCAGGCGCTAGGCGTCTCTGAGCTCAGCCCGCGCGAACGCATCCTGCGCTTCTATCGCGATCTGGTGGGATACTTCGCCAACCAGCAGGAGCCGACGCACCAGTGTTTCATCGGCAGTCTATGCCATGAAATGGCTGATGAAAGCCAGCCGATCGGTTACGCCGCCAGCGCCATACTCAACCGCTCCAGCGCAGTACTGGCCGAGTGTCTCCAGGCCGCCCGGGAGCGAGGCGAGATCGCCGCTGACCAGAACCCGACAGAGCTGGCTGCCTTCATTGGTGCCGCCTGGGAAGGTGCGTTGCTGCGCATGAAGGTGGATCGTCAGGTCGGTCCGCTGCGTACATTCATCACCCAGCTGGAGCGCATGCTCCAACCCTGAAGCATTACAACGAGACGACCGGTCAACTCGCAGGGTCGTCAAGCAAGACCATCGAAACCCCAGGAGACTTCGCATGTCCGCAGATACCCGCCCGCTGTTCGAGTCGTTCGAGCTGGGCCCGCTTTCGCTCAACAACCGCATCGTCATGGCGCCGATGACGCGCAACTTCTCGCCCCGTGGCGTGCCGACAGAGCAGGTCGTCGAATACTATCGCCGCCGCGCCGAGTCCGGTGTCGGTTTGATCATTACCGAAGGCACTACGGTCGATCACCAGGCGGCCAACGGTTATCCGAACGTCCCGGCATTCCATGGCGAGGAAGCGCTCGCCGGCTGGAAGAAAGTGGTCGAGGCGGTGCATGCGGTTGGCGGCAAGATCGCTCCGCAGCTGTGGCACGTGGGCAACGTGCGTCGTCTGGGTACTGAGCCGAATGGCGACGTCCCGGGTTACGGCCCGATGGACAAGATCAAGGACGGCAAGAAGCTGGTCCACGGCATGACCAAGCAGGACATCGACGATGTCGTGCAGGCTTTTGCCAAGGCGGCGAAGGACGCCAAGGCGATCGGCATGGACGCTATCGAGCTGCACGGTGCGCATGGCTATCTGATCGATCAGTTCTTCTGGGAAGCGAGCAACCAGCGCGACGACGAATATGGCGGCAGCATGGAAAACCGCGGTCGCTTCGCCGTTGAAATCATTCGCGCGGTGCGCGAAGCAGTCGGCCCGGACTATCCGGTCATCTTTCGTTTCTCGCAGTGGAAACAGCAGGACTATACCGCGCGTCTGGCGCCCACGCCGGAGTTGCTGGAAGAGTTCCTCAAACCGCTATCCGAGGCGGGTGTCGACATCTTCCATTGTTCGCAGCGCCGCTTCTGGGAGCCGGAGTTCGAGGGATCGGATCTCAATCTGGCTGGCTGGACGCGCAAGATCACCCGCAAACCGACCATTACGGTCGGCAGCGTCGGGCTGGACGGCGAATTCCTCGAATTCATGGTCAAGACCGACAAGGTTGCCCAGACCCAGAACATCGACGGCCTGCTCGAGCGTCTCGGCAAGGGCGAGTTCGATCTGGTCGCGGTAGGTCGCGCGCTTATCGTCGACCCGCAGTGGGCCGAGAAGGTTCGTGAAGGTCGCTTCGCGGATATTCTCCCGTTCAGCCGCGAAGCGCTGAAAACCCTAGCCTGAACGACCGGACCCATCGCTCTGTGCGCGGGGTCCGCGTCTGATGACGCTGGCAGTCGCCGTGCTCGTTGGAGCCACGGCGGCTTTTCGCAGGTAACCTGCAAACCGTTCAATCACCGCGTCCCATGTCATCTGGCAGGCGCTATGCCGCGCATGCAGGCGGACCCCTCGCAGCCCTTCAGCGTCGTCAATCAGCCACCTGATGTTCTCCATAAACTGTTTTTCGTCAGCGGCAGTCGCCAGGCAACCGCTGTAACGGTCGTGTATATGCTGGTTCGCCGCGGCCAGATCGAAGGCATTCACTGCCAATCCTGAAGCCATTGCCTCGATCACCACATTGCCGAAGGTTTCGGTCAGGCTGGGGAAGAGGAAAATGTCAGCGCTGGCATAGTGGCGAGCGAGCTCCGGGCCGGTCAGGCTGCCAGTAAATCGCGCGTCGGGGAGCTTTCGCTGGAGCTGGCGCTTGAGTGGTCCGGTACCCGCAACAACCAGCCGCAGCTGGCCAGCGGCCTGGCCGGGCTGCTGGTTCAGGCTGCGCCATGTATCCACCAGCAGTTGCAGGTTCTTTTCGTTGGCCAGGCGACCGACGTAGAGCAGGACCAGATCATCTTCTCCCGCCTGCCAGCTCCGGCGCAGCTCTACGCTGCGGTGATGCGGGTGGAATCGTTCATGGTCGACGCCTCGCCCCAGCGTTGCCAGATTATGAATGCCGAGCCGGGCCAGTTCGTTCTGCTGCGTCATGCTTGCGGTCAGGGTCAGCTGCGACTGGTTGTGGAACCAGCGCAAGTAGGCGCCGGCCGCGGGTCCAACCATTCCCAGCCCGTAATGCTCGGCGTACTGATGGAAGTTCGTATGAAAGCCGCTGACCACCGGCAAACCCAGCCGCCGCGCTGCGCGCAGGGCGGACCAGCCAAGCGGACCTTCGGTGGCGATGTAAACGGCGTCCGGTCGCCGCCGGCTCCAGATCTGCGTCAGCAGTCGGCGTGCGGAGCGACCCATCTGCAGTTCCGAATACCGCGGTATCGGCATGCCCATGACCCGCTGCTCGGACAGATTGCCGGCTTCGTCCCGGCCGGGCTGCTCGCCGGGCTGAGCCGGACGAACCAGTTCCACCTGGTGGCCAAGCCGCAGAAGTCCTTCGCATAGATGACCCAGCGTGTTGGCCACGCCGTTGACCTGCGGCGGATAGGTTTCGGTTACCAGCGCGTAGCGCTGAAATGAGGAAGCGGGTGTTTTCATCGGACCATTCTGGGCCCGATGAGTGATCGAATTATGACGTAATTATTGCGCTTTCATGGCATCGGCAGCTCGCGCTCGCGCACCCACATGATCGTCGAGCCTGCCACGGCAGCCGGCATGACCAGCAGGTTGACCAGCGGGATCAGCATGCCGAAGTAAACCGGCAAGCCGAAGCCGAGTGATAATAATCTGCGACCTTTCATCCAGCGCAACATGTCGATGAAGCTGACCTTGTCAT
>CAYZFU010000305.1:0-3382 GCA_964477725.1 uncultured Halopseudomonas sp.
GCGTGCCGCTCATGCGCTCGAATACCAGGATCTGGCCGATGGCATCTTCCTGGCCCATGGCATTGACGCAGGCGCCGAGCTGGTGCTCGAAGTCTGGCGTGCGCGAGATGAGGTCGGGGAACATGAGGTTGCTCCTATGAAAATGGACCAGCCCGGCTCCGGGAGGGAGACGGGCCGGTATGGGGGAGAACAAAGAGGAAGGATGTTGCGTCGAGCGGCTGCTAGGATTCGGCCAACGGCAGGCCCAACAGCACGGGTGCGTCGGCGTCGAGAATCAGGATGCGCACGTCGGCCTGGCCAGCCAGTTCAATGACGTTCGCCAGGTCATCCGGCATACCCTTGCTTCGGTGCTCCTGGCGAAGCTGCTCCGCACTGATGCCCTCGGCGTGGTCCAGGTTCTTGTCCGTCCAGGGGGTGGAGATCAGCTTGATGCCGATCGCCGGGCTGTACGGAACCCGGAACGCGATGAACAGGAATGCCTCCGGCGTAGCGAGGTCTGCCAGGTTGGCGAGGTATTGGCCGGTTTCTTGGCTGATGTGTGCGCTGCTGATTTCCCAGCACCGGCTGTAGTAGCCGGTCTCGAAACTCAGGCGCTGTACGACTTCCCGCGCTGCCTCTGCCGAATAGGCGTCGCCGACGTGGATGGGGCGACCGTCGAAGTCGTCGCCATGGATGGCATAGACCACGGCACCGATTACACCTTCGCCGCTGACACCTTCTGCGGTATCGCATTCGGCCAGCACCTCGGCACTCACGGGTTCGGGACCATTCCTGACCACGGCGAAATCGCTGGTGACGATGCACGAGGATGAAATCAGTTCCTCGTCGGAAAAGTGCTTTTGACTCGCGTGGATGATTCGCCAGACATGCGGGCTTCCGTCGTCGTAGCCGATGCACAGCGTGCGGACGATTTTTAGATTCCAGTAGCCGCGGAGAAAGGGATTGGGTTTCTGGGACATGGGAACTCTCCAGATTTGAATAATGGGGCCAATCCCCGCCACCGGGAATTGGACCCGGTGGGTTGAAAGTGGAAAATGCGTCAGTCGGCGCTGATCGTTGGCGTCTGAACCAGCCGTTCGGCGATGCGATGGCGCACATTTAGGCGAAATTGCTCATCGGTGATGCCGGCAAGCAGGTTGGCGGCCTCCAGCGCGATCAACGCTGAGGCCTCTTCGATGTCGGCGGCCAGGATGGTGTTGCGCAGTTGATCGCCGAGTTGAAGCGCCTGCGAGGACGTTCTGAAGACCTGGACCTCGCGGCTCAGGTAGCAGCCGTTGCCGCCGAACTCGAATAGCCTTGGCTTGCTGCAATACCAGCAGCCCTCAAACTGGATGGCGGTCAGGTTATGGCCGTCATCGAAGCGGGTAGCGATCAGAAGCAGGGCTTCCAGGTCGGCGCTGTCCTCGAATTGGTGGTGCTCGATCAGGTTCTCCCGCTCCCCGTCCTGGTCAGCACGGAAGTGCGCGGCCAGCCGTTCAAGCAGAGGCGGAATCGACAACTCAGCACATCTGTCCAGCGTGGATCATTGGTTTCGGCGATCTGGGCGATGTAGGCCTGCCCATTGCCGGGATGGTTTTCGTCGAGCGCGAAAGCACCGAACAGTGCCTTGATGACGGGAGTAACGCGGTTGAGCACGAGAACGCCCGTGCCTTCGTAGTAGTTGTTTGCCATGCTGGCTCCTTTCGAGAAGAGCGGAGCCAGCCCATGCGGACGATGGCATCCGCAGGGAATAGCCCAAGGCCGTTGGCGTCGGGCGATGGGGAAGAAAAATTGAGGGACATGGCCTTATGGGCGCATGTCCCTCACGGGGGGGCGAGAGGACAGTGGCGTGCCGGAGACCGGCTCACCAACCGCTGTAGTTCACCAGCAGGTCGGCGATGACCTTGCGGCGTTCCAGATCGAGACCGTCGAAGTCCGACAGCCCGTGGAAGCGGCAGCGCTTGAGCATGGCACCGCCCTCGCGCGCGTTGTAGAAGCTGACCATGGCGGACAGGAACATGCGTTCGCCGCTGCTCAGGACGCCGAGGGCATCGTTGAGCCGCAGCATGTCGGGACGCAGATCCCACTTGCTCTTGGCCTGGTTCAGACCTTCACGGGTGCCATCGCCAAACCATTGCGGGCCGGCGATTTCGACACCACGCTTCCAGGCCTCAAAAAAGGCTTGGGGCGCAGCGCTGAAATGCCGTTCTTCCCGAACGATCTGATCGACGACTTCCTGCGGCAGTAGCTGGTTCATGACGTGATTCCTCCAGTTGGATCAGGGAATGGCGAGCTGGGACCAGCCGCCTCTTTCGAGGGCACGTTGAGCCGCAGCATGGCTGCGGAAGTACTCACGAGATTCCCGCGAAACGGGACCTTCGGTATCGCGCGTGCCGATGTAGTGGCCGGCGGCGCTTTGCAAGACTTCGAGCGGCAGGAACTTGCCGCAGTAGGTCAGGGCCAACTGGCCGAAAGAGGCTTGCTGGGACATGGACGGGCTCCTTGGAAAAGCGGGGCCCTGTCCCTCACGGGATGGCAGCTCCCGCACGCGGTTGAAAAAAAAGCATCAGCGTCTTGGGAACGCGCGTCCGCGCAATGGATGCGATGCGGACTGGTGGGTTGCGCGGAGAGAACCCCGCGGCAGCCTGAAACCCTGGCTGCTGGCATGTGCTGACGAATCAGCGGACATGCGGACAGCTTCGTGAGGGTGCCGCGCCACGTCAGTTGGAAATCGGCATCTGGTCCAGCCCCGATTGATGTGCGCAGGACAAAGAAAAGCCCCGCAACGAGTGCGGGGCGGTCATGACGGTGCGGTGAGGCTGGATCAGCGGGGCTTGTCACCCAGGACATGCTGCTTCCAGATGGCGAATGCCTCGTCCGCTGGCAGCTCGGCCAGGATGATGATGGGCTGGTCCTGTCGGCTGCGCAGCTTTGCGAAATACGCCGCGCGGTCGGCAATGGCCTTGAGCTTGATGCCCTTGAGGAACAGCAGCCGGCCGTCCTTGATGAACAGCACCTTGTTGCCGATGTCGCGGTTGAACGCGGTGCGCAGCTTGCGCTCCGCATGCATGGCATCGGCCAACTGGTCCACGAGGAAGTCGAGCGTCATGTCGATGAGAAGCGGCTCGGCGTCCTCGCGTTCGACGTCGAGCGATGCCGGCGGCAGGCTCTTGGCGAATTCCTCGGCCTGGGCCAGCAGCGCGGCCTGGCCTTGCAGCGGGCGCACGAACGTCGAGCCGCCGTGTCCGTCATTGCGGGCTTCGGCGATGGGCCTGCCGTCGAACATGACGGTGGCGGTGAAGCACAGCGTTTCCTCGCTGGCGAAGTCGGCGACCTTGAGGTTCTTGAGCGTGATGCGGTCTTGTCGGGTGATGGTGTCCATAGGAAGTCCTGTTATCGACCG
>CAYZFU010000306.1:0-3363 GCA_964477725.1 uncultured Halopseudomonas sp.
CCACTGCCAGGTTGTCCAGGCCGAGTTCGACACGAACCTGTGTGAGAAAACGGGTTTTTTTGCCGTTACTGTCCAGTAGGGTCAAGGACCGCTGCGGCGCCATGATGGCGAGGATCACCCCTGGCATGCCCCCGCCGCTACCGACATCCAGACAGCGTTCGCCCTGGATGAAAGGAACCACGCTCAAGCTGTCGAGAAGATGCCGGCTGACCATCTCGTCCGGGTCTCTCACGGCTGTCAGGTTGTAAGCCTTGTTCCACTTCTGCAGCAAGCCGAGGTGAGCCAGCAGTCGGTCCGCCTGGTCAGCCGACAGCTCGATACCCAGTTGCTCCGCGCCACTTTGCAGCTGGCGTAGATGATCGGCCGCCACTCAGGCCTCCTGTGCCAGTCGACTACCGCCCAGAGCGCTGCGCTTTTTCAGATGCACCAGCAACAGACTGACCGCCGCGGGGGTGACACCGGGGATACGTGACGCCTGGCCAAGGGTCTGCGGACGAACGTCGGCCAGCTTGTGTTTGATCTCGTTCGAAAGACCATTGATCGACTGGTAATCGAAATCCGCGGGCAGGCGAGTCTCCTCGTTCAGCCGCAGGCGGTCGATTTCCTCCTGTTGCCGTTCGATATAGCCGGCGTACTTGGTTCTGATCTCCACCTGTTCTGCGGCATCGGCCGCGATATCGACCCGGCCGGTCACGTCGCAAAGACCAGAATAGTCCACTTCCGGACGACGCAGCAGATCCAGCAGGCTGTATTCATGGGTCAACGGGGTGGCGAAACGCTCGGAAAACGCTCTGCCGGTCTCGCTTTGCGGCTGAACCCAGGTGCTACGCAGACGCTGGTGTTCGCGTTCGATCGCTTCGCGCTTGGTATTGAATACCTGCCAGCGATGGTCATCGACCAACCCGAGCTCACGCCCCTTTTCGGTCAGCCGCAAATCGGCGTTGTCTTCACGCAATACCAGGCGGTACTCGGCGCGGGAGGTAAACATCCGATACGGTTCACGCGTACCCATGGTGATCAGATCGTCTACCAGCACGCCGATATAGGCTTCGTCGCGGCGCGGGCACCACGACTCGAGACCCTGAGCACGGCGCGCGGCGTTAAGACCGGCGAGCAGACCCTGGGCAGCCGCCTCCTCGTAACCGGTAGTGCCGTTGATCTGGCCGGCAAAGAACAGTCCGTCGATGACCTTGGTCTCGAGCGAATACTTCAGGTCCTGTGGGTTGAAGTAATCGTATTCGATGGCATAACCCGGACGCAGGATGTGCGCGTTCTCCATCCCCTGAATCGAACGGACGATCTGCAATTGCACATCGAAGGGCAGCGAGGTGGAAATGCCGTTGGGATACAGCTCGTGAGTGGTCAGACCTTCCGGCTCGATGAAAACCTGGTGCTGGTCCTTGTCGGCGAAGCGATGGATCTTGTCCTCGATCGACGGACAATAGCGTGGACCGACCCCCTCGATCACGCCGGTATACATCGGAGAGCGATCCAGATTCTGACGGATGATCTCGTGGGTGCGTTCGTTGGTGTGCGTAATCCAGCAATTGACCTGCTGGGGATGCTCGGACACATCACCCAGGAACGACATCACCGGAAGTGGCGTATCGCCCGGCTGGGCAGTCATCTTGCTGAAGTCTACCGAACGACCGTCGATACGCGGTGGCGTACCGGTTTTCAGTCTGTCGACGCGTAAAGGTAACTGGCGTAAACGCTGCGCAAGGGCAATCGCGGGCGGGTCGCCGGCGCGACCGCCGGAATAGTTATCCAGGCCGATATGAATCAACCCGCCGAGGAAGGTCCCGGTGGTCAGAACCACGTTGTCGGAATGGAATCGCAGGCCCATCTGGGTAACGACCCCGCGTGCCTGGCCTCGCTCGACGATCAGGTCATCGCAGGCCTGCTGAAATATCCACAGGTTGGGCTGATTTTCCAGGATATGGCGGATGGCGGCCTTGTACAGCACGCGATCGGCCTGAGCCCGGGTGGCACGCACCGCCGGGCCTTTGCGGCTGTTGAGTACACGAAACTGGATACCCGCCTGATCCGTGGCACGTGCCATGGCGCCACCGAGGGCGTCAATTTCCTTGACCAGATGACTCTTGCCGATGCCGCCGATAGCCGGATTGCAGCTCATCTGCCCGAGCGTCTCGACATTGTGGCTTAGCAGAAGCGTGGTGGAACCCATGCGCGCGGCGGCTAACGCAGCCTCGGTACCGGCATGGCCGCCACCTACCACGATCACGTCGAATCGAGCTGGAAAATCCACACTGCACCTCATTGCCGGGCGAGGCCTGGCTTCGGGAAAAGGCGCTGATTATAGGCCCAGTACAGGAAAAATACAGCCGAACGCTGGATGTTTTTTGAGCAGCGCCAATGTGAGCGCAAACAAGATATACAAAGAAGAAATTATTTAAAAAGACAGATATAGATGCTGTATATGAGTGCGCGGGTTTCTGTGGATAAGCGACAAATGTTCTTTTAAAACAGTTCTTTGTATTGACAAAAAGTCTGTGTCCAGGCTGCCGACAAGATAGGGATATAGGGGTATTGTTCCTGTGGATAAACGCAACATATATCCACAAGTGATTTTGCTCCCGTCTTTTATACAGGTTCGCAGGGGTATCCTGGAGGTGGTTGTCCACAGACCTTATCCAGTCGTGAGCGGGTACGTCGCTGCGGTTTCAGGTTGGCAGCATTGTGGGTGGCGAGGTGGGACCAGAGGAGATACAGGAGAGAAGACAAAGGAACGAGCGCACCGGCGTCGGCGCGCTGTGGTGAAGCTGGCTTATTTGCCGATGCAGAAGCTGGAGAATATGCGGCCCAGCAGATCGTCTGCACTGAACTCGCCGGTAATTTCACTCAATGCATGCTGAGCTAGCCGCAGGTCCTCGGCTAGCAGCTCGCCGGCGCCTAGTACGGTGAGCTGTTCATGACCGTGTTCGAGAAAGCGCGCGGCGGTGGACAGCGCATCAAGATGTCTGCGACGTGCGCTGAACAGGCCTTCGGACGTCTGTTCATAGCCCATGCATGCTTTCAGATGCTGACGAAGCAGCTCGATGCCCTCTCCACTGCGCGCGCAGAGACGCAACACGCTGCTGCCGCGCTGATCTTCAACTAGCGAAACGCTGTCTCCAGTGAGATCGATCTTGTTGAACACCAGCGTTACCTTACTCGGGTCGGGCCGTTGCGACAGGAACTCCGGCCACAGTTGGTCCATGTCGACTCCCTGTGGTTGGGAAGCGTCGACCACCAGCAGGATACGATCCGCTTCGCTGATGGCAGCCATGGCGCGTTCCACCCCAATCTTCTCCACACGATCTTCAGTGTCGCGCAGTCCTGCGGTATCGACGATATGCAGGG
>CAYZFU010000307.1:0-3347 GCA_964477725.1 uncultured Halopseudomonas sp.
CCGTGCCTGAAAGCGCTGTCGATGCGCTGATCGAGTACATGGCCGAATTCGAAAAGCAGCACGGTTGATCGCCATGTCAGACGAAGCTCAACTCAAGGCTCTGCGTAATCGCATCGACTCGATCGACGAAAAGATCATGGAGCTGATCAGCGAGCGTGCCGCCTGTGCCCAGACGGTCGCCCAGGTCAAGCAGAAGTCCCTGCCCGAAGGCGCCAAGCCGGTGTTCTACCGCCCCGAGCGTGAAGCCTGGGTGCTCAAGCACATCATGGAACTGAACAAAGGGCCGCTGGACAACGAAGAAATGGCGCGGCTGTTCCGCGAGATCATGTCGGCGTGTCTGGCTCTGGAAGAGCCGCTGCGCGTGGCCTATCTCGGCCCCGAAGGGACCTTTACCCAGGCCGCTGCCATCAAGCATTTCGGTCATTCGGTGATCAGCGTGCCGATGGCCGCGATCGATGAAATCTTCCGCGAGGTAGCGGCCGGTGCCGTGCAGTTTGGCGTGGTGCCGGTGGAGAACTCCACCGAGGGCGCAATCAACCATACACTGGACAGCTTTCTCGAACACGACATGGTGATCTGTGGGGAAGTCGAGCTACGCATTCACCATCACTTGCTCATCGGCGAAAATACCAAGACCGACAAGATTTCCCGCGTTTATTCTCACGCCCAGTCGCTGGCGCAGTGCCGCAAGTGGCTGGACGCGCATTACCCCAACGTCGAGCGGGTCGCTGTCAGCAGCAACGCAGACGCCGCAAGGCGGGTGAAGGGCGAGTGGAACTCGGCTGCCATTGCAGGCGACATGGCGTGTGAGCTGTACGGTCTGACCAAGATTGCCGAGAAAATCGAGGACCGCCCCGACAATTCCACGCGGTTTCTTATCATCGGTAGCCAGTCGGTGCCGCCGACAGGGGATGACAAGACCTCGATCATCGTGTCGATGCGCAACAAGCCGGGCGCCTTGCATTCACTGTTGCAGCCGTTTCATACCAATGGCATCGACCTGTCACGAATCGAGACCCGTCCGTCGCGCAGCGGCAAGTGGACGTACGTGTTTTTCATAGATTTCTTCGGTCATCACGCCGATCCGTTGATCAAGGATGTTCTAGAAAAGATCAACGACGAATCCGTAGCGCTGAAGGTTCTCGGTTCTTACCCGAAAGCGGTACTCTGAAACGCAGCTTCAAGCGAGAGGCGCTCAGCTGCCATGCGTAGCCCGGGTCGCCTACCGCTTGGAGCGTCAAGCTTGAGGCTCGTGTCATGAGTTGTGATTTTCTCGCCCTGGCCCAGCCGGGCGTGCAGAAGCTGTCACCCTATGTGCCTGGCAAGCCGGTTGAAGAACTGGCCCGCGAACTTGGCCTGAATCCGGCCGACATCGTCAAACTCGCCAGCAACGAGAACCCTCTGGGCCCGAGTCCTCTGGCTGTCCAGGCTATCCAGGCCGGCTTGCCTGAGTTGACCCATTACCCGGACGGCAACGGTTTCACGCTGAAGCAGGCGCTCGCGGAACGCTTCGACGTGTCCCCTGCCATGCTCACCCTTGGTAATGGATCCAATGACATTCTCGAGCTGATTACGCGTGCCTTCGTTGGGCCGCAGCATGAGGTGGTGTTCAGCGAGCATGCGTTTGCGGTATACCCGATAGTCACCCAGGCTGTTGGTGCCAGGGCGGTGGTCGTGCCTGCCAGGAACTGGGGACACGATCTCGAGGCGATGGCTGACGCGATCACTCCCGCGACGCGACTGGTCTTCATCGCCAACCCGAATAACCCGACCGGTACATGGATCGGCCGCGGTGAGCTGGAGGCTTTCCTCGAGCGCGTTCCGCAGGACGTCATCGTCGTGCTGGACGAGGCCTATACCGAGTATGTAGAAGACAGCGATATGCCCAATGGCCTGGACTATCTGTCCGGCCGGGCGAATCTGCTGGTTTCGCGCACGTTTTCCAAAGCTTACGGGCTGGCAGCGCTGCGGGTCGGATACGCCATTTCCAATCCCGTCATCGCCGACGCCATGAACCGCGTCCGACAGCCATTCAATGTCAACAGCCTGGCGCTTGCCGCGGCAGTCGCAGCGCTTGGCGACGTGAATTATCTTGCCGAAAGTCGCGCGACCAATCGCCAGGGCATGCTGCAGCTCGAGGAAGGCTTCCGTCGCATGGGGTTGAACTGGATTGCGTCCCGCGGAAACTTCATTGCGGTGGATCTGGGCCGGGAAGCTGCTCCGGTATTCCAGGCTCTGTTGCGCGAGGGCGTGATCGTGCGTCCTGTCGCAAACTACGCGATGCCCAACCACCTGCGCGTCACCATCGGGTTGAAGCGCGAGAACCAGCGCTTTCTGGAGACGCTGACCAAGGTGCTTGCCAGTGATTGAGGTAAATAACCTGTCACCTCAGAAAAGCATAATCGGTCGCCTGGCTGTCGTCGGACTCGGTCTTATCGGCGGCTCCTTTGCCAAGGGGCTGCGTGCGAGCGGGCTGTGCCGTGAGGTGGTCGGTTGTGATCCCGATCCGCTGACGCGCCGGTTGGCTGTGCCGTTGGGCGTGGTCGACCGCGTCACCGACAGTCTCGCCGAGGCAGTGCGCGAAGCGGATGTGATCATCCTTGCGGTGCCGGTTCTGGCAATGGAGCCGGTGCTTGCGGAACTGGCGGCGCTCGATCTCGGTCAGGCCGTGGTCTCGGATGTCGGCAGCACCAAGGGCGCCGTGGTCAAGGCGGTCGAGGAAGCGTTTGGCGAAGTGCCGGCCCTGTTCGTGCCCGGTCACCCTATAGCTGGCTCAGAGAAAAGCGGCGTCGAGGCTGCGAGGGGCGATCTGTTCGCTCGCCATAAAGTGATTCTCACGCCGTTGGAACACACCAGCGAACAGGCTGTCGCACTCATCACCCGCTTATGGCGGGCTCTGGATGCAGACGTCGAGGCGATGACTGTTGCGGACCATGACGAAGTCCTGGCAGCGACCAGTCATTTGCCGCATCTGCTGGCGTTCTCGCTGGTCGACACCCTGGCGGCACGCAGCGAGAACATGGAAATATTCCGCTACGCGGCAGGCGGATTCCGCGATTTCACCCGCATTGCTGCTAGCGATCCGGTGATGTGGCGAGACGTGTTCCTGGCTAACCGCGACGCCGTGTTACGCAGCCTGGACGCGTTTACCCGCGATCTGGACAGGTTGCGCGACGCGGTAGCCGAACGAGACGCCAACACCTTGCTCGGCGTGTTTACCCGAGCCAAGTCGGCGCGTGAACATTTCAGTACGATACTGGCCAGAAGGGCCTATATGGAACCTATGCAGACTCAATCGATCAGCTTCATCGCCAGTCCCGGTGGCCGAGTGCAGGGCACCGCCAGAG
>CAYZFU010000308.1:0-3317 GCA_964477725.1 uncultured Halopseudomonas sp.
TGGTCCGCCATACGCCGCAGAAATCCAGCTTCCCCATCCGCGCAATAAAGCTCGTTGTGCTGGCCGCCGAAATTCAGCGAATCGTCAGCAGAGCCCCGAAGGTTCCGCCATTTCTTCCGGTTGGCATCCCGTGCCTCCTCTGCGCTGCGGTGGAACGGCGGATTGCACAGCGTGAAGTCGATCGACTCGTCCGGCCGAATCAATCCGTTGAAGATATCCCGCGGATCCGGCTGGTGCCGCAGTACTATTGTCTGGTCTAGCGTGGGATTGGCGCTGAGAATGCGTGCTGCGTTGTCCAGGGCGACCGGATCGATGTCAGCGCCAATGAAACGCCAGCCATATTCCACCTGTCCGATAAGGGGATAGATCAGGTTCGTGCCAGTGCCGATGTCCAGGCCAAGCAGTCCGGCGCCGGCCGGTAACACGCCGTCATGGCTTTCTGCGAGCAGGTCGGCCAGGGCGTGAACGTAGTCGGCGCGCCCGGGCACCGGAGGACAAAGATAGCCTGGCGGAATGTCCCATCCTTCGATGCCGTAGTCGGCGCGGAGCAGCGCCCGGTTCAGCACACGCACCGCTTCGGGATTGGCGAAGTCGAGCGTCAGCTGGCCGTGCACGCCGCGGCGCATGAAGCGCTGCAGCTCGGGGGTTGTCCGAGTCAGGGCAGCGAAATCATAGTGGCCTCGATGCCGATTGCGCGGATGTGGCACGGCGGCTGGCGAGCGCTGTCGAGGTGGGTTCATGTGTTGTCGGCACCAGAAGATGGGAGCGCAGTGTCCCATAGCTTGCCGCCGTGACAAATACTGAGTTGTGCACAGTTACGGTGGATGGGGCTGTGGATAAGTGCAGGATAACCACATCGGATTGTCATCCGTCCTGCCCCAGCGGATCTTGCTTGTTTTTTGATCAGCTGGCGGTAGGTGGTCGCCCACGGTCCATCTGGCCGTTGGTATAATCGCCGCAGATTCTAGAGGGTTCAGCATGTCGACAGATGATCCACGCTTCGGCGGAATAGCACGACTTTACGGGCGCGAAGGCCTTGCGCGGTTGGGAAAATGTCACGTGGCGATCGTCGGCATTGGCGGGGTCGGCTCCTGGGCGACCGAAGCGCTTGCACGTACAGGCATCGGCCAGATTACCCTTATCGACCTGGATGAGGTATGCCAGACCAACACCAATCGGCAGCTTCCAGCGTTGCAGGGACAGATAGGCCGACCAAAGGTCGACGTCATGGCCGAGCGGCTGCGCCAGATCAACCCGGACTGCAAGGTCAACGCGGTCATGGACTTCATCTCCGAAAAGACACTTCCGGATTACATCACCAACGACATGGATGCGGTTGCCGACTGTATCGATAGCGTCAAATCCAAGGTGGCGCTGATCGCCTGGTGCAAACGTCGCAAGATTCCCATCGTGACCTCCGGCGGCGCGGCAGGGCAGTTCGACCCGTTGCAGATCAAGGTTGCTGATCTGTCCAGGACCACTAATGATCCGCTCGCCGCCAAGGCGCGCTCGGAGCTGCGCCGGCATCATAATTTTCCGCGCGCTGACAGCAAGCGGAGCTTCGGCGTGCCCTGTGTCTATTCGACCGAGCAGCTGACCTATCCGCAGCCTGATGGCAGCGTATGCCGAACCAAGGTATTCGATGGGGAAGTGGTCAAGCTGGACTGCGAGGGCGGGCTGGGAGCGGTTTCAATGGTGACCGGCGCCATCGGCCTGAACATGGCGGCCAAAATCGTCGAACGCCTTCTGCGGTAGGGGGCAGCGGCGGGAGCCGCTGAGCGACAAGCGGCAAGCTACAAGCTACAAGCAGCACGCGGCGAGTTGAGAGTTCTGAGCTGAAGGCAGGAGGCAGGAGGCAGGAGACAAGAGGCAGGACGGCCCGAGCTAGCACCCGGTACGATCTATCCATAAAGCGGAACTTCAAGCGGCACCATTCAGCTTGCCGCTTGAAGCTTGTCGCTCGCTGCTGCTTCTCAGTTGTGCGCGTGAAGCATCTCGTTGAGCTGGATGGCGCTCTTGTTGGTTTTACACTCGATCGCGCCAGTCTGGGAATTACGACGGAACAGCAGATCGGTCTGGTTGGCCAGATCGCGCGCCTTGACGATCTCGACGATGTTGTCGGCGTCGTCCAGCAGGGCGACCTTGATCCCGGCAGTAATGTACAGGCCGGCCTCGACGGTGCAGCGATCGCCCAGCGGGATACCAATACCGGCGTTGGCGCCGATCAGGCAGCCTTCGCCGACCGAAATAACGATATTGCCGCCACCCGACAAGGTGCCCATGGTCGAGCAACCACCGCCCAGGTCCGAACCCTTGCCGACGAACACACCAGCCGAAATTCGACCTTCGACCATGCTGGTGCCTGCGGTACCGGCATTGAAGTTGATGAAACCTTCATGCATGACTGTGGTGCCTTCGCCTACGTAGGCGCCCAGACGCACGCGGGCAGTGTCGGCGATACGTATGCCGGCCGGTACCACGTAGTCGGTCATGGACGGGAACTTGTCGATGCTGTGGACCACGATGGTCTTGCCCTGAAGGCGTGCGGCGAGCTGGCGCTGCGGCAGCTCAGCGATGTCGATCGCGCCCTGATTGGTCCAGGCAACGTTCGGCAGCAGCGGGAAGATGCCGGCCAGCACCACACCATGGGGTTTGACCAGTCGATGCGAGAGCAGGTGCAGCTTGAGATAGGCTTCGGGCGTAGAGGAGGGCGCCTCGTCGGTCGCAAGGATGGTCGCTACCAACGGACGGCTGCTACTTGCGAACTGCGCGACCGTCGCGCCGACTTCGGCGAATCCGGCTTGCTCCAGCGCCTTGCCGAGTGCCTCACATTGGGTCGCCTTCAGTGACAGTGCCTGATTGCCGTCGCTATAACCGAGTTGTTCGGCGACCACCTGAACCAGCTTGGGATCAGGGTGCAACATCGGCTGTGGGTAGAAAACTTCGAGCCAGTTGCCGGCAGTATTCTGCGTTCCGACGCCAAAGGCCAGGCTGAAACATTCACTCATGGGCTAATTCCTTGGATGCTGTACATGGACGGTCATTTGAGGGCAGCGGCGTACTGGTCCGGCTTGAAGCCGACCAGTCGCTGCGAGCCGGTGTCGAGCACCGGTCTTTTAATCATCGATGGGTTGGCCTGCATCAGGGCAACGGCTTTACTGGTATCGATATTCTGCTTGTCGGCGTCGTCGAGCTTGCGGAACGTGGTGCCCTGGCGATTGAGGACAGTCTCCCAGCCATGTTCGTCACACCAGGCCCGCAGCCGGTTAGCGTCGATGCCTTCCTTTTTGTAATCGTGAAACTGGTATTCAATACCT
>CAYZFU010000309.1:0-3304 GCA_964477725.1 uncultured Halopseudomonas sp.
CTGGCACGGGAAAAACTAAGCGAACTGGTAGCCTTCACCGACGTCTTTCGCGAGGAGGCCAGCCAGTGAGCGTGCCGACGATTCTGCAGAACATCATTACCCGCAAGTATGAGGAAGTGGCCGAGCGCCGGGCAAATGTAGCGCTATCCGAGCTGGAAACGCTGGCCGCGGCAGCCGAGCCGGTACGCGGCTTTGCCCAGGCGTTGCAGCGTCGTGCTGCGGCTCGCAAGCCGGCGGTCATCGCCGAGATCAAGAAGGCATCGCCGAGCAAGGGTGTGCTGCGCGAGCATTTCGTGCCCGCCGACATTGCGGCCAGTTATGAGAAGGGTGGCGCGGCCTGTCTGTCGATACTGACCGATGTCGACTTCTTTCAAGGGCACGACGACTATCTGCGCCAGGCACGCGCGGCCTGCAGTCTGCCCGTCATTCGCAAGGATTTCCTGGTCGATCCGTATCAGGTGGTCGAAGCCCGGGCCATGGGCGCCGATTGTATCCTGCTGATCGTTTCAGCGCTCGAAGACGGCCAGATGGCCGAGCTGGCCGCCGTCGCCGCCGAGCACGGCCTGGATGTGCTGGTCGAAGTGCACGATGGCGAAGAGCTCGACAGGGCGCTGCGCCTCGATACGCCATTGGTTGGCATCAACAACCGCAACCTGCATACCTTCGACGTCACGCTGGATACCACGCTCGAGCTGCTCTCCCGCGTTCCGGCTGATCGTATGCTGGTGACCGAGAGCGGTATTCTCAATCGCGCCGATGTCGATCTGATGCTGGCGCATGACGTATTCGGCTTTTTGGTCGGTGAAGCGTTCATGCGGGCTGTGGAGCCTGGAACCGAGCTGCGCAAGCTGTTCTTCTGATCTGACGGTTGTGGTATCTATTCAAAAACCTGATCTTTGGTAACTGCTTTTTGCGCTTTTCCGGCCGCCGATTCGATGCAAGAATCGGCGTGATCAACTGACCGGAGCGGTTCGATGCAGGTACGCAACAGTCCCCAACGATACGGGCTGATCGCCGTGGTTCTTCATTGGCTGGTCGCATTGACCGTTGTTGGGCTGGCCATCCTCGGCCTATGGATGGTCGATCTCGGCTATTACAGCGCCTATTATCACAGCGCTCCGTTCTGGCACAAAAGCATCGGCGTCACTTTGGCGGCGGTTTTGCTGTTGCGTCTGCTCTGGCGCCTTGGGAATCAACAGCCGGAGCACCTTGGCAACCATAAACGTTGGGAAACGCGCCTGGCCGGTGCGGTACACGCGCTCCTCTATATTCTGTTGTTCGGCATCCTGGCGAGCGGCTATCTGATTTCCACGGCGAAGGGACAGCCAGTCAACGTTTTCAGCTGGTTCGACATGCCAGCGTTGATCACCAACCTACCGAAACAGGCCGATCGGGCCGGCGCGGTCCATTACTGGCTGGCTATCGGCGTGCTCGTCCTGGCGGCAATCCACGCGCTGGGCGCGCTCAAGCATCATTTTATCGATCGAGATGACACACTGCGCCGCATGCTTGGCATGCGGCTTCGCAACCCTAGGGAGAACTGAGATGAACAAAGCGTTTGCAGGTATTGCATTGGGTGGTCTGCTGGCTCTGTCCGGCTCGTTGCAAGCCGCCGACTATGTGATCGACAAGGAAGGCCAGCACGCCTTCGTCAATTTCAAGATCAGCCACCTCGGCTACAGCTGGCTGTATGGCCGCTTCAATGACTTCGACGGCACGTTCAGCTGGGATGCCGACAAGCCGGCAGGAAGCGATGTGAACGTGACCATTCAGACCGCCAGCGTCGACACCAACCACGCTGAGCGCGACAAGCACTTGCGCAGCGATGACTTCCTCAGCGTCGACGAGCATCCGCAAGCGACGTTCAAGTCGACCAAGGTCGAGATGACAGGGGAAGATACGGCGAAGATCACTGGGGACCTGACCCTCAACGGCGTGACCAAGCCGGTGGTGCTCGATGCCAAGTTCCTCGGCGAAGGGCAGGATCCATGGGGCGGCTACCGCGCCGGCTTCGAGGGCAGCACCAAGCTGAAACTGAAAGATTTCGACATTACCAAGGACCTCGGTCCCGCTTCTGAAGAAGTCGAGCTAATCCTGTCAGTGGAAGGTATTCGTCAGTAAAGCGGCTTTACCGACCGCCGGAGTCGAGGTACGTCTCGGCTTCGGCGATCAGCCAATCCCTGAACGCCAGCAGTGCGGCAGATTCAGCTTTGCGCTCTGGAATGACCAGGTAATACGCATTGTCGCTGTCGAAACTGTGAGGGCACGGATTGATCAATCTCCCGCTTTCCAGTTCGTTCCGAATCAGAAACGGCGGTATCAATGCCATCCCCATCCCGTGCATGGCGGCTTGCGCAAGCATGGAAAACAGCTCCAGCCGGGTGCCGTTCAAATCGTGCTCAACCCGCATATCCAGCGATCCGAACCACTGCCGCCAGGCATAGGGGCGCGTAGTCTGCTGCAGCAGCGGCAGTCTGGCGATTTCGTCAGCGGCCAGCTCTCGCTTGGGGGCGATCAGCCCAGGACTGCAGACCGGTACCGGTGATTCCTTCATGAGAAAATGCGCTTCGGTACCCGACCATTCCCCATCACCAAAGTAGATGGCCGCATCGAATTCCGTATCGGCGAACAGGAAGGGGCGCGTGCGGTTGGTCAAATTGATGGTGATCTGCGGATTGGCTTTGAGAAAACCGCTCAGTCTCGGCAAGAGCCATTGGGTGCCGAATGTCGGTACCAGTGCCAGCTCCAGCGTCGCCGTGCCCTGGTTCCCCATCACAGACAAGGTATCACGCTCGACCGCATCGAGACGGCTGGCGACCCGTCTGCTGTAGGTCTGGCCAGCCTCGGTCAGCTTTACGCCCCGGCGCGTGCGACGGAACAGTTGCACGTCGAGAAACTCTTCCAGATTGGCGATCTGCCGGCACACCGCGCTCTGGGTCAGCGCCAGTTCCTCTGCGGCCTTGGTAAAACTCTCGTGACGTGCCGAACTCTCAAAGCAGATGAGTGCCTGGGTTGGCGGAATCTTGCGGCGCACCGGGGGGCTCCTTCGGAGCAGCGACAAGCAAATAGCTACAAGCTGCTAGCCATGCGTGCAAGCTGCGAATTTGTTTGTGCTTCGGTCAGCTTGAAGCTTGCGGCTTGAAGCTTGTCGCTATTTTTTTCGGAGTTCCAAATTAGCACAATAGCCTAAAAAAAACGCGGTTGTCGTGCTGGCATCTGCCAACTAGTCTTAATGCCACTCAAGACGCCGCTCAGGCATTCGACAACCATACTGGAGTTCCCATGGCCGCATCCAAAGCAAGTT
>CAYZFU010000310.1:0-3276 GCA_964477725.1 uncultured Halopseudomonas sp.
TGAAGTCGAGGTCGACGGCATGATGGGCTACTTCGACCCCGAACTGGTCGGCTCGGTGGTCGCCAACGTGATCAACAACTCGATTCGCTATGCGCGCTCGGCGATCCATCTGGAGGCGCTCATGGATGGCGAGCAGCTGTGCATCGCCATCAGCGATGACGGGCAGGGCTACCCGTCGCAAATGATCGAAAAGCAGTCCGAGTACGTATTGGGTATCGATATGAGCACCGGCAGCACCGGGCTGGGGCTGTACTTCGGCGAGCGTATCGCACGCCTGCATCAGCGCAATGGCATCGAAGGACACATCGAACTGACCAACGAAAGTCGACTGGGTGGCGGCGAGTTCCGCATCTGGCTGCCCTGAAGCGACCTTTCCGACGCTTATGACGCGTCAACACGGAGGCTGTTATCCATTTGCAGCGTCGGGCCAGGCAGCTAGCCTCCTCGGTTCGCAAGAACAAGACCGAGCCGTAACCGGAGACATGCCATGTTTGATCGTCATTACCAGGTCTGGCCCGACCAGGTACCGCATTTCCTCGAATTGCCCAAGACCAGCGTCTACAGCAACCTGACCATCTCCGCCCTGCGCTACCCCGACCACCCGGCGATCATTTATTACGGCACCTCGCTGTCGTACCGCGAACTGGAGCGTCAGGCCGAAGCGCTGGCCGGCTACATGCAGCAGGCAGGTGTCAAGCGCGGTGACCGGGTGCTGTTGTACATGCAGAACAGTCCACAATTCGTCATCGGTTTCTACGCCATCCTTCGCGCAAACGCAGTGGTGATACCGGTCAACCCGATGAACCGCAAGGCGGAATTGGAATATCTGCTTGAGGACACCGAAGCGACCTTCGCACTGTGCGGCCTGGAACTACTGGAGAATTTCTCCGGGCTGATCGGCCAGGGTTCGCTGAAGCAAGTCGTGGCCAGCGCCTACTCCGAGTATGTTTCCGAGCCGACCAGTCTCGAGCTTCCCGACGCCGTGCGCCTACCCAGCGACATCCCCACCGGGAACGGTGTCACCGCCTGGCAAGCCGCGCTGGCCGAAGCTCAGGTCCCCGGCCCCTTGACCACCGGGCCCGATGACCTTTGCGTCATACCGTACAGCTCCGGCACCACCGGCAACCCCAAGGGCTGCGTACATACCCACCACAGCGTCATGGCTACCACTGTGTATTGCTCGGTGTGGGGCAACGCGCAGCATTCGGCCAAGCAGCTGGTTTCGGTGCCCATGTTCCATGTCACCGGCATGCAGGTGTGCATGAACAGTTCGGTTTATATCGGCGGCACCCAGGTGGTCATGACTCGCTGGGATCGCAAGACCGCTGCGCAGCTGATTCAGGACTTCCAGATCACCAGCTGGCGCAATATCTCGACGATGGTGGTGGATCTGCTGTCGGAGCCGACCATCGATCAGTACGACCTGTCGAGCCTGCAAGGAATTGGTGGCGGCGGAGCGGCGATGCCGGCTGCGGTTGCGGCCAAGCTGGAAAGCAAGACGGGCCTGAAATACTCGGAAGGCTATGGCCTGTCCGAAACCATCAGCGCCACCCATATGAATCCGCCGAACGCGCCCAAGCCGCAGTGCCTGGGCATCCCGATCATTGGCGTTGACGCCCGCGTGGTAGATATCGAGACGCTCAAGGAAGTCGGGCCCGGCGAGACCGGCGAGATCATTCTGCACGGTGAACAGGTGTTCCAGGGCTACTGGCGCCGCGACGAGGCGACAGCCGAGGCGTTCATGGAGCTCGACGGCAAGCGCTTCTTCCGCTCGGGGGACATCGGTCACTATGACGAAGAGGGCTATTTCTTCCTGGTCGACCGGGTCAAGCGCATGATCAATGCGTCCGGTTTCAAGGTCTGGCCGGCGGAGGTCGAATCACTGCTCTATGGTCATCCGGCGGTGCAGGAGGTGTGCATCATTTCCGCACCCGACGAGCGCCGCGGCGAGACGGCCAAGGCGGTGATCGTGCTCGAGGCCAAACACAAGCAGACCACGGCAGAGGACATCTTCACCTGGTGTCAGGCGAACATGTCGGCCTACAAGTGCCCGAAGCTGATCGAGTTCGTCGACGCGCTGCCCAAATCCCCCACCGGCAAAATCATGTGGCGGGCGCTGCAGGAAGCCGAGTGGGCCAAGGCCGAGCAGAACTGACACCTTTGTGGCATGTGATCCTGTCGGCGCCCTGGGCCGCCGGCAGCGTTTCAGCTTGATAGGACGAAAACCAGAAACAGGAACAGCGGTATCAAAGAAAACGCCCCGCGTCGGCTAACCGAGCGGGGCGTTTCAGCACAGCGAGCAGGCGATCAGTCGGTGATGTGCACCAACTGCTTGCCGAAGTTTTTGCCCTTGAGCATGCCCTTGAATGCCTCAGGAGCGTTCTCCAGCCCCTCGGCAACGGTCTCGCGGTACTTGAGCTTGCCAGATGCCACCTGATCAGCCAGCAGCTTGGTGATTTCCTGGTGCTTGTCCTGCCATTCGGTAACCAGGAAGAAGCGGTGTTCAGGCTTGTTCTCACCCATGGCGCCAAACACGTGGAATGGCGTCTCGACTTTGCTCGCGTCTTCGGCGTTGTAAGCTGACACATACCCGCAGATCGGCACGCGTGAGCCCTTGTTCAGCAGTTTCGCCACTGCACGGGTTACTTCACCGCCCACGTTCTCGAAGTACACGTCGATACCGTCCGGGCAGGCTGCTTTCAGATCCGCCTCCAGATTACCGGCCTTGTAGTCGACGCAGGCGTCGAAACCCAGCTCCTCGACCACAAACCGGCACTTTTCTTCACCACCGGCGACGCCGACCACACGGCAACCCTGCTGCTTTGCGGTCTGGCCGACAACGGTACCCACCGGACCGGAAGCTGCCGAAACCACGACGGTTTCGCCAGCCTTGGGCTTGCCGACGTACATCAGGCCGCAATAACCGGTACGACCCGGCATGCCGGCCACGCCCAGGTACGCCTGCAGCGGAACGCTCCCGGCGTCGACCTTGTAGACCATCGGCGCGTCGCCAGGGAAGATGCAGTATTCCTGCCAGCCGGAATAGCAGGTGACCACGTCGCCTACCTGATACTTGTCCGACCTGGATTCGATCACCCGGCCCACGCTTTCGCCAACGATCGGCTCACCAATGGCGATGGGGTCCATGTAGCCCTTGCTGTCGTTCATGCGCGGACGCATGTACGGATCCAGTGACAGCCACAACGTCTGGACCAGCACCTCGCCGTCCTTGATGTCACGGACCGGCTCTTCCTTCAGAAGCAGATCGCCATCCTG
>CAYZFU010000311.1:0-3269 GCA_964477725.1 uncultured Halopseudomonas sp.
TCTGCCCTGGTGTACTCGCGGTCAGGGTTCATGGTGCGGGTGAACGAATTGCCGCCCTTGGCGACGTTCTCGGCAAGATCACCCTTCATCAGGCCCAGCCAGTTCTTGTAGACCACGACCTTGTCTTCGGCATCAACTGCTGCAACCGAATCTTCGCAGTCCATGATGGTGGTCAGCGCTGATTCCATGAGCACATCTTTCACACCAGCCGCGTCGGTCTGGCCGATGTTGCTGGTCGGATCGATCTGGATCTCGAAGTGCAGGCCGTTGTGCTTGAGCAGTACGGCGGACGGCTGTTCGGCGCTGCCCTGGAAGGCGACGAACTGCGCTGTGTCCTTGAGACCGGTCTGGTTGCCGTCTGCAAGGAACACGACCAGCTTGCCGTCCTTGATCACGTAGCCAGTGGAACCCACGTGGGAACCTTGGGCCAGCGGGGCTGCCTCATCGAGGAAGGCGCGCGCGTAGGCGATGACCTTGTTGCCGCGGATTTCGTTGTAGCCCGGACCCTTAGTGGCGCCATCTTCTTCGGAAATGGCATCGGTGCCATACAGCGCGTCGTACAGCGAACCCCAGCGGGCGTTGGCAGCGTTGAGCGCGAAGCGGGCGTTCATGACCGGAACCACCAGCTGAGGGCCAGCCATTTGAGCGATTTCTTCGTCGACGTTCTCGGTTGTAGCCTGAAAGTCGCCCGGCTCGGGCAGCAGATAGCCGATTTCCTGCAGGAAGGCCTTGTAGGCGACCGGATCGTGAGCCTGACCGGCACGCTGGTTGTGCCACGCATCGATCTGCGCCTGGAAGTCGTCACGCTTGGCCAGCAGCGCCTTGTTGATCGGAGCCAGGTCGGTGATCAGTGCTTCAACGCCGGACCAGAACGCACCGGCGTCGACGCCGCTGCCCGGAATGGCCTGCTGGTTGATGAAGTCGTGAAGAACCTTGGCAACCTGCAAGGAGCCAACTTGGACGCGTTCAGTCATGGAAAACCCTCACTCTGCAGACAACCTGCGCGATCTCGCACAGGACTCGGAATTTGGAGACGCAGCATGTTACACGATGATCGGTTGCAAATCATGTCCGAGCCATGGAATTCTGTCAGGCCGTGCGCTGGGCGCTTTCTCGGTCATCCCCTCGCTTCGACTCTAAGTGAACTCTAATGGATCAGGCTTTCCTGGATTTGCTGGTTGACCGTTTGCCGGATCTCGAACCCGGCCGGCCCTTCGATGAAGCGGCTATGCGTTACGCCGGCTACTACGGCATCAACTTCAGCAATCATGCGTGCCAGCACTTGGGCCGCATTCGCGTCGACCGGTTCCATCTGGCTGTACAAGTCTGGCGTCCGGCACGTCCCAGGGGCTCGCTGGTCATCCTGCATGGCTATTACGATCACATGGGTTTGTACGGCCATATCATCAGCTGGGCGTTACAGCACGACCTGGCTGTGCTGGCCTTCGATCTTCCCGGGCATGGCCTGTCCAGTGGGGAGCGAGCCAGTATCGACTGCTTCACTCAGTACCAGGCGGCGCTCGACGGGGTTCTGGAGCACGCCGCCGAGTGGGACCTGCCAGCGCCCTGGCATCTGCTCGGGCAGAGCACTGGCGGCGCAATCCTGATCGACCGTTTGCTGCATGGGCCGGTTCCGGCGCAACTGGGCAGGACGATTCTCATGGCGCCGCTGGTGCGTCCGCGCCAGTGGGGTATGTCACAAATGAGCCTGCGGCTGCTCGGCGGTTTCGTCCAGCAACTTGGTCGTCGCTTTACCGACAACTCGAACGACCAGGCTTTCCTCGATTTTATTCGCGAACGCGATCCGCTACAGCCCCAGGTGCTACCTGTGGCCTGGGTGCAGGCCCTGGAAAAATGGATTCCGCGAATCGAGTCGGCCAGTCCGGTAGCGCATAGTCCGCTGATCGTGCAAGGCAAGAAGGATGGGACGGTGGACTGGCAACACAACATTCGAGTGCTTGAGCAGAAGTTCGACGGGCCCGAAGTATTCTATCTGCCACAGGCCCGCCATCATTTGGTCAACGAGGGCGAAGCCCTGCGCAAGCAATACCTCGCCTGGCTGGGCCAGCAGCTGGGGTTGGGCGCTATGGATTAAGCGCGTCGCGAACAGCCATCTCGGCTGCCTGGTAGTATTCCCGACCGGCGGTCGACCGGCTCCAGTCGATCAGCCTTCTGAGCTGTTCATCGCTGAGGTCGCGGTAAACGTGGGCCAGTGTTTCCGGCAGGTTTGGTCGCATTTCCTGACGCAGCCGCTCACGCTGATTGGCCACTGCTGAATCAGGAATCTGCATCAGCCCGCCGAAGAAGCTGTTGGCGCTCTGCGCGGCGAGACTGGCCAGCGACAGCGATACTTCCACGCCCAGATCCAGGGCAGGCAGCACATCACTCAGCTGTTCGATCAGCTGCCGGCGCGAGTCGCTGAGCTCGTGCTGCGGCAATCCGCGCTGCATGGCCACGATCGATGCGGGCGAGGTCGCGCGGGTTTCCGCGCCCACCACCTGGCGGCCTAGATCGCTGCGGTAGAACTTCACTATCTCGCGCTGGTCAGCTTCATCGAGGTCAACGGCCAGACGAGCCATGGCTCGATCGCGCATGCCCTGCGGTTCGAATCGCTGATTGCTCTGTCGCACCAGCGTCTCGTAGAGGTTCGCCGGGAGCTGCCGCGCATAGCGCTGTTGTGCCGCCTTCAGTGCAAACTGGAAGTGCTCCTGGTGCTGGTTCATGCCTGTCGCCTGGTACAACTCATCGGTGACATTAGCCTGGGCTGGCAGACAGACAGCCAGGCCCAGCGCAAGGGTGCCGAGCAGGGCGGAGAGAGTGGGGCGCATGGATGCCTCTTAACTGTTGTGAGTGGGCCAGTGTCCTGCTCTTTGGCAGGCTTGTCGAGTTGCCCGGAACCGCTACAATGCGCAAATCGCCGATGGCGATCTTGCCTGTTTGGTGCCGGCCGGCCCTGAACGATCAATGTCTTTTTTCGAGTGCCTGTTTCATGTCCGAGTTCCTGGTGGTGGAAGACCGTTTCGTGCATGTGGCGGATGACCTGGCGTCCCGCGGCTGGTCGGTGCAGCCCGGTGCATTGCCAATGAAGCTTGTGGCCATGTTGGGACGGTATTGCCGGACCCTGTGGCACAACGACGATCTGACCCCGGCTGCCATCGGCCGCGGCAGCGATCAGACAGTGGTCCCGGAAATTCGCGGTGACTACACTCGCTGGCTGGATGAATGCCCGGCGAATGACGCGTCGCGGGAATACCTGCAGATCATGGGTC
>CAYZFU010000312.1:0-3235 GCA_964477725.1 uncultured Halopseudomonas sp.
AGAAGAATGCACGTCGGCTGGTCGCCGATAGAGGCCTTCAGGCGTCGATACCTAGCTCAAACGACTCCAGCCGATATCCGCGCTCATCTACCTCCAACACCCAACCTTTGCGTTCCCAATCGCCAAGCACGATTCGTTGCGCGGGCTTGCCGTCAATCTCCAGCGCGTGGACAGCTGGCCGGTGGGTGTGACCATGAATCAAGGTGCGCACATCGTGACGGCGCATCATGGCTTCGACCGCCTGCTGGTTGACGTCGGTAATCTCGCTAGCCTTCATGCGCGTGCGGTTCTGACTTTCGCTGCGCAGTTTGCGGCCGATACGATGGCGAGTTGAAAGCGGGAGGTTGTTCAGGATCGTAATCGACAAGGGGTTGCGTAACCACCGCCGCATCTTCATGTAGCCGATGTCATCAATGCACAAGCTGTCGCCATGCATAAGCAGAGTTCGCTCCCCGTTGAGCGTCACCACGCTAGGGTCCGGCAGCAGCGTTGCCTGCGCCTTGCGGCAGAATTGCCTACCGAGTAGAAAATCCCGGTTCCCATGCATCAGATAGAGTTCTGTTCCGGCACCGGCGAGGCGGGCGAGGGCGGCGGCAACCTGATCACCCAAGGGGTTCAGATCATCGTCACCCAGCCAGACCTCGAAGAAGTCGCCGAGGATGTACACCGCCTCGCAGCCAGGGGCGCGCTCAGCCAGGCAATGCAAAAACGCCCGGGTGATGTCCGGGCGTTCAGCTTCCAGATGCAGGTCTGACAGGAAGAGGTAGCGCATACCGCGCTTAGTCGACCAGTTCGGCGCGCTCGATGATCACGTCGTCGGCGGGTACGTCCTGGTGACCGTTACGCATGGTGGTCGAGACCGATTTGATCTTCTCTACCACGTCCATGCCCTCGGTAACCTCGCCAAACACCGCGTAGCCCCAGCCTTGAACGGTCGGCGCGCTGTGGTTGAGGAAGTCGTTGTCGGCAACGTTGATGAAGAACTGCGCGCTGGCCGAATGCGGTTCCATGGTACGAGCCATGGCGACAGTGCCTTTCTTGTTGGCCACGCCATTGTTCGCTTCGTTCTTGATCGACTTGCGGGTTTCCTTCTGCTTCATGCCCGGCTCGAAACCGCCGCCCTGGATCATGAAGTTGGGGATCACACGGTGGAAAATGGTGTTGTCGTAGTGGCCGTCGCGGACATACTGCTTGAAGTTTTCCACGGTTTCCGGCGCCTTGTCGGCGAACAGTTCCAGGGTAATGACACCATAGTTCGTGTGCAGTTTGACCATGCAGGCAATCCTCGGCTGGATGTAAACAGGGGTTCGTTGTTGCGGTATGATAAGCGCTTTGGCCTGCACGGCCTAGCCACAATCCGCAGGTAGCCCTATATGTCTACCTGCCCGTAACGAGTCGCTCAATCCTATGAACAAACCGGACACCACCCCGCCAGCGCATTTTCTGCGGCAGATCGTCAAGGCCGACGTCGAGAGCGGCAAGCATGACAAGATCGTCACGCGGTTCCCGCCGGAGCCCAATGGCTACCTGCATATTGGTCACGCCAAGTCGATCTGTCTGAACTTCGGCCTGGCTCAGGAATTCGGCGGTGAATGCAACCTGCGCTTCGACGATACCAACCCGGCGAAGGAGGAGCAGGAGTACATCGACGCGATCAAGGCTGACGTCGAGTGGCTGGGCTTTCAATGGGCTGGTGATATCCATTACGCCTCCGATTATTTCGACCAGCTGCACGCCTGGGCCATCGAGTTGATCAAGGCCGGCAAGGCCTATGTCGATGACCTGTCGCCCGAGCAGGCCCGGGAATACCGCGGAACGCTGACCGAGCCGGGCAAGAACAGCCCTTTCCGCGATCGCAGTGTCGAGGAAAACCTGGACCTGTTTGCACGCATGACCGCAGGCGAATTCCCCGATGGCGCCCGAGCTCTACGTGCCAAGATCGACATGGCCGCGCCGAACATGAACCTGCGCGACCCGATTCTCTATCGTATCCGCCATGCCCACCATCATCAGACCGGCGACAAATGGTGCGTGTACCCGAGCTACGACTTCACCCATGGCCAGTCCGATGCTATCGAAGGCGTGACCCACTCGATCTGTACGCTGGAGTTCGAAGACCACCGTCCGCTGTACGAATGGTTCATCAACAACCTGCCGGTGCCAGCGACTCCGCGCCAGTACGAGTTCGCCCGACTGAATCTGAACTACACCGTGACCAGCAAGCGCAAGCTCAAGCAGCTGGTCGATGAAGGGCATGTGGATGGCTGGGACGATCCACGCATGTCGACGCTCAGCGCGTTTCGTCGCCGCGGTTATACCGCCGCATCGATCCGCAACTTCTGCGAGCGCATTGGCGTGACCCGCTCCGATGGCGTGGTCGACATGGGCGTGCTCGAATTCAGTATCCGCGAAGACCTGGACGCCAACGCGCCGCGCGCGATGTGCGTGCTGCGCCCGTTGAAGGTCACCATCACCAATTACCCCGAAGGCCAGACCGAGCAGCTCGAGCTGCCGCGCCATCCCAAGGAAGACATGGGCGTTCGTGGGCTGCCGTTCAGCCGTGAGATTTATATCGATCGCGATGATTTCATGGTCGATCCGCCTAAGGGCTACAAGCGTCTGGAGCCAGGCGGCGAAGTGCGGCTGCGGGGCAGCTATGTGATTCGCGCCGATGAAGCAGTCACCGACGCCGAAGGGAATATCGTCGAGCTGAAGTGCTCCTACGATCCGGATACGCTGGGCCGGAACCCGGAAGGCCGCAAGGTGAAAGGCGTGATCCATTGGGTACCTGCCGCAGAGAGCGTTGAATGCGAAGTGCGGTTGTATGACCGCCTGTTCCGCGCACCGAACCCGGATAAAGGCGAGGAGGGTGGCACCTTCCTGGACAACATCAATCCCGAGTCACTGCTCGTACTGAAAGGCTGCCGCGCCGAGCCCTCGTTGGCTCAGGCAACCGCCGATGACCGCTTCCAGTTCGAACGCGAAGGTTACTTCTGCATCGATTCGAAAGACTCGCGTGCGGATGCGCTGGTGTTCAACCGCACCGTCACCCTTCGCGATTCGTGGGGTGGCTGATGGCGCTGTCGATCTACAACACGCTGAGCAAGAACAAGGAAGTCTTCAAGCCTCTGGTCGATAACCAGGTGCGCATGTACGTTTGCGGCATGACCGTGTACGACTTCTGCCACATCGGACATGCGCGGGTGATGGTTGCCTTCGATGTGATTGCCCGCTG
>CAYZFU010000313.1:0-3223 GCA_964477725.1 uncultured Halopseudomonas sp.
GGTGATGATCTACCTCAACGACCACAAGGCCGAGACGCTCAAGCGCGCCACTGCTGCGGTGGAGGATTTCGCCGAGGAGTACAACACCGAGAACCTCACGTTCAAGCTTGCTGCCGGTAATGCCGGTATCGAAGCCGCTACCAATGAAGTGATTTCCAGCTCGGAAATGCTGATTCTTGCGCTGGTGTACATCTGGGTAGCTATAATGTGCTACGCAACCTTCCGCTCATTGCCTGCCACCATCTGTATCGTTCTGCCGCTGGTGCTGACCTCGGTGCTGGGTAACGCGCTGATGGCGTTCCTGGGCATCGGCATGAAAGTGGCCACGCTGCCGGTGATTGCCCTGGGCGTGGGCGTGGGTGTGGATTACGGCATTTACATCTATAGCCGCCTGGAAACCTTCCTCCGTCAAGGCATGCCGCTGCAGCCGGCTTACTACGAAACCCTTCGTTCTACCGGCCGTGCGGTGCTGTTCACCGGTCTGTGTCTGGCGATCGGCGTAGTGACCTGGGTGTTCTCGGCGATCAAGTTCCAGGCCGATATGGGTCTTATGCTGACGTTCATGTTCTTGGTAAACATGATCGGTGCGCTGTTGCTACTCCCGGCTCTGGCGCGCTTCCTCATCGACCCTGCGAAGATCCGCGCGAAGGAAGCTTCCAAGCTCAGTCACTAAGCTTCACCCTTGGAAAACCCAGCCTGATGAACCGACCGACTTTTTCAAGTCAGTTCATTCGGCGGGGTTTTTTGTGCCTGCTCATCGGTTTCGGTGTTATTTTCCCGGGACTTCTATCACTGTGCTGATTAACAAAAGATAACCCCCCTCCGGTTGGCCCCCCTGGCAATCGCCGCTAGTATTGATGGTCATGCCGTATTGCGGCTGTCCTATAAGAATAAGGGGGATGTCCTATGCGTATGCCCGACCAGCGGCGCGCCTTGTCCTTTGGCCCGGTTGACGGCGCGAGCCGTTCGGAAAAAGGTCGCACACTGTCATTAACTCGCCAGATCGCCGTAGCGCTCGGGCTGGCTGGTGCCATGATCTGTCTCCCGATGGGGGTCGCTCACGCCCAGGGCCCGCATGACGACACCCGCCCTGCGGTGATGTCACTGAAAGCCGCTCAGACTCTGCTGCTGGATGCCGGCCGAGCCGGCGAACGGCTTGTTGCAGTCGGGGCGCGCGGCCACGTCGTGTATTCCGACGACCAGGGCGATACCTGGATTCAGGCGCCGGTCCCTACCCGGGCAATGCTCACTGCGGTCCACTTTGTCGATGACCAGCATGGCTGGGCTGTCGGCCATGATTCCCTGATCCTGCACACCAGCGATGCTGGTGAAACCTGGGAGATCCAGTACCGCGATCCGGAGCTGGAAGAGGAAATCGACCCGGAAGGTCCCGGTCTTTTGGAAAAGCCGTTGATGGATGTCTGGTTTCGCGATGTCAACACCGGCTTCGCCTTTGGCGCCTACGGCCTCGCGCTGCGTACCGATGATGGCGGCCAGACCTGGGACGACATCACCTACGATATCGACAACGAAAACGGTTTTCACTACAACGCCGTGACGCCCGTTGGCGATCAGGGCCTGTTCCTGGTGGGGGAAATGGGAACCATGTACCGCTCGCGTGATCTCGGCGATACCTGGGAAACCATCGAGGAAATGCCGTACGACGGTTCGCTGTTCGGTGCTACCGGCATCGGCGAGGAGAACGTCGTGCTGATATGGGGTCTGCGCGGGAACATGCTTCGCACCGAGGACTTTGGTGACAGCTGGGAAGAGATCTCGCTGAATACGCCGAATAACGGCCCGCTCGAAGCTACCCTTTTCGGCGGAACCGCGACCGATGACGGCAAGATCGTCGTGGTCGGCGCCGGAGGGGTAGTGGTGACCAGCGAAGATCGAGGCCGGTCTTTCCAGGTCGCGTTTCGCCCGGATCGGTCCACGCTGGCGAATGGCAAGGTACTTGAGAATGGCCAGGTTCTGCTCGTGGGGCAACGTGGTGCGATCAAGGCTGACTCCAACGGCCTGCCGCCACAACTATAAGAAATTTGGAGATTCCGGATGTCCAGACAACATGATGCCGCTCCGTTTATCGAGCGGCTGATTTTCAAAAACCGCATCGTCGTTTTGCTGATCTTCGCGCTGCTTACAGCCTTCTTCGGTTACCAGGCAGCGCAGGTCAGGCCCGATACCAGCTTCGAGAAGATGATTCCTCTCAAGCACCCCTACATCGTCAACATGCTCGAGCACCAGAACGACCTGTCGAATCTGGGTAACTCGATCCGCATTGCCGTGGCGATCAAGGATGGAGATATCTTCTCCACCGAATACATGGAAACCCTCAAGCGCATCAATGACGAGGTGTTCTTCCTTCCCGGTGTGGATCGTTCCAACCTGCGTTCGCTGTGGACGCCCAACGTGCGCTGGACCGAGGTGACCGAGTACGGTTTCGATGGCGGTCCTGTCGCCAACCGTCCGGCCTACGTCACCGAAGACGATCTGGAGGAGCTGCGCGACAACGTACTGAAGTCCGGTGAAATCGGTCGTCTGGTCGCGAACAACTTCAAGTCGACGATCATTGAAGTGCCGCTGCAGGAGTCCTATCCGAATCCGGACAACCAGAGCGAACAGATCCGTCTGGATTATGGCGAGTTCTCCCGTCAGCTCGAAGAACAGATCCGCAGCGAGTTCCAGGCGGAAAACCCGAACATCAGCATTCATATCGTCGGGTTTGCCAAGAAGGTCGGGGACCTGATCGAGGGCATCATCAAGGTTCTGATGTTCTTCGGTGCCGCTCTGTTGATCACTTTCGTTCTGTTGCTGATCTTCACCCGCTGTCTGAAGAGCTCCATCACCACACTGGTCTGTTCGGTCATCGCTGTGGTCTGGCAGCTCGGTCTGCTGCGCACGCTGGGTTTCGGTCTGGATCCCTATTCCATTCTGGTGCCGTTCCTGGTGTTCGCAATCGGCATTTCGCACGGCGTTCAGATTATCAATGGCATGGCGATCGAATATGCCACCGCCGAGGATGCAAACACTGCGGCGCGCCGTGCGTTCCGGGCGCTGTACATTCCAGGTATCGTCGCGCTGATCTCAGACGCAGTAGGCTTCGTCACGCTGCTGTTGATCGAGATCGAAGTCATTCGCGAACTGGGTATAGCCGCATCCATTGGCGTCGGTGTGATCATCCTCACCAACCTGATGTTGCTGCCGATCCTGATGTCCTATA
>CAYZFU010000314.1:0-3212 GCA_964477725.1 uncultured Halopseudomonas sp.
GTACCGATGGGCCCTTCTCGGCCCGGGCAATATTTTCGATATAGACGTAGGAGAGCCAGCCGCAGATAACCGACGCCGCCATGGCGGCGATGACCCAGCCGGGCTCCCGCTCGACACCGAAGTAGTAGATCCACACCGCGAAGGGCCAGTGCCAGAGGTACACCGAATACGAAATCTTCCCAAGGAACTGCGAGGCACGGTTAGCTGTAAGCAGCGACTCATGCCGGGCCGAGTAGATCACCATCATGGTTCCCACGACCGGGACCAGGGCCAGCCAGCCAGGCCAGACGGTTTCCGCGGTGAACGCCAGCACCGACAGCGCGATGAGCGCTACGCCACCGAGCTCCAGCCAGCGGCTGCCGTGCCGGCTGGCTGCGAACGGGAAAAGAAACACCAGGCCGCCGGCAAGCATTTCCCACATGCGGGTTGGCAGCAGGAAAAATGCCGACGTCGGCCAACGGGCCGAGGCGTAAACCGACAGCGCCAGCGAAGCCAGCGCGAGGGCAGCGAGGACCCAGCGGGTGCGACGCAGAGGCATCAAGCGCTGAAGAACGAGGATCAACAAGGGATAAGCGAGATAGAACTGCCATTCCACCGATAGCGACCAGGTATGCAGCAGCCAGTTATCGTGCGAGGCCTGCTCGAAATACCCGGCCTCCTTCCAATACATCAGATTGGAGACGAAACCGAGGCTGCCAAGCACATGCTTGGATAGCTCGGTGTAATCCTTCGGGAGCAGCAGTACCCAGCCAACTACCAAAAGGCACAGACACAGGAACGCTAGGGCCGGAATGATGCGACGGGCGCGGTCCTTGTAAAACTCAATGGTAGAAAAAGCATTCTTTTCCAGGCGACTGTAAATGATCGCTGTCATCAGGAAACCAGAAATGACAAAGAAAACATCTACGCCGACATATCCTCCTTGAGTGCCGGCAACACCGAAATGGAAAAGCACGACCGCTATGACTGCAATGGCACGCAGGCCATTGATATCTCCGCGAAAGCGCATTCAAAAATCTCCCACAGGACAAGCTGTTCAGCAAACACACGCGGCCTGCCGATTCGTCATCGAGATTTTCGTGTTGCGCTACGGTGGAGTTACAGCCATTTTGGTGGACCTTCGCCAGTAATATCATAGTGATACGAACCCGTCGGGCTCATGATTCAGACCGCGATTGCCGAGCTTCGTTCGCTTTCGTTAATCTGAACGAGACCTAGAAACATTCTTTAGTGCGCAAACCGGGGATCCTGACGAAGGATCCTTGGTCATTACCCGGCCTTTCTGCGAAACGAGACGTCGAGAACATCAATGCGGGATGAAACGTCGGAAAGCCATCGACGGCTAAAACAGTTTCTGCACGAACCGGTAGAAGCCCCAGACCAATACAGGCAAAGCCAGCGCTGACAGAGCTAGAAGCAGAAACTCGGCCCAGGCGAAGCCCGAATAACCATCGGCGATCCTGCCGCAGATAATGATGACGAAGGGAACCCACACCATCTGGCCTAACGAAATCGCGTCGAAATCACAACGGTGAGTCGCCCACATGATAAATTCCTTACGTTCTGTAAGGTAATAATGACGCAACTGTGTCACGACGCATAGCCGCACGAGCTTTTATTCGACGAATTACCTATTTGCGAAGCGATTCACATCGCCAAGCTCCAAGTGCTGTCGCGAACGGATTTGACCCAGACATTCAGGTGCAGGTCGGTGTGCCGAGACGAGCACAGACATACGAAGCGCTAGCGCTTGAATCGGGTACGCAATGCAGGGACAGAGGGAAAACCGAGGGAGGGGGAGCGGAAATTTGGGTGGCGGCCCTGCCAGCCACACCCCGGCACACGACAAAGCCGCTGCGGCTGCTCCCTTCCGGGCCTGACCGGGTTCACGACGGATCGTTGCGAGGGGACCGACAGGGCCACCATAACGCGCCTGATTGACAGGCCGCGCTATTGTAACGGCTTGACGACAAGTTACAACCGCTAAATAGGCGCCCTGCCAGGATCACGGACTGGGCGGGCGGACGCGCTTCGGCCGACGGGAGCAGCTACTGCCGCAACAAGGATTAAAGCTGTGGTCGCCGTCCGATGACGAAGGACACTACGAACATGACGAGAAAGATCAGAAACAGGATCTTCGCCATTCCCGCAGCGGTCCCGACTATGCCACCAAAACCCAGCACCGCGGCGACAATGGCAATGACCAGGAAAGTGATGGCCCAGCTCAGCATTGCGACCTCCTCGACTCCCTCTCAACTTCCGGGAACACTGGTTGCATTTCAAGTTGACCAGGTGCCGCGCTCAGAATACCCAGCTTGGCTGATGGCGATTGGTTACTTGTGCGGGGGTGAGGGTACCGCCCTTCTCGGAAACTGACAAACCGGCCGGTTGCACCTTGTAGGTGTGAATCGCACGGATGTTCACCGAGGTCTGCTCCTGAGCGGCGGGTTCAGCGTCAACGCTCTGCCCCCCTTGCAGAACGATCGCAAGCGCAGCGCCGGCGAAGAGTCCT
The DNA here is from genome assembly GCA_964477725.1 of uncultured Halopseudomonas sp. Classification (GTDB taxonomy): domain Bacteria; phylum Pseudomonadota; class Gammaproteobacteria; order Pseudomonadales; family Pseudomonadaceae; genus Halopseudomonas. The sequence goes on from CAYZFU010000314.1 coordinate 2,513, forward strand.
TTACCCATCATTGCAAGACCAAAAAAACAGTGCTTCATCCTGAATCTCCTTAGTCACCAACCGATGTTTACGGTCGGCAAACGTTGTACTGATTCGTGTGGTTACGATCTTTCCGCGATCTCGAGCCTTATGAGCTCTTTTTGTCTGACCCCATGTCAGAGACGAAACCTTCCATGTCGCGTTGTGGTCTGTTTATCGTCTCCATAACGCGTCAGACACAGCGCATCGACCCCCAACCACTAGGCCCGACGCCCCTTTAGCCCTATACTCGCAATACCCGTGCCATGTGATGGCTGCGCTATTTACCTGGAATTTCAAGGGCTTGCGAGTGCCACCATGCGAATGCCAGCATGCACATTGCAAGGTGAGGCGACGAGCGCCGTGCAACTTGCACGAATCTCTGCTGACTAACGGGGATAACTTTTTCGCTGGAGGGGGGTCGATGGACGAAGCGGGACCAAAAAACGGACGAATTCTTCTGGTCGATGATGAGTCGGCGATCTTGCGGACCTTTCGTTACTGTCTCGAAGATGAAGGTTATGAGGTCGCAACGGCCAACAGCGCCGTCCAGGCAGAGGCGGTCCTGCAGCAGCAGGTATTTGACCTTTGCTTTCTCGATCTGCGGCTTGGCGACGACAACGGGCTCGACGTGCTCGCGCAGATGCGCATTCAGGCACCCTGGATGCGCGTCGTCATCGTC
>CAYZFU010000315.1:0-3140 GCA_964477725.1 uncultured Halopseudomonas sp.
TAGAAGCGGGCATGACCGCGAAGGGGTTGGCGAACCCGCTTTCGCGCCCGGGTGCGCTCCTACAACAGAATCATCGGTACGCCATCGCCGAGGGGCCTGTGACAACTCAGGCCTTGCTCTCCTGCTCCTTACCCGACGATAGCAGCATATCCAGAATCAGCAGCCCGGCGCCGACGGTGATTGCACTGTCGGCGACGTTGAACGCCGGAAAATACCACTGGTTCTGCCAATGAACCAGAATGAAGTCGACAACGTGGCCATGGACGATTCGGTCGTACAGATTGCCCAGCGCACCGCCCAAAACCAGCGACAGCGCAATCGGCTCCATGACCTTGTCGCGTGGCAGGCGCGCCATCCATACGATCAGCATCAGACTCACGCCGACCGCAACGGCGATGAAGAACCAGCGTTGCCAACCTCCGGCGTCGGCAAGAAAGCTGAACGCGGCGCCCGGGTTGAATGCAAGTGTCAGGCTCAGCAGGCCGTCAATAATCGGCACCTGCTGGAACGTGGTCAGCCGGTCATCGACGATCCACTTGGTTGCCAGATCCAGCGCGATGACCAGCACCGCCACCCACACCCAACGCAAACCGCTGTGGCGAAGCTCAGGCATGCTGGCGCGCCTCGCCCTGCCCTTCAATGTTCTCGATACAGCGACCACAGATTTCTGGATGCTCCGGGTGGCTGCCCACGTCCGCGAGGAAATGCCAGCAGCGACCGCACTTCGGGTTACCGGACTTGGCAACCGCCAGTTTCAGCCCGCCCAGCTCGGTATCCACCGCATCGGCGCCAGCCTGCTCGAGCGGAGCAAGATCGGCGCGCGACGTAATCAGCACGAAACGCAACTCGTCACCGAGCAGCGCCAGCCGCTGGGCCAGGGAAGCCTCGGCGTACAGTGTCACCTCGGCCTGCAGGTTGCCGCCGATCACCTTGGCGTTACGCTGATTCTCCAGCTCCTTGTTCACTGCCGCCTTGATCTGCATCACATCGTCCCAGAACGCACGATCCAGCGCTGCGCCTTCCGGCAAGGCGGTAAGTTCCTGGTACCAGGTATCGAGCATGACCGACTCGCCACGTTCGCCCGGCAGGTTCTGCCAGATTTCCTCTGAAGTGAACGCAAGGATCGGCGCGATCCAGCGCACCAGCGCTTCGGCGATATGATACAGCGCGCTCTGACAGGAACGCCGCGCGGTGCTGTCGGCACCGGTGGTGTACTGCCGGTCCTTGATGATGTCCAGATAGAAGCCGCCCAGCTCCTGCACGCAGAAGTTGTGTACTTTCTGGTAGACGTTCCAAAACCTGTAGCTGTCGTACGCCTCAATGATTTCCTGCTGCATCACCAGCGCGCGGTCGACCGCCCAGCGGTCCAGATCGAGCATCTGCTCGGGCGCGACCATGTGAACCTTGGGGTCGAAGCCGCTGAGGTTCGCCAGCAGGAAGCGCGCGGTATTGCGGATACGACGATAGGCATCTGCGCTGCGCTGCAGAATCACCTTGGATACCGCCATCTCGCCGGAATAATCGGTCGAGGCGACCCACAGGCGCAGGATGTCGGCGCCCAGGCTGTCGTTGACCTCCTGCGGAGCCACCACGTTGCCCAGTGACTTGGACATCTTGCGACCGTTTTCGTCGACGACGAAGCCGTGGGTCAGCAGGCCCTTGTACGGCGCGTGACCGTCGATCGCGCAGCCAGTCAGCAGAGACGAATGGAACCAGCCGCGGTGCTGGTCGGAGCCTTCCAGATACAAATCCGCCCGCGGGCCCTGCTCGTGCCCCATCGGGTGCGAGCCGCGCATGACGTGCCAGTGCGTGGAGCCCGAATCGAACCAGACGTCCATGGTGTCGTTGATCTTGTCGTATTGCGCCGCCTCGTCGCCCAGCAGCTCGGACGCGTCCATGGCGAACCAGGCTTCGATCCCCTCTTGTTCGACGCGCTGGGCGACCTGCTCGATGAGTTCGATGGTGCGCGGGTGCAGCTCGCCGCTTTCCTTGTGCAGGAAGAACGGGATCGGCACGCCCCAGGTACGCTGACGGGAGATACACCAGTCAGGACGGCCGGCGATCATGTTGTGCAGACGCTGCTTACCCCAGGCGGGGACGAACTGGGTGTCCTCGATCGCCTTGAGCGCGCGCTCACGCAGCGTTTCGCCGCCAACCTGCACGTCCATACCAACGAACCACTGCGCCGTGGCGCGGTAGATCACCGGCGTCTTGTGACGCCAGCAATGCATGTAGCTATGGCTGACCTTTTCGTGCGCCAGCAGACAGCCCACTTCTTGGAGCTTGGCGACTACGTTCGGGTTGGCCTTCCAGATGAACTGGCCGCCGAAGAACTCCAGCGACTCGACGTATACACCGTTGCCCTGCACCGGGTTGAGGATGTCGTCGTTGACCATGCCGTAACGCTTGCAGGTATAAAAGTCGTCCTCACCGTAGGCCGGCGCCGAATGCACGATGCCGGTACCAGCACCGAGCTCGACGTAGTCGGCCAGGTACACTGGCGACAGGCGGTCGTAGAACGGATGCCGGAAATTGATGAGCTCCAGCGTATCGCCGGTCGTGGTCGCGATCACCTGCCCTTCGCGCCCGTAGCGCTTCAAGCAACTTTCGACCAGCTCTTCAGCCAGCACCAGATAGCGATCGCCCACGTCGACCAGGGCGTAGTTGAACTCCGGATGAATGTTCAGCGCCTGGTTGGCCGGGATGGTCCAGGGGGTGGTAGTCCAGATAACCATCTGCGCGGGCTTGGACAGACTGTCCACGCCAAAGGCAGCGGCCAGCTTCTCCGACTCGGCGCAGGGAAAGCCCACGTCGATGGTCGGGGACTGCTTGTCTGCGTACTCGACCTCGGCTTCGGCCAGCGCCGAGCCACAGTCGAAGCACCAATTGACCGGTTTCAGGCCCTTGAACACGTAGCCCTGCTCGGTCATTTTCGCCAGCGCACGAAGCTGACCGGCTTCGTTCTGGAAGTTCATGGTCTTGTAGGGGTTGCCCCAGTCACCGAGCACACCCAACCGGACGAAGTCGTTCTTCTGCCCTTCGATCTGCTGTGCGGCGTAGGCACGGCTGAGCTCTCGGGTCTTGGACGGCTCAAGATTCTTGCCATGGGTAGTCTCGATCTTGTGCTCGATCGGCAGACC
>CAYZFU010000316.1:0-3134 GCA_964477725.1 uncultured Halopseudomonas sp.
CGACTTCGCTGATCTGTTCCGGGGTAATCGTCTGCAACGTCTCGATGTCGTTGTCCAGCAAGGTCCAGGGCAGGCCTACAGCTTCCAGCTGGCCGATGCGGTTGGCCTGTTGGCTGATGCCATCCTGGTCATAGACCAGTCCGGCAATCAGCTGCGCCTGGACCCGCTCGAGCTCCGACTCGGCAGGAGGTTCCTGTTTGATCAGTTCGATCTGCTCCCAAATCGCTGCCTCCAGCTGTTCCAGTGAGACATCCCTGGCCTGGTTGGGAATCCCGCTGAGCATGAACAGTGTGTCGCCGCGAGCGAACGCATCGTAGCTGGCCGATACCGAGGTGGCGACCGATTCGCCACGTTCCAGCCGGCTCGGCAACCGGGCGCTGAAGCCACCATCCAGCACCGCTTCGAGCAGGCGCAAGGCATGCGACTCCCAGGGCTGGCTGACAGTCGTCAGGCTCGGCACGTTGAAGCCCATCATCAAGGTCGGCAGGCGGACGTCGAGGTGCAGGATGAGTTCGCGCTCGCCGCCGCCCGGAAGCTCCAGCGGGCGCTTGGCTTCCGGCGCGGTACCGGCCGGGATCGGTCCGAAATAACGTTCGACCATCGTCCGGACTTCGTCGAGTTCGACGTCGCCGACAATGACCAGAATCGCGTTACCCGGCTGGTAATAGGTGTCGTACCACTGCCGCAGGTCTGCAACCGTCAGCCGATCGAGATCGTGCATCCATCCGATGACCGGCTGGCCGTAGGGGCTGGCGAAATGCGCCTGGGTCAGAAAGCGTTCGAAGGCCAGCGCGTTGGGATTATCCTCGGTGCGCAGGCGCCGTTCTTCCTTGATGACTTCCATTTCGCGCATGACCTCGTCTTCCGGCAGGGTCAGGTTGCGCATGCGCTCGGCTTCCAGCTCCAGCGCCACGGCCAGCTGGTCACGGTTGAGAACCTGGTAATAGGCGGTGTAATCACGGCTGGTAAAGGCGTTTTCCTGCGCGCCGAGGCTGCTGAGGATGCGCGATGCCTGCCCCGGAGCGATACGCTCGCTGCCCTTGAACATCATATGTTCCAGTGCGTGGGACATTCCGGTCTTGCCCGGTGGCTCGTAACTGCTGCCCACCTTGTACCAGAGCTGGGATACCACGACGGGCGCGCGGTGGTCTTCGCGGACGATCACCTTCAGCCCGTTGTCCAGGGTGAACTCATGGGTTTGCTGTTGTTGTTCCAGGCCGGTAGTGGCACCGATAACGGCCGGCGCCAAAAAAGCCAGGAAAATCGTCAAGATAGGCCGCAGCATGCTTGGATCCTTGAAAACGACTTCGTACCGCCGGCGGCGGAAGTGGGGTAGGATAACCCAACCTTCAACGCGGCAGCCAAGTGCAGCCGCCCCGAATCGATAGTGATTGTTCATGTTTGGTTCCAAAGACAAATCCAATCGCGTCGCAGACGACGAACGGAAACCGGCCAAGCGCGGGCTATTCGGCTGGGGCCGTCGACGCCAGGACGACAAGACTCCGGCACAGGACGAGACGCCTGAAGTCCGCCAGCCCACGCCCGCAGCCGAGCCGGAACAGCCGGTCGATGCGCCGGTTACCGTCAGCCAGCCTCAGCCCAGCCAGCCTTCTGCTGCAGCGTCGCCCGCTTCGCCCGAACCAGGTCCCGCACGACCCGATCAAGCCGCTCGCGAAGTGGCCCAGTCACTGTTCGGCGACCTGGGCCAGGCCGAGGCCGCCCCGGAGCCCGCACCGGCCCAGGAGCCGAAGGGATTCCTGGCACGGATGCGTGCAGGTTTGTCCAAGACCAGTGCGAATCTGGGCGAGGGCATGGCCAACATGTTCCTCGGCGAGAAGGAAATCGATGACGAGCTGCTCGAGGACATGGAAACGCGTCTGCTGATGGCGGACGTCGGCATCGAAGCCACCACCATGATCATGGAAACGCTGCAGCAGAGCGTACGCCGCCGCGAGGTTTCCAATCGCAAGGCGTTGTATGCAGCCTTGCAAAGGGAATTGGAGAAGCTGCTGGCGGATGTCGCCAAGCCACTTGAAATTCCGGCAGACAAGAAGCCATTCGTCATTCTCGTGGTGGGCGTCAACGGGGTGGGCAAGACGACCACCATCGGCAAACTGGCCAAGCGCCTTCAGGGCGAGGGCAAGCAGGTCATGCTGGCCGCAGGGGATACCTTCCGCGCCGCGGCGGTCGAGCAGCTGCAGGTCTGGGGCGACCGGAACCGCATCCCGGTGGTCGCGCAGCATACCGGTGCCGACTCGGCCTCGGTGACCTTCGATGCCCTCCAGGCCGCCAAGTCGCGTGGCATGGACGTGCTGATCGCTGACACCGCCGGACGTCTGCATAACAAGGATCACCTGATGGACGAGCTGAAGAAGGTCAAGCGGGTGATGACCAAGCTCGATCCGGACGCGCCCCACGAAGTGCTGCTGGTTCTGGATGCCGGTACCGGCCAGAACGCCATCAGCCAGACGCGCCTGTTCAACGAGGCGGTCGACCTGACAGGTCTGGTGCTGACCAAGCTTGATGGCACTGCCAAGGGCGGCGTCATCTTTGCCCTGGCCAAGCAGTTCGGGCTGCCGATTCGCTACATCGGCGTCGGCGAAAAGATCGATGACCTGCGCCCGTTTACCGCGCCGGAATTCGTGAAGGCCCTGTTTGGGCGCGAGTGATCGATGATTCGCTTCGAGCAGGTCAGCAAGCGCTACCCCAACGGCCACAAGGGTCTCGAAAACCTCACCTTCCATATCCGTACCGGTGAGATGGTGTTCATCACCGGTCATTCAGGTGCGGGCAAGAGTACGCTGCTGAAGCTGATCATGTGCATGGAACGGCCAAGCTCCGGCCAGGTACATGTCGGCGGGCAGGATCTGCGACAGCTGACCAGCGACGACATCCCCTACCTGCGTCGACAGATCGGCGTAGTGTTCCAGAACCACCAGCTGCTGTTTGACCGTACGGTGTTCGACAACGTCGCGCTGCCGCTGATCATCAACGGCACGCCGCGCGATGAAATCGGCCGGCGGGTACGCGCTGCGCTGGACAAGGTCGGGCTGCTGAGCAAGGAGAACGTCTACCCCATCGCCCTGTCAGGCGGCGAGCAGCAGCGTGTCGGTATCGCCCGCGCCGTGGTGCAC
>CAYZFU010000317.1:0-3121 GCA_964477725.1 uncultured Halopseudomonas sp.
CGAGTTCGATACGTCTTGTCTCGGCCTCGTTCGCCTCGTTGAGTACCATGACGCTGCCGCCGCGATTGGTCATCATCACCGCTCGCTGCGGTATCAGGATTCCCGACGGTCTGGAGCCGGCGAGGACCCTGGCCTGAACGAACTGACCAGGCAGCAGCGAGCGATCAGGGTTGGGAAACTGCGCGCGCGCCGCGACGGTGCCGGTCGAGCGATCTACCGACATTGCCAGAAAGTCGACGTAGCCTGGATGTGGATATTCGGCTCCGTTTTCCAGAATCAGTCGAACCTCTACCTTGCCGTCGTCGGGCAACACCAACTGCCCGGAAGCGAACTGGGCGCGCAGGGCGAGCAGGTCGGAATTGGATTGGGCGATGTTCACGTAGATTGGGTCGGTTTGCTCGACTCGGGTCATCAGCGTGGCTTCGGCAGCACTGACCAGGGCCCCTTCGGTGACTTCCGCGCGCCCGGCGATCCCGGCTATAGGCGCGGTGACGCGCGAGTATTCCAGGTTCAGTTCGGCGCTCTCCACCGCTGCTTCAGCCTGGGAGACGGCGGCTCGGGCTGTCCTTGCATTGGCGACGGCGCTGTCGTAATCCTGCCGGCTGATGGCGCCGCGTTTAACCAGCTCCTCGTAGCGCTCCGCATTGCGGACGGCATTGGTAGCGTTGGCCTGGGCGCTTTCCAGTGCGGCTTGCGCGGAATTGAGATTCGCCTGCATCTCCCTCGGATCGATGAGAAACAACTCCTGGCCTGCTTCGACCTCGGTGCCTTCTTCGTACAGGCGACGCTGGACTATGCCGGTGACCCGGGCACGAACCTCGGCGGTGCGAATGGCTTCAACGCGCCCCGGTAATTCCACCACGTTCTGCACCGGCTGGGTCTCGACCGTGATGACCTCCACCACAGGCGGCTGGCGCGACCCTTGCTGCTGAGGCTGTTCGTCCGAACAGGCGACAAGCAGGGCTGAGGCAAACAGGAAACAATTCTTTACGACTGACGCGATCATCTGTGCTCCCAGGTCTTTGCACAGGGCTCCGGAAGATGCCGGGCTGGTGCTGCGACGGTTCTTTCTCGACACCAGCGACCGCCGGGCGTTCCGCTTGCCACTGCCCCGGGATGCTCGAAAACTCAGCCTGCCGACCCTGGTTTGTTACAGCCTCGGTGCAAACTGGCTACTCGAACGCGGGCCGGGTCCTGCGATATGGTTCGCATGATCCATTCGATTGATCGCCGCACGTCGAGTCGCTCATCGAGCTGGCCTGCCCGCGCTGCTGCCCTGTGACTGCGCAGCCGCCGGTCGAGCCCTACAGCTGCGCGGTGAACTCATTCTTCAGGTTCGTTTCTATAGGGCATGCTACGCCGTAGGAACGAACCATGATCATCACGCCGCAGACGCCAGAGAAGGCGATCAAGGAGATGGAGTCGGAAATCTTCGTCTCCCCAAAGGATCGTCTCGACTTCTATCGTCGCGAAATACACAACGAGACCAGCAATCTTTCCAGCCGCACCAACGCGTATCTCTCGGCCCAGTCGTTTCTGGTGATTGCCTACTCGTCGTCGATGGCCAACAGGAATCCGGAGTGGGGGGATGTGTTCACCCTGGTGGTCCCGGCAACCTTGGCGCTGTTCGGGATTCTCAGCTCGCTCAGTGCCTGGCCGGGGATCAAGGCCGCGTGCGATATCATCGACCACTGGTATGTCAAACAAACTGGATTGCTTAACAGCGAGCCGACGATCGGGCAGGCCTACGATGATTCGCCGCTGTTTTCGAGCTGGGAATCAAGCCATTCGGGACAACGCAAGAGCCTCGTTTTCTCCAAACGAACCCCGTGGCTGTTTTCCGCGTTCTGGATGTTTCTCGGGAGCTTCGCGATCTGGATCAATCTCTGACGCGCCTACCTCCAAAGGCGTAGCAGCCCGTGCCACCTTTGCGCAACGAAATATGCGCACGGCTCTGTTAGCCTTTGCATGGTGACCACCGACACGGACCCTAGCCATGCACATCCAGACTTACGCCGATCTCATCGCAGCCGCCCGCGCACAGCCGGAGCCACAGCGTTTGCTGTTCGTCTTCGCCCGGGCCGAATTGCCTGAGGGTGCGACGGAGGAACAAAAAGCCCTGTTCGAGCGAGGCGAGGGCGGCGCGCTGGCGCCGGTGCTCTGTGTCGACAAGAGCACCGAAGAGGCCGAAAACTTTCAGACGCTTGTCGACGAATCCGCTCATACCGGCATGAGCTGGGATGTCGCCTTCGTGTCGGCGATGAGCGGACGCGCCGGAGTCGCTCCCAATAGTGATGAAACCGAGCAGCCGTTACGCATGATGACCGAGCAGATTCAGGCAGGCATCGTCGGCCAGTTTCTGGCAATCGATAGGCAAGGCAATCTGGTGCAGCTGGTGTGATGTCTGCCGGCGCTAATCCAGCCTGGTGAATTTTTGCTGCGGTTGACCACCTAACGCGCAGATACGCGTATTGGCGGTGCCATGCAATCAATCGGGGCGGGAGCGACACAGTGGAATGGCGAGGCAGACGGCAGAGCAGCAACATCGAAGACCGGCGTGGCCAATCCTTCTGGATGGGGAGCTCACCGCAGCATCGGCTATCGGTGATGACCGTCTACAGCGCCGCGCCGGGCAGGACTTGGTACCGGACAGCTTTACTCATGGTTCGTCGGAACAGCGCATGAACTGGTTCCGTCGCGGCTTCGAAAGCGGAAATGTGCGGGAGTGCGATACGTTCTCCGCTTCGTTGAAGTAAGGTAGACGTTTGGACCGGGCCCGCTGATGCTACGCATGATCCTGCTGTCACTTCTCACTCTGCTTGTCATGCTGTCCAGCGTCTGGACAGTGCTCGCCTTGTGGTTTCAATTGCCATGGTCGACCCCGGCTCGTATCGCAATTGGTGCATGCGGGGTAATGCTGGCGGCCGCTGCACTGTGGCTTGCCTTGGGCGGGCGACCCTGGTCCGGGGCGGGCGCATATGTACTGATGTTTGCCGTGCTCATGCTCTGGTGGGGGCGGCTCGAACCCTTTCATCAACGGCAATGGGCCGACGATCTGGCGCACATTACCACCGGAAAGGTGGCGGGCGATCAGGTCACGCTGAGCAATGTCCGTAACTTC
>CAYZFU010000318.1:0-3111 GCA_964477725.1 uncultured Halopseudomonas sp.
ACAGATCCTTTCATCCGCAGGCCGGTGCTCGCCACCGTCGTCAGCCTGTTGATCGTGCTGCTCGGCCTGCAGGCCTTCAGCAATCTCACCATCCGCCAGTATCCGCAGATGGAAAACGCCTTGATTACGGTCACCACTGCCTACCCCGGCGCCAACGCCGAGGTGATTCAGGGCTACATTACCCAGCCGATCCAGCAAAGCCTGTCCAGCGCAGAGGGCGTGGACTACATCAACTCCGTCAGCCGACAGAACTTCTCGGTCATCCAGGTTTATGCGCGACTGGGAACCGACACCGACCGGCTGTTCACCGACATCATGTCGAAGACCGCGGAGGTGCGGAACCAGCTGCCGCCGCAAGCGCAGGAGCCGGTCATCAGCCGTCAGGCCGCTGATTCAACCGCGCTTATGTACATCAGCTTCTACAGCGAAACGATGAGCAACCCGCAGATCACCGACTATCTGACGCGCATCGTTCAGCCACGACTGGCGACTCTGCCCGGCATCGCCGAAGCGCAGATCCTCGGCCGGCAGACCTTTGCCATGCGCCTGTGGCTGGACCCTGTGCGCATGGGCGCCTACGGCGTGACAGCGGATGACGTGAACCAGGCCATCCGCGCGTACAACTACTTGTCAGCAGCTGGCGAGACCAAGGGCGAGTACGTGGTCACCAGCGTCAACGCCTTCACCGACCTGGAAGACCCGGAGGCCTTCGCTGCCATTCCGGTGCGGATAGATGGTGACACCCGGGTGCTGGTTCGCGATGTTGCCCGGGTCGAGCTCGGAGCTGAAAGCTATGACTCGATCAGCTTCTTCGACGGCATTCCTTCGGTGTATATCGGCATCCAGGGCACACCGCTGGCCAACCCGCTCGACGTTATCAAGGAAGTACGCGCCGAAATGCCGGAGATCGAAGCGCAGCTGCCGCCCGAACTCCAGGGCTCGATTGCCTATGATGCGACGCAGTTCATCGAGGAGTCGATCGACGAAGTGATCAAGACGCTGGGTGAGGCGGTAATCATCGTCATCATTGTAGTGTTCCTGTTTCTGGGCTCGATGCGCTCGGTGATCATTCCTGTCGTGACCATTCCGTTGTCGATGATCGGTGTGCTGTTCTTCATGCAGCTGATGGGCTATTCCATCAACCTCCTTACCCTCCTCGCCCTGGTATTGGCGATCGGGCTGGTAGTGGATGACGCCATCGTGGTGGTGGAAAACATTCACCGACACATCGAGGAAGGCCAGACGCCTTTTGACGCGTCGATTGCCGGAGCGCGGGAAATCGCCATGCCGGTCGTGGCGATGACTGTCACCCTTGCTGCCGTTTACGCCCCGATCGGCTTCCTTGAAGGTCTGACTGGCGCACTGTTCCGGGAGTTTGCCTTCACTCTGGCCGGCTCGGTGGTCATTTCAGGGATCGTTGCGCTGACGCTATCGCCGATGATGTGCTCGAAGCTGCTCAAGCACGAATCCAACCCGTCAGGCTTCGCTCACAAGCTGGACGTCATCTTCGAACGCCTGCAGACCCGTTATCGCGGGATGCTGTCAAGCAGCCTGGATACCAAGGCCGTGACGCTGACTTTTGGCGCCCTGGTGCTGCTTCTGATTCCCCTACTGCTCATGTTCACCCGCAGCGAACTGGCACCGGAGGAAGACCAGAGCATCATTTTCATGATGTCCAACGCTCCCAAGACGGCCAACCTGGACTATCTGACGCACTATACCGCCGAAGTCACTCAGGTCTTGAAGCGGTTCGACGAATACGAGTCGCACTTTCAGATCAACGGCTCGGATGGCGTACAGAGCGGCATCGGTGGCTTCCTGCTCAAGCCATGGGAGCAGCGTGAGAAAACCCAGATGGAGCTGTTGCCGGAGATTCAGGCGGCGCTGAATACGGTTTCAGGTTTGCAGATATTCGGCTTCAACCTGCCCTCTCTGCCCGGTACCGGCGGCGGTCTGCCGGTGCAGTTCGTGATCACCACGCCGGGAGATTACGAATCGCTGCTGCAGGTCACCGAACAGGTCAAGGCGCGTGCTCAGGAAAGCGGCAAGTTCGCGTTTCTGACCATCGACCTGGCCTTCGACAAGCCAGAGATCTCCGTGCACATTTCGCGTGAGAAGGCGGCGCAGATGGGCGTATCGATGGCGGACATTGGTAGCACACTGTCGACGCTGCTGGGGGAAGGCGAGATCAACCGCTTCACCATCAGCGGGCGCAGCTACAAGGTGATTGCCCAGGTCGAGCGCGCCTATCGCGATAACAGTGGCTGGCTGAATCACTATTACGTGCGCAACAACGCCGGCGATATGGTGCCACTGGGCACGCTCATCGAGATCGATGAGCGTGCCAGACCGACCCAGCTGAACCAGTTCCAGCAGCTTAATGCTGCGCGGATTCAAGGCGTGCCGCTGGTCAGCATGGGCGAAGCTCTGCAAACGCTGGAAGAGATCGCCGTTGCCGAAATGCCGCAGGGTTTCAGCTTCGACTATGCCGGTGCGGCGCGTCAGTACAAGCAGGAAGGGGCCGCTCTATATGTCACCTTCGGCCTCGCTCTGGCACTGATCTATCTGGTCCTGGCAGCCCAGTTCGAGAGCTTTCGCGATCCTCTGGTGATCCTGGTGACGGTGCCGTTGTCCATATGCGGCGCGTTGATACCGCTGTTCCTGGGCGTATCGACGATGAATATCTATACCCAGGTGGGTCTGGTGACATTGATTGGCTTGATCAGCAAGCACGGCATCCTGATCGTGGAGTTTGCCAATCAGCTGCAGCGCCAGGGAATGTCGCAGCGTGAGGCAGTGGAGGCCTCCGCGGCGATTCGCTTGCGTCCGGTACTCATGACCACCGCAGCCATGGTATTTGCAATGATTCCGTTGTTACTGGCGCAAGGAGCTGGCGCGGTGAGCCGGTTCGATATAGGGGTGGTGATTGCTGCAGGCCTGACCATCGGCACGCTCTTCACCTTGTTCGTGTTGCCTGCGGTTTATCTGGTGTTTGGCGAGAATCACCAGAGCGAAGCGGTCCACGCCTAGCGTTTGCGGTGGATAACGCTACGCGGTTATCCGCCCTACATATCGGGGTTACCGTAGGGTGGACAACGCGAAGCTTGTCCA
>CAYZFU010000319.1:0-3102 GCA_964477725.1 uncultured Halopseudomonas sp.
GATTGGTCGTACCGAACAGCGGCCAGATGATCATCCCACCGGAGCCGTCCGCCCCGCCAGCACCGAACGCCAGCAGGACACACGAACCGACCGCAAGCAGGGTGGCCGGGAGCGGCTTTTTCATCCACTCAAGATTATAAATTTCGCCCCACTCCTGGAAAATGTAGCGCTGCAGGCGCAGACCTGTATCCATGGTGGTACCGGCGAACAGCGCGGCCATCACCGTCAACAGCGTTGCCGCGGTCACTTCGGGCAATCCGAGGCCGTGATGGATTATGTAAGCACCGCCCTCCACAAAAGCAGTCACGCCGCCCTGACCGAACGCACTGTACATCGCCTCCCAGTCAGCCAGGCTGGCAAAGCCCGCCGTGGCCACGAGGATCGCTGCCAGGGCCAGACCGCCCTCACCGATCGCGCCGAAATAGCCGACGAAACGCGCATCGGTCTCACGGTTGAGCTGTTTGGAGGTCGTCCCCGAGGACACCAGGCCATGGAAACCGGAAATCGCGCCGCAGGCGATGGTTACGAAGAGTAGCGGAATGATCGACGGCGTCCCGGCCGGCACGTTGTCGTTGAACATCGGGGCGACCATGGTCGGATTGAGCAGACAGATGGCGCCGTAAAGAATGATCAGGCCGACGAACAACTGCAGGCCGTTGATGTAGTCACGCGGCTGCAGAAGCACCCAGACCGGCAGGATCGAAGCGATTGCCGCGTAGGCGAACAGCAGCAGAATCCAGACTGCGTTACCCGACATGCCGGCAACTTCCGCGGGCATCTGCAGCGGGACCGACGGACCGGCCCAGATCAACGCGTAAAGCGCGACAACGCCGAGCACCGATACCACGCCAAGACCAACAATGCGCCGGTAGATCAGCTGACCGATGATCAGGGCAACGATGATAGCGCCCCAGACCGGCAGGACTGCCGTCGGGAAGTTCATCATCAAACGGGCGATGACCACGGCAAAGACCGCGTTCACCATCAGGAGCACGAGAAAGATGACGATCATGAAGATGCTGCGCGCCCGCTTGCCGACCACGTCGCCCGTGAGCGAGCCAACCGATCGGGCCTTGTTGCGCACGCTGGCCCAGATAGCGCCGGCATCATGCACCCCGGCAAAGAACACGGTACCCAGCACCACCCAGAGGAATGCCGGAGCCCAACCCCAGATCACTGCGATGGCCGGTCCGACGATCGGAGCGGCGCCAGCGACGGACGTGAAATGGTGCCCCCAAAGCACGAATTTGTTGGTTGGAACGAAGTCCACACCATCTTCGAACTCGTGCGCAGGCGTACGGTAATCGGGGTCGAGGCGATAAATCTTCTCGGCAATGAATTTGGAGTAGACGAAGTACCCCAGGGCCATGGTTCCCAAACCCACAAGCAGCAGGATCACCGCGTTCATGCAAGACTCCTGATTATAGTTTTAGTAATAAGCAAGTTTCAGACGCGGACGACAGCAAGACAACCTAGACCTTGGTCTGAATTCCATTTGCGACGGTCTGTGGCGACCGCCATCACTGCTCAAGTGTAGCGCTCATTTCGTGTTCGACGAATATCAGCTCGCCAGTATCGTAGCCCAGCTCTTTCGCCCTTTCGACGAAGCGCTCGACCATTGCCGGGTCTGGCTGGGGCGACCGAGCCAGCAGCCACAGATAATCGCGGTTGTGGCCGGCGACCCAGGCGTATTGGTAGGCGTCGTCCAGCTCGAAGATTCCGTAGGCGCTGTAGAACGGCCCGAAAAACGAAACCTTCAGGTGCCCCACATCACGCGACTCGACGAAGTAAGCCTTGCCCTCGGCCTCGCTCCACTCCCCTTCTTTCTGATCGTAGCCGCGATTGAGAACCGCAATGCCACCATCGTCGCGCTCGCTGTACTGGGCCGTTACGCTGGTAAGCCCCCGCTCAAAAGAATGGTCAAGGCGGGCTATTTCGTACCATGTGCCGAGATAGCGTTGCGGCTCGAAATTCTGGACCGGCTCGACCTCTGCTGGAAGGCGTACGCAACCGATCATCAGCCCGGCCATCAATAGCAGGATCGGAAAGCCCAGCATCTGCCGTCTAGTCTGCATTACTTCGCCTCTGGTGTAGGTAGTCGAGGATATCCACCATCAGACGCTGACTTTTATCGAGCCGTTCCGTTTCGATAGCCAAAATCGCTTCTGCGGGCTGCACGTAGCGGCGAGGTTGCAGGTCATCGCCGGATGACTCGACGAACCCCTCCAATAGACGAGGAGTAACTTCCAGGTGAAACTGCAGCCCTATTACTGCGCGCCCCAGCTGAAAGGCCTGATTGCTACAGGCTTCGCTGCGTGCCAGGTGCACCGCGCCGTAAGGCATGTCGAAGGTGTCTCCGTGCCAATGAAGTACGTCAGCTCGCTCGGGAAACCGGAACACATCGGCATTACTCTGTTCCACGCCCTCTACCGGGAACCAGCCTATCTCACGCTCGCTATTGGGAAAGACGCGGCTACCCATGACGTTTGCGATCAGCTGTGCCCCGAGGCAAACGCCCAGAACCGGTATGCCCGCGTCGATGACGTCTCGAATAAACGCTTTCTCGCGCACCAACCATGGATATTGAGCTTCATCGTTCACGCTCATGGGACCGCCCATGATGATCAGAAGGTCCACCTCTTGGAGCGAAGGTAGCAGATCATTCGAATAGAGCTGGGTTGCTGTGATGCCATACCCCGTTTCACGAAGCCAGTCCTCGATACTGCCGAGCCCTTCAAACGGGGCATGCTGCAGGTAGTGCGCGCGCATTGTTTACTCCTTGGGATGGCGGCCGTCTTCTGTGGTCGGCTCGCCCGTTGTATGCGTGGTCCTCTGTACTTCCCGGCCTCTGTCAGTATGTCGAATTCGGAGTCGAGTCGGGACGCAACTCGCCCTGCACTTCTTCCGGGTCTACCCCGTTCAGAAGCAGCATCTCTCGTACTGCCTGGATATCCGACAGAATGCGTTCATACTCATCGCCGTGTTCGTAACGGTTCACTTCGATGGCCTTGGGCATGTAGGTGAACGCGATTTTCAGCGCCTGGAGGGCGTCTTCGCTCATCTGATCGCTCATGCTGGTTTCCTCGCTAACTGTCTGGAGTG
>CAYZFU010000320.1:0-3099 GCA_964477725.1 uncultured Halopseudomonas sp.
CCCGAACAGCCATACGATGTGATCGTTTCCCGAGCTTTCAGCTCACTCGAAGACTTCACCCAGCTGACCCGGCATCTGGGTACGGATGCGACGTACTGGCTGGCAATGAAGGGTTTGTATCCAGAGGAAGAGTTGCATGCACTTCCAGTCGACTTCCGCGTGGCAGAAAGCGCACAATTGTCGGTCCCCGGTTGCCAGGGCACACGACATCTGTTGATACTGCGTCGGGTAACTGCGGCCGATAACGGATAGGAGATCAGAGTGGGCAAGGTATTGGCAATTGCCAACCAGAAAGGCGGCGTCGGCAAGACCACCACCAGCATCAACCTGGCTGCCTCGCTTGCTGCTACCCGGCGCAAGGTGCTGTTGATCGATCTTGACCCGCAGGGTAACGCGACCATGGGCAGCGGCATCGACAAGGCCGAGCTGGACGACTCGGTATATGAGCTACTGACCGGACGCTGTGATCTCAACCAGGCGCGCTGCCGCTCGGAAAACGGCGGTTACGATCTGCTCCCGGCCAACGGCGATCTGACTGCCGCAGAAGTCGAACTGCTCGACTTGCCCGCCCGGGAGCAGCGGTTGCGCCAGGCCCTCGAGCCGGTACGCGCACAGTATGATTTCATTCTCATTGACTGTCCGCCGTCGCTGAACATGCTCACCGTCAATGGGCTGGTTGCTGCCGACGGTGTACTGATTCCGATGCAGTGCGAGTACTACGCGCTGGAAGGACTGTCTGCCCTGGTGAACACCATCCAGCGCATCGCCGCCGCGCTCAATCCTGCGCTGAAAATCGAAGGCTTGCTGCGCACGATGTACGACCCCCGTAACAGTCTGACCCGGGATGTTTCCAAGCAGTTGGCGAACCATTTCGGCGAACAGCTGTACAAGACCGTAATCCCGCGCAATGTGCGTCTGGCTGAGGCGCCAAGTTTCGGTATGCCCGCGCTGACCTATGACAAGCAGTCTCGGGGAGCAGTCGCCTATCTGGCACTCGCGGGCGAGCTGGTTCGGCGGAGCAAGCAGGCGGCCCGCGCCGCTGCCGTCGCCGATATTAACGATTAACCGGACATAAGGACGACACAGGCATGGCGGTGAAGAAGCGCGGCTTGGGCAGGGGACTGGATGCACTGCTCGGTCAGCAGGCGGGGGAGTCCCAGGCCGAGCAGACCGATCGTCAACTCAAGGATCTGCCGATCGACCTGATCCAACGCGGCAAATATCAGCCTCGCCGTGACATGGATCCCCAGGCTCTGGAAGAGTTGGCGGCCTCCATCCGTGTCCAGGGGGTGATGCAGCCTATCGTGGTACGTCCGGTGGCTGGTGATCGCTACGAGATCATTGCCGGCGAGCGGCGGTGGCGCGCCTCGCAACTGGCGGGGCTCGACATGATCCCGGCGGTCGTTCGCGACGTACCCGACGAAGCGGCCATTGCCATGGCGCTGATCGAGAACATTCAGCGTGAAGACCTTAATCCGATCGAAGAAGCGATCGCCTTGCAGCGCCTGCAGCACGAATTCGAACTGACGCAGCAGGAAGTGGCCAACGCGGTAGGCAAGTCGCGGGTAACCATTACCAATCTGTTGCGGCTGATGTCGCTTCCGGATGATGTCAAATTGTTACTGGAGCGCGGTGACCTGGAAATGGGTCACGCTCGCGCACTGCTTGGACTGCCTGCGGAGCAGCAGACCGCTGCTGCTCGGCAGGTCGTTGCGAAAGGACTAACGGTCCGGCAAACCGAAGCGCTGGTCCGGCAATGGTTGAATCCACGGCGAGATCCGGCGTCGATGCGCGCCAATCCCGACATAGAGCGGCTACAGCAGGATCTGGCCGAGCGTATCGGGGCCGACGTGAAGATTCAGCACGGCGCCAAGGGCAAGGGGAAACTGGTGATCAGCTACAGTTCGCTGGATGAACTGGACGGTGTGCTGATGCACATCAAGTAGCGGTTTTGGATGTGGCAAGTTGTCGCAAAACGGCAGACAAAAGTGTCGGTCTGGTTGGAATTAAACAGCTTTTCCCCCGGCGCTGTTGAACCTGTGAAGCATTCAACCTATACTCCCTCGCGCTGTTTGAACTGGGCATTTGCACCAGTGTGTTGCAGCCAACGGACCGAACATACGGCCCGGCGCAGACCTGGCGAGGCGGGATAAATGGACGCAAGAACGCCCAATACCACCCCCTTCCACAAGCGTCCCGCATTTCCTGTTCTGTTGGTGCAAACAGGTGTGACCGTGCTGGTTGCACTGATCCTGTGGGTAGTCCAGGGTCGCGTTGCCGGATATTCCGGTTTGTTGGGCGGGCTAGTTGCCGTCATCCCCAACGCCTATTTTGCCTATCGGGTGTACCGCTATAGCGGAGCCCGGTCGGCCCGAGCCATCGTCCGGGAATTGTATTCCGGCGAGGCAGGCAAACTGATATTGACCGCCGCACTGTTCGTGCTGGTGTTGATTGGAGTGAAACCGCTGGAGATGCTGGCGATGTTCGCTGGTTACTTCGCGGCAGTCGCCACAGGCGCTAGTTCACTGCTGATCGTCAGAGGCTTTCCAAAGCATTAGGTTGAGGCAGATATGGCAACTTCATCGGCTGAATATATTCAGCATCACTTGCAGAACCTGACTTTCGGCAAACTCCCGGCCGGCTATGTGCGCGCCGACGGCAACGTCGTTGACGAAGCCACATGGACCATCGCCAAGAGCGGCGCCGAAGCCACCGACATGGGCTTCATGGCTATCCATCTGGATACCATGGGCTTTTCCATTCTGATGGGTCTGGTGTTCCTGGGGCTTTTCCGCATGGTAGCCAGCCGCGCCACTGTCGACACGCCTCGCGGCGCACAGAATCTGGTCGAAATGGTAGTGGAATTCATCCAGGGCACCGTGCGCGACACCTTCCATGGACGTAATCCGCTGATCGCCCCTCTAGCGTTGACGATCTTCGTCTGGATCTTCCTGATGAACTCGCTGAAGTGGATCCCCGTCGATTACATCCCCGGCTTGGCCCATGCTCTGGGCCTGGGCTACTTCAAGATCGTTCCGACGGCCGATCCTAATGCGACGTTCGGCATGTCTCTGGGCGTTTTCATCCTGATCATTTTCT
>CAYZFU010000321.1:0-2128 GCA_964477725.1 uncultured Halopseudomonas sp.
CACACTGCCCGGAAACCTCTAGTTATGCATGGACCTGATCAAGGGAAGTCGACAGTGGGCTTTGGAGTCGGCCAAGGGAACGCAGCTTAAAGGACTTGGCCAGCCTATCGCTGCCAACTCCAAGCGTGGCTTTCTGCATGCCTTGCGACGCTTTTTTACAGATTTCGAACTCTGGGGCTGGGGGCGTCTGAAGTTTAGTCCGCGTCATCACTTGGCCACGCCGCGATCCGTGGCGTTTAACTCGGGCGTCAACCCCCGCGTTATTGACGACTCGACTTGGCTCAAACTGATTTGGGCGAGCCTAAATCTCGAACGTAAAGATTTACTTTCAGAGATTCACTATCCCCTATCGATGGTACAAGCCATTGCTGTGGTATGGACTCACGCGGGCTTGCGCAGCAATGAAATCATGCGGCTGGACAAAGGGTGCGCGCATCCTCAAACCAGTGATGTGGTGCACGAGGATGGAACCGTCGTTCCAGCAGGGACCTTATGCTATCTCGACATTCCTGCCAGCAAGACATTCAAAGCGTTCGTCAAACCGGTAGCAGTGGCCGTGAAGGAGCGCATCGACGCCTGGCTGGCGAATCGACCTACCAATCAGGCCGCATTGCTCGATGAGCGAACCGGGGAGAAAGTCTGCTACCTATTCCAGTTTCGCGGCAAGCGCATAGGCTCCGGAGCCATCAACGGCACCATCATTCCAATGCTATGCGCCAAGGCAGGTGTGCCGCTAGAGGACAGTCGCGGTCGAATCACCAGCCACAGAGGGCGTGCCTCCGCAGTGACGGCGCTTGCCAGCGTTCCTCAAGGCATGTCGTTGATCGAGCTGATGCAGTGGTCGGGCCACAGCTCGCCAACTTCGACTTTGCACTACATCCGAATTCGGCCAACCAAGCTGGCGGCATCCTTCGTTAAAGCCGATCAAATGGCGCACATGGTTTCCGTCTTGATCGACCATGACGTAATCGCACGCCATTCAGACGAGCCCTACACTTTCTATGACCTGGGCGACTCGTATTGTTCGAATCCCTTCTGGAGCAGCTGCCCACATCGCATGGCCTGCGCGGGCTGCGACTTCAATTTGCCGAAGGTCAGCGCCAAGGCTCAAGCGTTGGAGAGCAAGCAGTCTGTTAGACGCCTTCTGGAAACCGTGCCATTGACCGCCGACGAGCAGGAAATCGTCAAAGGAGATCTGAAAAAGCTGGATGGCCTCATTCGTAAGCTGGAAAACGTGCCCACCTTGGATGGCCGGACGCCAGGTGCCATCGCCACCCAGCAGGTCGGAGCGATGGCGCGGCCCGACGCTGACACGGTTGACGCAAATCGCGTCTCGCATCAAGCCTTATGCGACGCGGACCGTAAGGAGTAGCTCCGATCGTCGTTGGGTTATTCGCGCTGGCCGGCGCTACGCTAAGCTTGCGTGTGTCTCGGCAATGCAATCGATATCATCGCCGCTATCGTTACGAAGAGACTTGATATCCAGAGACATGCTTCCAGGCCGTAAGCCTGATATACCCAGCCAGATAGCAGGGTACCGATTAACCGGCCCATCGCATTCGACATGTAATAGAAGCCTACATCCAGCGATACGCCATCATCCTTTGCGTAGCTGACGATCAGGTAACTGTGCAGCGATGAATTAATCGCAAACAGTGCGCCGAAAACCCATAAGCCGCCGATGAGTACGATTTGCGGGGGGTAGCCGAACTCAAGGCCCAACGCGATACCGGCAGGCAACCCAGCCAGAAGCAGCGCCCAGATCAACGCCGCCCGGCCATCCGGAGCCTGGCCGCTGCGAGTCCGCGTGATCGAGGGGGCAATCGACTGCACGATACCGTATCCGATTACCCAGCTGGCCATGAAGCCGCCCACCAACCAGAAATCCCATCCAAATACGGCGCTGAGATAGACCGGCAGCGCGATCACGAACCAGACATCGCGCGCGCAGAATAAGAACATCCGCGCCGCAGACAAGATATTGATCGCGCGGCTCTTGGACAGTACATCGCGGAATTTTGGCTTCGCCTTCGCCTTCCCGAGATCCTTCTTCAAGAAGATCACGCTGCTCATCCAAACCGCACCGAGAACAGCGGCCATCACAAGCATCGCGCCTTTGAAGCCGACC
>CAYZFU010000321.1:2138-3055 GCA_964477725.1 uncultured Halopseudomonas sp.
CCTACCACCCCGATGGCGGCCCCTGGCAGCGGGGCTACATGCCGCGCACCGTCATGGTCTTCCTCAACGAGGAGGACGGGCTCACCCCGGCCAGCCGCAACGCGGCCGCCCAGGAAGAAGCCCACGCCCTTCAATGCATTCTTTGAGCCGGTCAGAATCGCGACCCACTTGTACAAGGTCCCTTGTTCGGTGTCCGGCACGAGCAGCTTGATAGAGCTCTTCGCCGACATCTTGTTCAGGTCCTTGGCGATGCCGGATATCGCCTGGGCGCCCATCACCAGCGGAACGGTCAACCAGGCGGTGGGCACGGTGAGAACCAGCAAGGCGATAACCTGAAGTGCTAGGCCGATGTTCATCGTGCGGTTCAGACCCAGACGTGCCCCGAGATAGCCGCCAACTAGGTTGGTGATTACCCCAAAGATCTCGTAGAACAGGAAAAGCGCTGCAATTTCCAGCGGCGTATAACCGAGCGCATGAAAATGCAACACAACCAACATGCGCAGCGCACCGTCGGTGAGCGTGAACGCCCAGTAATTGCCGGTTACCAGCAAATACTGACGAACATCCAGCGGCAGCGCTGCTAATGCTTTCATCGTATCGCTCCGCTCAGCTGTTCGATCCGACCAGCTTGGCCAGCTCAACAGTCCGGTTCGCGTAGCCCCACTCGTTGTCGTACCAGGCGTATATTTTCACCTGCGTACCGTTGACCACCATCGTCGACAATGCATCGACAATCGAGGAGCGCGGGTCAGTACGGTAGTCGATCGACACGAGCGGACGCTCCTCATAACCGAGAATGCCGGCTAACGGCCCGTTCGCTGCAGCCTGGAACAACTTGTTTACTTCTCCAGCCGTGGTTGGCCGCTCGACTTCAAACACGCAGTCCGTGAGCGAAGCATTGGCCAGCGGCACCCTGA
>CAYZFU010000322.1:0-3043 GCA_964477725.1 uncultured Halopseudomonas sp.
GCCAGGACCGAAGAAAATCTTAATCCACTGTCCGGAATCAGTTGACCACTACAGTGCATTGTTCTTCGCGGTCATGCCTCGGCGCCCCCCCCCGCGCCCACGCCGAGGTGTGTATGAAGGGGGTTGTGGGAGCGCACCTGGGCGCGAAGGGTTTTATCCGTTTTTAACCGAGTGCCGCCTAGCGCCGTGTGACCAGGCCAAACAGGCCCTTGGCTGCCTGCCTCACCCGTTTGAATTCCTTTGATGCAGAAAACCCGCCGGCTTCGCGTCGGCGGCGATTCAGCTGTACGTTCAATGCCTTGTTGTAGCGCTCGTTCAGAAGGTTACGCAATGCATCAACGTTGTACTGCTCGCGGTCCGGGGAGACGCACACGGGCAGAATCTCATCCAGGTGCAGCACCTCGCGGTTGAAGTCCAGCGCTTCTCGAATCAGCTCGGCTTTCGGGTCGGTGCTATCCAGATCGTAGGGTGGATCCCAGTCATTGTGCGTACCGAGGCGGTCAACCTGATTCAGCAGACCGATGGTAGGCGGGGCCTGGACGTGAACATGCTTCTGTCGCCACTCCTCGAAGCGTTTTCCGAATTCCTGATCGAGCTTGCGCGCGGGCTGGTTGGCGCGCAGTACCCAGAGCACCATGTCCGACTGCACCATCTCCTCGAACAGGATCTTCTCCAGCTTCGGATCGCCGTTCAGGCCGGGCAGGTCCAGCAGCCGCAGGAACGGGATGCCGTCGACCTTGCATTCGTAAACCAGTCCGCGGTCGGTCGATGGCAAAGCGCTGGTTTCGGCCTGCCAGCCCTCGGTCAGTGCATTGATCACCGACGATTTGCCTGCACCGGTCTGGCCGATCAGACAGATGCGGATAGGCTCGGGCTTCTGTGCCTGGCGTTCGTCGTCCTTCAAGGTTGCGGCGGTAAACGACAGCTCGTCTTCATCAAAGCGGAAGTGGCCGCCGTAGAGGTCGATCGCGGCGCGTAGCACTTCCAGCAGCAGCAATCGCTTGAGCCGCTCCTGCATCTCGTCGCTCAATCCTTCGAAGGACTGGCCAATCGCCTGGCTACCGAGCTCGGCCAGCATGCCTTCAGGCGTGAGCATGCGAACTTTGCGGTATATGTTGAACACCTTCACGGCCGGTGCGAATTGATCGGCCTTTTCATCCAGCCAGAGCACATGGGATATTTTCAGGTGGTCGATGCCCGGCACATGCTCCTTGAGCGTGCGCCGATAGCGCTGCGATAGTTTCTCGGCGATGGCGAGCAGGGCGATGGGGGAGAAGGCCCACTCGGCGTGGCGTCTGCCCTTTCCATAATAGGCCGCTACGCCGCGTGCCAATAGCATGGCGTCGTCCGGCATGGCACGCCAGGTGTGTCGGTGCTGAATAAGTGCGCTGACTTCAGGAAGCATCGCTTGTTGCACCTGGCGATCCAGCGGCGTCCAGTAGTCCGGCGTTTCCATCTCCTCGATCAGTTCGGGCTCCACTGGTGGCGCGCGCTTGAGCTTGCGCTTGCGAACGAAGAAAAACGGCAAGACTACGATCAGCGTGCACAGGCCGAGCAGCCCGACGAAGGTGAGGATGTAGTTATGCCGGACAATCGCATAAACGCCGAATAACGCAAGGACGACGATGGGCAGTACCACCGCAATGAGCACGAAAGGCGTGATCCTGTCGGAGAACTGCGCGGCAGTCCTGAAGCCCCTAACGGTTGTTTTCAGCGTCATGTCTGGCGACCGGAAGGATGTGTTCGAAAGCTTTGCGATAGATGTCCTGTAGTTCTTCGGGGGAGGTCGGTTTGCCGCTGATCTTGTTAAAAAAATAGATGCAGCCGACTCGGCCGAGCGCGTAAGTGACGCAATAGCTGGTCACTGCTGCTGATGCGGCGCCTACCGTCTGCCCATAAACCGGAATCAGCTTGACCAGCTGCCGCAGACCGAGCCGGGACGCGTAATGCACGCCGAAGCCGGCCCCCATGGCACCGAGCAACTCGGCGAGCAAACGCCGGTTCCAGGGCAAACCGTAGTGATTGGCCAGGCTGTGCAGCATCTTGGTCTGAATCGCCGGCACCGCAACCAGGCCGACCACGGGTACCGCGTCGGTCGCACCGGCGGCGCCGGCGTACCACATGATCTCGGTCTTGAATTTGCGAAAGTTCTTTTCCTCCGCCGTGTTCTTTCCTCTTCGCTCGAACAGCTCGGCGACGATCGGCAGAAAGCTGCTCAGCTCATCGACCAGGTGGGCCATGCCGACTGGTAGGCCGTCCCGGCCGATCAGGTCGACCGGTGCGCTGGCGATAGGCCCCCACACGGTTTCAACTGCCTGTTGATTGTGCAGCACGCATTTATCGCTTTCCTGCTTCGAGTCCAGCGTATCGATGGCGGTGTGGACCAACAGCGCATTGCGAACCTTCCCGGAGCGTTTGATGCGCTTGAGTGCGTCGAGCAGCTCGGATTGCTCGGGATCGTCAGCACGCATCACGATTACCAGGGCGTGGCTGTGGCGCTCACAGGCTCGCATATCATCGGTGGGATCGTACGCGGCTTCCGACAGCCCTCGCGTGTCAAGAAACCGCAGAACCGGCGTTTGCTGTGGAAAGTCGTACCGGGTTGCCGTTTGTGTACACGGCCGGAAACCGCGGCCGACTTCGATCTCGCTCAGTCCGGTGAGTGCGCGAATCAACGTTGACTTGCCGGCGCCGGTCTTGCCAATCAGCCACAGGGTTGGCAGGTGCTCTTCGCTGTGGCGAAAGGCTGGCTCCAGGTTTTCGGCCCGGGTAGGGTTGAGTTTTCGGTAAATGCGTTTGACCAGGCTCATGTACGTACCTTGAGGCTGTACGGGCGCTTTTGCAAGAACCGACCGGAGGCAGGCCGGTTGGTTCGTTATGCCGATCAGGCGTCGTGTAGACGGTACCAGAGGAATGCGAACAACAGGTTATGCACCGGATCGCTGGAAGGTATCGAACTTGCGCCGCAGAGCCGAATCGAAACTGTGCACACCCTGTTCATTCCAGGAGGCCACATGTCCAACGATCCGAAACAACCTGCCGA
>CAYZFU010000323.1:0-3035 GCA_964477725.1 uncultured Halopseudomonas sp.
CCCGACAGTGCCGAGCTGCTGCAGCTGATGCTCAAGGACTCGGCGAACCTGCAAGAGCGCGACGCCGAGTGGGAAAACCGTTGGCGGCAGCGCTCCGGGCGGCCGCTAATCAAACCTCTGTATACCCTGGCCGATACGATGGCAGCGCTGGAGCTATGTCAGCCGCTTGATTACAACAGACCGACCATGGTCGCCAAAGGCTTTGAGGTCACTTTCCGCGAAGCGGGCCACATTCTCGGTTCGGCTATCGTCGAGCTAGCTGTGCACGAACAGGCAGACCCGGTGCGCAGGCTGGTTTTCTCCGGTGATCTGGGCGCGCTGAATTCGCCCCTGCTGCGTGATCCAGAGCACGTAACCGGCGCAGATCTGGTGCTCCTCGAGTCCACCTATGGCGATCGCGATCATCGCAATCAGCAGGAGACGCTGGACGAACTACAAACCATTCTCGACCTGGCCTGGGAACAGGGTGGCAACGTGCTTATCCCTTCCTTTGCGGTCGGTAGAACACAGGATCTGCTGTACCACCTGGGCAAGTTCTATCAGGCCGGGACGCTTAAGCAGCATGCGGTTTTCCTCGACAGCCCGATGGCGATTGCCGCAACGGAAATATACGATCGTTACCACCACCGCTTCAGCGAAGAAGACCGCACGCTGATCAGTCAAAACGGTAACGGCAAGCTGACCACCTGGCTGCCAATCCTCAGATGCACTCCGACCCCGGAAGAATCCATGGCGATCAACCGCATCAGCAGCGGGGCAATCATCATCGCCGGTGCCGGGATGTGTACCGGAGGTCGAATCATGCATCATTTCAAACACAACATCTGGCGCGACAACTGTCATGTGGTCATGCCCGGCTTCCAGGCCGCCGGCACGCCAGGGCGCCGTCTGGTCGAAGGGGAACGGCGGCTCAAGATCCTACACCAGAGCTTTGTGGTCAGAGCAAAGATCCATACCCTGGGCGGCTTTTCGGCCCATGCCGGCCAAGGCCAGCTGATTGATTGGCTGAGCCATTTCGAGTGCCGCCCAGAGCTTTACCTGGTGCATGGCGAGCTGACCAAGAGCCAGGCCCTGGCCGAAGCCGTGCACAGGCGGCTTGGATGGAACGCAAACATACCCGAGCAAGGCGAGCAGATCGCCTTTTAGCTATGCAGCGAACAAGAGGAGCCACCGATGTCAGATGATCTGGGCGATGTCGATTACCTGAACCGCCACTGGAGTACCGGATCGCCGGGCATTCACGACAAGGTCGAGGAGCTGATACGCATCAGCCACGGCAGTCAGGAATTGACCGAACTGTATCGTGAGATGGTCCTGACAATCGTGCGCATGGCCCAGGCGGAACGCAATCGCTGGGACGCCAAGATCATGCTCCAGACAATTCGAGAGCTGGAAGCTGCTTTCGGACGGCTGGAACTGTTCAAGCGTCGCCGGAAAGTTACCGTATTCGGGTCGGCGCGTACACCGGTGAGCCATGAGCTTTACCTGCTCGCCAAGGACATGGGACGGCTGCTCGCGCAGAACGATTTCATGACCATTACTGGCGCTGGCGCCGGGATCATGGCCGCCGCCCATGAGGGCGCGGGTCTGGACAATAGTCTCGGTTTCAACATCACATTGCCGTTCGAGCAGCGGTCGAACGACATAGTCAATGGAACCGAGCATGACCTGTCGTTCAAGTTCTTCTTTCTGCGCAAACTGTTCTTCGTCAAGGAAGCCGAGGCGCTGGTCCTGTGCCCCGGCGGGTTCGGCACCCTGGACGAAACGCTGGAAGTGCTGACGCTGATACAGACCGGCAAAAGCCCGCTCGTTCCTGTCGTGTTGCTGGATGTACCCGGAGGGCGATATTGGGCCAGCCTCCTGGAGTTTTTCCGCGAGCAACTGTGCCACAACGGCTACGTCCTCGACACCGACCTGAACCTGATGACGCTCGCCACCTCTCCGAGCGAGGCGATGAATCACATTCTGGACTTCTACAGCAACTATCATTCGGCCCGCTGGATAGATGGCAAATACGTGATTCGGCTGCACCGGGCTTTGACGGACGCCGCGCTTGAGCAGATCTGCGACGAATTTGCGAGAATTTGCAAAACGCCTGGCTTCGACCAGACCTCATCGGACCTGGCCGAAGCCGACGAGCCGGAACTGGCGCACCTGGTCAGGCTGAGCTTCGTTTTCAACGGCCGCGACCATGGCCGCTTGCGTGGTCTGATCGACCTAGTCAATCGTCCTGAAAACCAGCAAACCCACGGTATTGCATGAAACGCAGCTGCTTTGACCGTTCCGTCATGTCGCTGGCCCTGCCTTCCGGAAAACGCTTGTCGAAAGCCTGACGGGCCAAGGCTGCCCAGTCGTACGCCGCGTCGTTGAGGATGGATTCGATCAAGCGGTCGCTGACGCCACGCTGACGCAGCTCCTCTCTCAGGCGGACAGGTCCGTAGCCCCTCTGGCTGCGCGAATGGACATAGGCTTCGCAGAAACGCTCGTCGCTGAGCAACCCATCCTCCTCGAGCTTATCCAGTTCGATATCGGCAAGACTGGTCGGAGCGCCGCGCTGACGGAGCTTGCGTAACAGTTCGGTTCGGCTGTGTTCGCGGCGCGCAAGCAGATCCATTGCCGAGCGGCGAATAGCCTGAGGTGTCTCGAGGGTGGTTCGACGGAACATGGGGTCTGCCGAAGCGGGGATAGGCTAAGTAATAACCGCAGACAGCCCGGAGCGATCGCAGTTCGCGGTCGCTCCGGTTTCAGGGTCAGGCGTCGAGTTCGGCGCTGTCTTCAATTACCGATGCACCGGGCTTGCTCGGCTTGGGCAGCAGCTGTTCGCGAATCGCCTTTTCGATTTCCTCGGCGATGGCAGCGTTTTCTTCCAGAAACTTGGCCGCGTTAGCCTTGCCTTGTCCGATCTTGCTGCCCTTGTAGCTGTACCAGGCACCGGCCTTTTCGACCAACCCGATCTGCACGCCCAGATCGATGATCTCGGCGTTATGGTAGATGCCCGTGCCGTACAGAATCTGGAACTCGGCCTGGCGGAACGG
>CAYZFU010000324.1:0-3031 GCA_964477725.1 uncultured Halopseudomonas sp.
TGCGTTCCAGTCGGTCTAGCTTGTTACTCACTTGATGGGTCTGACGATATGGGTTTCATCGAAATGGATCAGCAGATCCACGGTCTTGAGCAAAGGCGTACGTATTTCGTACTGGATTGCCGCTGTATAGGTATCGGTACCACTCGAGGTGAGCTTTACCGCTTCATCCGCCTTGATGTCACGGATGCCGTTGATGTTCATGCCCTTGCTGATGAATGACTGGTAATCGCGCAGCGAGTTGATCTTCACAGTCGGATCTTCATTCGGCGCCAGGACGATCTTGCGCAACGCGAAATGATCCATGTAGATCGGAATGACTTTCATCGCCACAACCAGTGCGAACACAATCAGCGTAATGACGGCTAACCAGCCGAAGAAAGACATGCCCTTCTGGGAGTAGCGCATGAGTACCTCGTGACATCCATTGTTGATCTTGTTTCCTGCTGCCACCCATCCCTTCAGTGAATCAGGGAGATACTCGAAAAACTCGGCAGGTTGCTCAGCTTGGGTTCGGGCCAGTGCATCCAGACGGCGAAGGCCTTGCCGACAATATAAGTGTCCGGAACCATTCCCCACAACTCCCGCGGCATCTGGTCCGACTGCCAGTAACGGCTGTCGTTGGAATTGTCACGATTGTCGCCGACCATGAAGTAATGCCCCGCGGGGACCCGCCACTCTTGCGGTCTGGCTGGCTGCGACAGGCGCTTGTGGCGAATCAGGTGCGCAGTATCCTCCAGATACTCTTCGTAGATGTCGACCTTGGCCAGCGCCTGCAGCGGATGACCCGGTGGTACTTCGTCATCGGGTTCGGTACGCAGCAGGTCACGCGGGACTGGCTCGCCGTTGACGTACAACTGTTTGTCCGCGTATCGGATGTGATCGCCCGGCAGGCCAATGACCCGCTTGATGTAATTGATCCGCGGCTCGTTCGGATAGCGGAAAACCATGACGTCGCCACGCTGCGGATCGCCGACATTGAAGACCTTGGTGTCGACTACCGGCAGCCGGATGCCATACGCGAACTTGTTTACCAGGATAAAATCGCCGACTTCCAGGGTCGGTTTCATCGAGCCGGAGGGAATCTGGAACGGCTCGACCAGAAAAGAGCGCAGGATGAGAACCACGGCCAGCACTGGAAAGAACGACTTCCCGTACTCGACCAGTAACGGCTCCTTGTCGAGCCGTTCGAGAGTCTGCGGATCAGGCGTATCAACCTGCGCCTGATAGGCCGCAATGACACGGCGGCGGCGTGGCGCCAGCCAGACGAAATCCAGCAAGGCAAGCAGGCCGGCGACCGCAACGGCGATAACCAGGATCAGGGGAAAGTTGATATGCATCTATCTACGCCGTCCTAATTATCGACCTTGAGCACCGCCAGGAAAGCTTCCTGAGGGATTTCCACGCTGCCTACCTGCTTCATGCGCTTTTTGCCGGCCTTCTGCTTTTCCAGAAGCTTTTTCTTTCGACTGGCATCACCGCCGTAACACTTGGCCAGAACGTTCTTGCGCAGCGCCTTCACCGTCGAACGGGCGATGATCTGCCCGCCAATCGCCGCCTGGATAGCGACATCGAACATCTGCCGGGGAATAAGGTCACGCATTTTCTCCACCAGCTGCCGGCCACGGTATGCGGCATTGTCGCGATGAACGATGAGCGCCAGAGCATCGACCTTCTCGTTGTTGATGAGGATATCCAGGCGGACCAGCTTGGCTGCCTGAAACCGGTCGAACGCGTAATCGAGCGAGGCATAACCGCGACTGACCGACTTGAGGCGGTCGAAGAAGTCGAGCACCACCTCGTTCATCGGCAGATCATAGGTGACCTGCACCTGAGTGCCGAGAAACACCATGTCGTGCTGTACGCCACGCTTTTCCACACAGAGCGTGATCACGGCGCCCAGATGATCCTGGGGCACCAGAATGTTGGCTCGCACGATCGGCTCGCGCATTTCTTCGATCATCGAGGGGTCGGGGAGCAATGAAGGGTTATCGACATAGATAACCTCGCCGCCCTTCTTCACCACTTCGAATACCACGGTAGGCGCAGTCGTGATCAGATCCAGATCGTACTCACGTTCCAGACGTTCCTGAATGATCTCCATGTGCAACATGCCGAGGAAGCCGCAACGGAAACCGAAGCCTAGCGCTTCGGAGCTCTCCGGCTCGAAGTGCAGCGAGGCATCGTTCAGGGTCAGTTTCTGCAAAGCTTCGCGGAAATCTTCGAAGTCATCCGAACTGACCGGAAACAACCCGGCGTAAACCTGCGGTTTGACCTTCTGGAAGCCTGGCAACATGGCAACGTCAGGCGTGGTCGACAAGGTCAGTGTGTCGCCCACCGGTGCACCCTGAATGTCCTTGATGCCGGCGATGATGAAGCCGACTTCACCCGCTTTAAGGTCTGCCGTTTCGGAATGCTTCGGGTTGAACACGCCGACGCTATCGACCTGGTGCAGCTTGCCTGTCGACTTGACCAGAACCTTGTCGCCCTTCTTGATCCGGCCATGCTTGACGCGGACCAGCGATACGACCCCAAGATAGTTATCGAACCAGGAGTCAATGATCAGCGCTTGCAGAGGCGCTTCGATTTCACCGACCGGTGCAGGGATCGTCTGGATCAGTCTTTCCAGCACATCTTCGACGCCAACGCCGCTCTTCGCGCTGCAGGCGACCGCATCGGTAGCATCTATGCCGATCACGCTCTCGATTTCGGCCATGACACGTTCCGGCTCGGCCTGCGGCAGGTCGATCTTGTTCAATACGGGCATCACTTCCAGACCCTGCTCGATCGCCGTGTAGCAGTTGGCCACCGATTGTGCTTCCACGCCCTGTGCAGCGTCCACTACCAGCAATGCGCCCTCACACGCGGCCAGCGAGCGGCTGACCTCGTAGTGGAAATCGACGTGGCCGGGTGTATCGATGAAATTCAGCTGGTAGGTCTTGCCATCGCGTGCCTTGTAGTACAGCGTCACGCTATGCGCCTTGATGGTGATGCCTCGCTCACGCTCGAGATCCATCGAGTCGAGAACCTGCTC
>CAYZFU010000325.1:0-3022 GCA_964477725.1 uncultured Halopseudomonas sp.
AGACTGGACAACTGGAGTAGTCGGATGGCTTGCTGCAGCTGAGGCGTCATGGTCAGCTGCTGCCCCATCTTGAGGACGAGCGATGGTTTCATTATGAAGTGAGGTACCTGTGCGCTAGATGATGCCTTGATCGGGAATATGGCCCGGTGCCTTTAGCATGCCTGAACCGCCCCGCGAGTTATAGACGGAAGGCATGACCGAGGTA
The DNA here is from genome assembly GCA_964477725.1 of uncultured Halopseudomonas sp. GTDB lineage: Bacteria > Pseudomonadota > Gammaproteobacteria > Pseudomonadales > Pseudomonadaceae > Halopseudomonas. Next base: position 206 of record CAYZFU010000325.1, read on the forward strand.
GACATCACGGACTGTCTGGTTCGAGAGTACGGTTTCTGCATTGCCTTCGGCAATAATATGGCCGTCATTCACGATGTACGCCTTGTCGCAGATGTCTAACGTTTCACGCACGTTATGGTCAGTGATCAGCACGCCGATGTCCTTGTCACGCAGATGCTGGATGATTTGCTTGATATCGTTGACCGAAATCGGGTCTACCCCGGCGAAGGGCTCGTCCAGCAAGATGAATTTCGGCTCGGTAGCCAAGGCTCGCGCAATCTCGGCGCGCCGCCGTTCGCCACCGGACAGGCTCATACCGAGGCTGTCCTTGAGATGGTGAATATGAAACTCGCGCAGGAGTGATTCAAGTTTGCCCTCGCGCCCTTTGGCGTTCAGGTCCTTGCGTGTTTCGAGGATCGCCATGATGTTCTGGCCGACCGTGAGTTTGCGGAAGATGGATGCTTCCTGCGGCAGATAACCGATGCCCTGACGTGCCCGGCCATGCATGGGCAGTTTGGTGACGTCGACGTCGTTGATCAGAATGTTGCCTTCATCGGCCTTGACCAGCCCGACGATCATGTAGAAGCAGGTCGTCTTGCCCGCGCCGTTCGGACCGAGCAGGCCGACCACCTCTCCGCTGTGGATGGCGACCGAGACATCGCGCACCACCTTGCGGGCCTTGTAGGCCTTGGCCAGATGCCGGGCTTCGAGCTTACTCATTGGCGGCCGGCTCGTTACGTCGACGCGGCTGGATGACCATCTCGATGCGCTGCTGGCCCGATCCCTGTGCGCCTGCGGTACGACCCGCGTCGACGACCTGGCCTGCTACGTCGTAACTGACATAGTCGCCCTGGAAGGTATTGCCGTCCTGCTCCAGGTGCGCATTGTTGATCATTACTACTCGTTCTTCCGCGGCATGGTATTCAATCGTTCGACCACGCCCGTTGACTGGCGTCTGCCCCGGTTGTGGTGTCTGCACGAAACTCGCCGGATTGCCTTTGCTGACAACCTTGGTTACCGCTCCGTCGGCGTCCGTGGTAAGGGTGACCTCGTCGCCGGTCAGGCGCATGCTGCCCTGGGTGATGACGACATCGCCGGTGTAGACCGCTACGTTGCGGCGCTCGTCCAGCCTGGCGGTATCGGCCTGTATGCGAATCGGCTGTTCGCTGTCTTCGGGCAGCGCCATTGCAGACAGGCTGGCTCCGAGAATCGCGGCAGCGAGTATGGCTTTAACGCACCTCATGTTGGCCTCTTACGTTGGACAGCAGCGTCATGGTGCCGTCATTGAACTGAACCTGCATGCCGACTGCTGTCGTCACGCCATTGGCCGCTTCGATTCTAACCGGTTGGTCGGTCTCGGCATAATCGCGCTGCGGATAGACATCCAGCAGGGATGTGGTGAGCTGGGTCAGTGCCCGGTCGGGAAGTTGCTGCTCCAGCTCGACTTCCTCGGTCAGGCGCACCCTGTCGCCGCCTGCGTCTGCCTGGCCATAGCGAGCCCGCAGCTCCCACGGCTGAGGCTCGCCGTCACGAAAAAAAATCAGATAGGGGTCGTCGAGCAAGGTGCTCTCGTCACTGGCCAGGTGGGTGGCGCGTGCTGTGGTCAGCTCGTAGGAAACCGTACCCTCGACGTTGAGCTTGCGAATACGCGCATTTTCCATGAAGAAGTCCGGTTGTCGCGGGTCGATCACCAACGGGTCTGGCTGAAAGCTGGCGGGGCGGATGTTCCAGTATCCCATGGCCAGCGCGGCCAACAGCCCGGTGCCGACGACGATCGCAAGTACCACATAGCGGGGTAGCTTGATTGTCACAGATACACCGCCCTGGCCTGTTCCAGCGTACCCTGGGCGCGCATGATCAGTTCGCAGAATTCACGTGCAGCGCCTTGTCCACCAGCGGCCATGGTGATGCCGTGCGCCTGTTCGCGGACGAAGGAATCAGCGGTAGCCACAGCCATGCCCAGGCCGACCCGACGCATTACCTGGAGGTCAGGGAGGTCATCACCGAGGAAGGCGATCTGGTCCATCTCCACCGGTACCAGACGGAGCAGCTCATCCAGGGCGTTGAGCTTGTCCTCGCGGCCCTGAATCAGGTGCGCGATGCCCAGGTTGGCGGCACGCTTTTCTACTAGGGGGGAGTTTCGGCCACTGATGATCGCCACCTCCACCCCTGAGGCGCGCAGCATCTTGATGCCGTGCCCGTCGAGGGTGTTGAACGACTTGAATTCAGTCCCGTCGGGCATGAAATACAGGCGACCGTCGGTGAGTACGCCATCGACATCGAAGATGGCCAAACGGATCCGCCGGGCGCGTTCGAGCAATGTATCCATTCCGTGGCTCATACTACCCCCGCTCGCAAGAGATCATGCATGTTCAGGGCGCCGACCGGCTTGCCTTGCTCGTCCACCACGAAGAGACCGTTTATCTTCAGGTCTTCCATGATTTTCAACGCCTCGGCGGCGAGGATGCCTTGCTGCACCGTCTTGCAGCGAGCCGTCATCACCGAGGCAATCGTCGCACTGCGCATGTCGACTTCGTTGTCGAGTGTGCGGCGCAGGTCGCCGTCGGTGAAGATGCCGCTGAGCTGGCCAGCGGTATCCACCACCCCGGTCAGGCCCAGCCCCTTGCGGGTCATTTCCAGCAAGGCGTCGCGCAGAGGCGTGTCAGGCGCGACCAGCGGCATGCGTTCGCCGCCATGCATGATGTCATCCACCAGCAACAGCAGGCGACGCCCCAGCGTGCCGCCAGGGTGAGAGAATGCGAAGTCCTCGGCACTGAAGCCGCGCGCTTCAAGCAACGCGATAGCCAGGGCGTCGCCCATCACCAGAGCGGTCGTGGT
>CAYZFU010000326.1:0-2694 GCA_964477725.1 uncultured Halopseudomonas sp.
CGGTGATAGCGACCCATGGATCTTCGCCCAGCTGCTTCAGACCCAGCGATACGCGGTTACGCTCACGGTCGAACTTGAGGACCTTGACGTCGATCTCGTCGCCAACATTGACGATCTCGGACGGATGCTTGATGCGCTTCCAGGCCATGTCGGTGATGTGCAGCAGGCCGTCTACGCCGCCCAGGTCGACGAACGCACCGTAATCGGTGAGGTTCTTGACGATACCCTTGACGACCTGACCTTCCTGCAGAGTCTCGAGCAGAGCCTCACGCTCGGCGCTGTTCTCGGCCTCGAGCACGGCGCGACGGGAAACGACAACATTGTTGCGCTTCTGGTCGAGCTTGATGACCTTGAATTCGAGTTCCTTGCCTTCCAGGTGGGTGGTGTCGCGCACAGGGCGGACATCGACCAGCGAACCCGGCAGGAACGCGCGAATGGTGTTGACGTCGACGGTAAAGCCACCTTTGACCTTGCCGTTGATGACACCCTTGACGATTTCTTCTGCGGCGAAAGCTGCTTCGAGGACCTTCCAGGATTCGGCGCGCTTGGCTTTCTCACGGGAGAGCTTGGTTTCACCAAAACCGTCTTCGACGGCGTCCAGTGCAACATGTACCTCATCACCCACATTGATGGTCAGTTCGCCCTGATCATTCAGGAACTGCTCGCGTGGAATGACACCCTCGGATTTCAGGCCGGCGTGAACGGTGACCCAGTCAGAGTCGATGTCCACAACGATACCGGTGATGATGGAGCCCGGCTCCATATCAAGGGTTTTCAGGCTTTCTTCAAAAAGTTCGGCAAAGCTTTCGCTCATTTGGATTCCTGTAAAAAAGTAAAGAGGCAGCCACCGCCTGGCCGCTAAATCGCGCGCCCTGCAGCCAACTTGCCCGCCACGCTACCAGCTTGCGTGGGTTGATTATGCAAAACACCCCCGCCGGTGTGCTGGTTACCCGGAGGGGGACTACTTAGCCCACAAGATCGCGCTTTTGCGCTTCTGCATGGACACGTTCTAGGACTTCTTCGATGCTCATGCTTGTCGAATCGATCAGGATCGCGTCATCAGCAGGCTTCAACGGCGCCACGCTGCGGTTCATATCCCGCTCGTCTCGAGCAACAATCTCATCAAGAAGACTCGCCAGACTAGCAGGTTGCCCCTTTTGCAGCAACTGCTTGTGACGCCGTTCGGCGCGTTCCTGGGAGCTTGCGGTGAGGAACACCTTCAAACCTGCATCGGCGAACACTACGGTCCCCATGTCCCGCCCGTCGGCGACCAGGCCCGGCGCTTCCCGGAACGCCCGTTGACGTTCAAGCAGCGCATCGCGTACTGCCGGAAGAGCGGCAACCTGTGACGCGCCTGCGCCGATTTCTTCCCCACGAATCGCTCGGGTTACGTCTTCACCCTCAAGCACGATGTGCTGTTCATTGCCTTCGCCGGCTACGAACTGAACATCCAGATGGGCGGCCAGGCGTGTCAGCGTTTCTTCGTTGGTGTAGTCAACGCCGTGATTGCGCGCAGCGAAAGCCAGCAGGCGATACAACGCACCGGAGTCGAGCAGGTTCCAGCCCAGACGCCTGGCGAGCAGACCGGCTATGGTGCCCTTGCCCGAGCCGCCAGGTCCGTCGATAGTGATGACTGGTACTGTCTGATCGTTCATGCGCCTTCCTCCGTCCGCACCTTGATGCCGACTGACTGTGAGAGCCCGACGAAATCAGGAAACGATGTTGCGACATTGGCACAGTCGGTGATGATGATGTCGCCTTTCGCGCGCAGCGAAGCCACGCTGAAAGACATGGCTATACGGTGATCGCCGTGGCTGTCGACCTTCCCGCCGTGGATCACGCCGCCGTGGATGACAATGCCGTCGGCAGTCGGCTCGGCACGCACGCCGAGCCCTTGCAAACCATCCGCCATGACCTGAATGCGATCCGATTCCTTGACCCGCAGTTCTTCCGCGCCACGCAGCACGGTGCGCCCTTCGGCACAGGCTGCGGCTACGAATAATACGGGAAACTCGTCGATGGCCAGCGGAACCTGATCCAACGGGATGTCGATACCCTTGAGTGGCGCGTACCGGATCCGCACATCGGCGACCGGCTCACCACCTACTTCGCGTTCGTTCTGCAGGGTGAGGTCGGCGCCCATTGCCCGCAGAATATTGATCACGCCGATCCGGGTGGGGTTGATCCCCACATGTTCCAGGAGCAGGTCCGAGCCTTCGGCGATGCTCGCGGCGACCATGAAAAATGCTGCGGAGGAAATATCAGCAGGTACGTCGATCTTGCATGCGGTGAGCTTGTGGCCTGGCTCGATGGTGACCGTGGGGCCGTCTACCCGTACCGGGTAACCGAAACCGCGAAGCATCCGCTCGGTATGGTCGCGGGTCGGTGCAGGCTCGGTAACCGATGTGCTGCCAGCGGCATAAAGGCCGGCCAGCAACAGACATGACTTCACCTGCGCGCTGGCCATCGGCATGACGTAATCCATACCCATCAGCTTGTGGCCGCCCTTTATACGCAGGGGTGGTCGGCCCTCGGCGTCGGTATCGATCTCCGCGCCCATTTCGCGCAGCGGTTTTGCCACCCGCGCCATGGGACGCTTCGAGAGTGAAGTATCGCCAGACAGCGTCGTATCGAACGACTGCGCGGCCAGCAACCCCGACAACAGACGCATGGACGTACCCGAGTTGCCCACAT
>CAYZFU010000326.1:2704-2935 GCA_964477725.1 uncultured Halopseudomonas sp.
CGGACCGGGCGGCGCCTTGAGACCGTACAGACCGACACCGTTGATGGTGACCCGGCCATGATGCGGCCCTTCGATTACCACGCCCATGTCACGGAATGCCTGTAGCGTTGCAAGGCTGTCCTCACCCTCCAGGAACCCTTCTACCTCGGTGACGCCCTCGGCCAGCGAACCGAGCATGATCGAGCGGTGGGAGATGGACTTGTCGCCCGGCACTCTGGCGGTGCCCTGCAC
>CAYZFU010000327.1:0-2924 GCA_964477725.1 uncultured Halopseudomonas sp.
CCGTCTGGTTTACCGACATAACCGAACGCAAGCGACAGGAATCTTTGTTGCGCCAGGCGGATCGGCGCAAGGATGAGTTTCTCGCTACGCTGGCCCACGAACTTCGAAATCCGCTTGCGCCGATCCGCATGGCGGCCAGCCTGTTCGGCTCGCCGCGTGCGACAGAAGCGCAGAAGCAGCGCAGCCAGCACATTATCGAGCGCCAGGTGGCGCATATGGCTCTGCTGCTCGACGATCTATTCGATATCTCGCGCATCACGCTGGGAAAACTGACACTGCGAAAGCAACCAACCGACCTGCGTGACGTGGCTCGCGCAGCGCTGGAGACCGCTCGTCCCAAACTGGAACTCCGACGCCACGAAATCTCTCTCGACCTGCCCGAACACCCGGTACCGGTCGAGGCGGACCCGATGCGGCTGGAACAGGTCATCACCAACCTGCTGACCAATGCCGCCAAGTTCACCTCTGAAGCGGGCCGGGTCTGCGTGCGGGTGTGGATCGCTGAACAACATGCGCTGATTCGCGTAAGGGATAACGGCCTGGGCCTGGAGGCCGAGCAGATTCCTGCGATCTTCGAGAAGTTCGCTCAGGTCCCTGCCCAAGGCGGCGGTGTCAGCGCCGGGCTGGGTATAGGACTAGCGCTCGCGCGCGAGCTGGCGCGGCTCCATGGTGGCGACGTGCAGGCGTTCAGCCAGGGGCTTGGGCTAGGCTCCGAATTCATTGTCAGCTTGCCACTGGGTAGCGCCTGGACCGGGTCAATGATTTCGACTCAACCGCCCACGTCGAACTCTGAGCGGCAGCGCCGCGTGCTGGTCGCCGATGATAATCCGGATATCGCCGCAACAGTAGCTGACATACTGCGACTCAACGGCCACGACGTCATCGTCGCACATGACGGGAGCGAGGCGCTGACAGCATTCGAGCACAGCCTGCCAGATGCCGCCGTGCTGGATATCGGCATGCCGCGTATGCGTGGAGACGCAGTGGCGCGCGCCATCCGTACCCGTGCTGGCGGCGATCGCATCCTGTTGATCGCCATGACCGGCTGGGGCCAGCCAGCCGACAAGCAAGCTGCACTCGACGCCGGTTTCGATGTACACCTGACCAAACCGGTCGATGCTCACAGCCTGCTCAAGCTGGTCAGCCACGAAACGCCGCAGGCTGCCAGCCCTTCCGAACAGTCATAGTCGTTGCGCATTACCGCCCTACGGGGCTTAAGGGTTGGCCGGCGGGTCCTGGAAGACCGCCTCGGCCGGCTTGTTCTGCACGGTGAAGTCGGTGTCGTTCTCCCCGCCCGCGTCGGGGTTGGTATACCAGCACCAGATTCCCATGCCTTCGATACCCTGGCGATTCAACACGGTTTTCCATTTCTCCAGTATGGTCTTCTGTAATTCGAGATCAACCGGCAACTCTACTTCCTCCGGACTCTTCCACGGAGCCGAAAGCACGTCGTCAGCTGACCGCAGGCCTACCTCGGCTACCCATACGGGCTTCTGATGACGTTCGCCCAGCAGCACCAACCGGTCGGCCGCCTCGCGCATCTGCGTATCCCGTTGCATCGGCTCGCTGGGTAGCGCCGGATAGAGACTGCTGCCGATCACGTCGAACAGCTCCCAATGCGGAAACTCCTCGGCTCGCTGCAGGCTGTCTGTCACGTACAGCACCTTGCCGGAATACACCTCGCGCACCGCAGCGACCAGACCGGGCCACTTGCCGGACTGCTCCAGATTACGCAGCTCCGTACCGACGACCAATGCCGGCACCTCCTCCTGCTCGGCGATTCTGGCCAGAGGCAGCACAGCTTCGCGATAGGCGTCGAACCAGGCATCGGGATCGGTTGGCTGCGCGTCACCGGCCCAACGATCTGGAATCCATAGGTGGATCTTGAGTACCGGCACCAGACCCACCTGTTTCATCTGTCTCAGGCCCGCCTGGATCATTTCCGGACTGCTGTCACTACCAATCACCGGATCGTTGGAGTCTGTCTGCGCCTGCCAGGTGAACGCCACCAGCAACGCGCGATCCGCCCCGCTGTCAGCCAGCTCCTGCAATGAGCGCTTGGCCTCCTCGCTGTCCCAGCCAGCGTCGCCGGCGACTTTGACATTGGCGCCAATCCAGAACTCCGGCTGTTGCGTACAACCCGCAAGGGGTAGCAGCAACAGTGCCAGAAACATCAGGGTTCTCTTTGCCATACCCGCCATACCTCTCCTTCAAAAACCAGTTGATAACCCGGCATGCCGCTTTCCCATAGCTGCGGGAATCGTTGCGAAATGCTGTCCTGAGCGCCTTCCAGCGAACCCGGCCGAGCGACGACGAGCTGCGCCGGCATGCCGCCGCGTGTCGAAAGCGCCAGCTTGAAACGATCGTCGAACGGCAGAATCAGCTGTTCGGCGTCACGTCGTGCGGCAATGACCCGGTACGCAGCCTGATCATCAATCAATGTCGGCAGGCGCACCTCGGCCAGCCATGCTCCCAGGCGAATATCTTCGCTAGCGCGCTGCTCCAGTGGGGCGCGGAATGCTGTGGACCACTGCTGTACTTCCGGCAACGGGTCACGCAACAACACCAGCCAGCCGAGGGGAACCGCCAGCAATAGCAGCGCCGTAGCCGGGATCCGTTGCCAGGGCAGCAACGTGCGCAGCCCAAGCACTGCCGGCACCAACAATAGCGAGAGGAAATCCAGCGCCTGGGTAGCGAACCAGGCTAACGTCGCCATCGCACCCGCGCAAACCAGCGTACCAGCTACCGCCAGCGTTCCTGCCCAGCCGCGCTGAAGGCTCCAGAAAGCCAGAAGTAACGACGGGAACGACAAGGCTCCCGTAACTACCAACCACAGGAGCGGTTTCCACCACTGCCCGCCGAACTCAAGCAACCAGGGAAGATATGGCGCATCCGCGTATCCGCCACGGAAAGCCGAGTCGGCG
>CAYZFU010000328.1:0-2897 GCA_964477725.1 uncultured Halopseudomonas sp.
CCTCGTCGCGCGCCGTGACGATCTGGCTGGCCGCCCAGATCAGCACGTCGGCATCCCAGATCGTGGCGATGCCGTGCTCCCGGGTGCCCTCCACGCGCACCGTGACGCCGCTGGACTGGAAGTCGATCGGCGTGATGCGCCGCGACTTGGCCAGCGAGAAGAACGGATAGGCCATCAGGTCCTGGCTGTCGCGCGGCGCCATGTCGCCCGGCAAGGCGCGGAACAGATCGAGCTGTTCCCGCTCCGACGCGGGGCCGGTCATGGCGATGGCCACCGGCGAGCCACCGCTCAGTGCGCACGGCTGTCGGCCGAGTGCCGCTCGGCGTATTCGGGATCGGAGGTGGCCTCGAAACTGTGCTGGTCGGCCCAGGCATCGAGGTCGGCGACGGCGTACATGACGCGCCGGCCGAACTTGCGAAAGCGCGGGCCGCCACCGATCACGCGCTGTTTCTCCAGCGTGCGCGGCGACAGGCGCAGGTAGGCGGCCGCCTCGTCGTTGGTCAGGTAGCGCTGCGGCTGGACAGCGGTGGTGGGTTGCAGGGGCTTGGCGTAGGTGGCGGCGGGTCGTACGGGAGCGGGTCGCATGGGGTGAGCCTCCATAGTTCAGGACAGCCCGGCCACACCAGCGCAGCCGGATGGAGGCAGTCTCAGAAAGGCCAGGCGGCTTGCTCAGGGTCGTTCTGCAGATGGAGTAGAACGGCCCTCCCCACGCCCATCGAGCTGTGCCAGGCGGCGATAGCCACCGAGCATCAGCGTCCGACCGCGCCGCACCAGGCGGCGTACCTTCGAGCGCAGGCCACCGTCGGCGTGCCAGCCACTGGTCACCGTCGCCGGGCCGAACAGCCCTGCGGCCACCTCGCGCAAAGATGCCCCCGCCAGGGTAGCGTCGAGCGCCTGGAGGGTATGTAGCTCCAGCAGCGCGGCCGGACTCGGCCGGCACCGGGCCGCCGCAAGCGGCGCGGCATCAACCGCGACAGCTAGCTTGTCCAGCTCAGCCGCAAGGGCACAGTAGCGTGCACAGGGCCTGGCGCAGGCCCGCACGACATGGACGTAGGCCATGCCCTCTTCCAGACCTGGCGCCAGAGCCAGACGCAGGCAGCAGCCCGGCCAGCGCGTCATCAGCAGCAGGCGCCGGCCATCATGGACCAGGCCTTTGTTGCCAGGGATGCGCCAGAAGTCAAATGCCATGGAATCGGGCATGGGATCGACATCGGCGTAGAGGTGGATAAGCTCCGGGGGGTCGGGGAACCAGGCCGGATGCGCGTCACGCGCGTCCAGGCGCGGGTCTTCCAGCAGCCGCAGCCCCCAGCGGTGCGCCGCTTCGGGCCGGCGCTGGCGATCCCGCCAGTCACGGCAGTACTCCGGGTTCCGGCGCAGGTACTCCCAGGCCAGGGCGAGGTCATCCAGGTGCAGGACGTAGAGATAAGCCGCGGTGGGATACCAATGCTTAGCGTCGTGATCGGCCATGAGGCAACCTCCCTTTGCACAGAGTCCGTCGCCACGGGCTCGCAACGCGAGGTCAGCGCCTCCTCACAGCATCAGGTGGAAACACGTCAAACGTACAGCATCAAGACCGATTGACTCCGATGCGTTACGCGGACCGTCCGAATGCGACAGCGCCGCCGCCCATCATTGGTACGGCGTCAGGCACAGCCTGCAGTCTTGAGCGGCGGCCATCATGACCGATTGGGTCAGGCTGCCACCGCCTGACTGCAACAATGCCGATTAAGACAGCCTCGGTCTTAACTCGGACCGATCCGATCACAGTGCTCCTGAGCGGGCCAGGTGAATCGGTCAATCCAGGATCGAGCCGTTGATGTGCGCCACCCGCGTGTACTCCGACAACGTGCGCGTTGCCCGGAAATACAGGTCGCGCATGACCGGGCTCCCGAGCGGCCCGACGATGGAGGCCAGCTCGGACAGTTTCACAGTGCCCAGCGCGGGCATGCCGATGCCCAGGTCGCACAGGCCATAGGCCGTATCCTCGTCGACCGGATCGAGCGAGGCCAGAAGCCAGGTCGCATGCGCGTCGGGGGTGAACAGGCGCACCACCGGCAGCGGGTCAATGGCCTGGCCCGCCGCCCGGATGCGACCGTTCGCCAGCAACTGCTCGCGCTCCACCTCGGAGATAAGCGACAGGGTCATAACCACACGCCGGAATGCGACCTCGCCCCGCTTGCGGGCGTGAATGCACAGAGCTGCTTTCGCACGAATTCGCCAATCCGTCGATGCGGATTCGTGCCTTTGAACGAATGCACGAATCCGCATGCCAGTGAAGCCGTAAAGGCGCCAAGGCGTGGAATCGGCATTGCGCAAGCCAGAAAAGACACGGAGGCGCCTCCGAGGTTCTGATGAAATCCGCCGGTACGGATTTCCGTAAAAGCACGAAAGCGCTGGAAATCCCACCAATGAGTTAAAGATAACGTGGTTTTGATTCTCCCTCGATCGGACGCTTCTGTCCATGCAGAAGCGATCCGTCCAGCCCGGCCGACCGGCCGGCTCCACCACCTTCGATGCCGAGCTGGCCCAAGCCTTCGGCGCGGCGGTGCGCGCGCTGCGCATGGAGCGCGGCATCGCGCAGGAGTCGCTGGCGAACCTCGCCGGCATCGAGCGCTCGCACATGGGCAAGGTCGAGCGCGGCGAGCACATGCCCACGCTGGCGATCATCTTCAAGATCGCCGGCGCGCTCGACTGCAGCACTGCGGCGCTGCTGGCGGCGACGGAAAGCCAGCTCGCCAGCTCCAGGGCGTAGTCCCGCGACAGCTCCCCGCCGCGATGGGCGGGGCGCGGAGTGGCCGTCAGGCCACCGACTTGCTGCGCGACCAGATCAGGTTGTGCGTACCGTCCTCCTCCTCCTCGATCAGCCGGGCGTAGATGGTCGCCGGGAACGAAGGATC
>CAYZFU010000329.1:0-2893 GCA_964477725.1 uncultured Halopseudomonas sp.
AAGCCGATGCCTCCCGCGCCGACCATGCCCATGACAGTTGACGCCCGAAAGTTGTATTCCCAGCGGTAGATAGCCACATCGGCGAACTGTGGGGTTACCTGCGGCAGCACCGCGTGCCACAGAACCTGCAGCGGTGTCGCCCCGGCCGCCCGGGCAGCTTCTACCGGGGCTTCATCCACATGCTCGATGGCTTCAGCGAAGAACTTGCCGACCATGCCGATTGAATGCAGCCCCAGCGCCAGCACACCCGGCAAGGCTCCAAATCCCACCGCAGCGACGAAGATAATCCCCATGATCAACTCCGGTACCGAGCGCAGCGCGTTGAGCAAGGTGCGGGTGACATGGAACACCACCGGATGCGGCGACGTGTTGCGTGCAGCCAGGAAAGCCAGACCAAGCGAAAAGATCACTGCGATCGCCGTGCCGGCAATGCTCATCGCGAGCGTGTCCAGCAGAGGCCCCCACCAGCTCAGCGCGTTGCTGAAATCCGGTGGGAAGGACTCCGCCATCAGCGTACCGATCGACGGCAGGCCATCGAGCAATACGCTGCCGTCCAGCAGTCCAACGTACCAGGCGGCGATCAGCACGATCAGCACCAGCCCCCCGACCTGCAGCGCGCCTTTGGTCCAGCCACTGGCGTAGCGCTTCAATACATCTTCGCGGCTGGCTGCGCTGATTGCGGCGAGGTGAGTATCGGTATTCATGTGTGGCTCCTTACATCGTCGCGAAATCGAGTCCCAACAGCGAACCCATCTCGCGGATCACGTCGTAGTCGCTGTCCGAAATCGGCGCGAAGCTCTCAGCCTTGAAACTCTTCAACACTTCGGGATCGTCAATGCTCAGGAAGCTGTCGCGAACGCGCTGCTTGAGTTCGGCGTCCAGGTTCGAGCGCATGGCCCACGGGTACTGCGGGTACTCCTTGCTATAGCCAAGCACCTTTACTTTTTTCGGGTCGATCAACCCGCGCTCGGTCACATGGCCGAAAATGACTTCAGAAAGCCCGCCAGCATCCGCATTGCCGTTGGCTACGTTGACTGCGACCGAATCATGGGAGCCGACAAAATGCTGCTCGTAGTCGTCGCCGGCTTTCAGCTCTGCCTTCTCAAGCAATACGGTCTTGGGGATCAAGTGGCTGGAGGTGGACGCGCGGTCACCATAGGCCATCTTCCGGCCTTTGATACCGGCATACTCGGAGATGCCGGACTCGGCGTTGGCAATAATCACCGAGCGGTAGGTTGGCTTGCCGTCGACCACCATGGCCGCGAACGGCTCGATATCGCTTTTGCTCTTGGCCATGACGTAGGAAAGCGGACCGAAATAAGCCAGATCGATCCGTCCGAAGCGCATCGCCTCGATCATCGATGAATAATCGGTGGTCACGATCAGCTCGACTTTCTTGCCCAGCGATGTCTCCAGATAATCTTTCAGTGGCTGGTTGCGCTTGATTAGTTCTGAAGCGTTTTCATCGGGCAGAAGAGCGACTTTCAAGGTGTCCGGATCGCTTTCGGCGGCTTGCGCCAGGGCCGGCAAGCCAATCGCGATCAACAAGGTAGTCACCAGCGAGGCAAGTAGTTTCATCGGGTAGTCTCCAGGGTTAAGATCGGCGCGCGCCGAGGCGCATCGGTCGGTACAGCATCGGTGTGGGAGTGTTGCGTAGGGGTAGCGTAGTCAGGGTAAATGCGCGCCAGTTGCGACCGGTCCAGCGCCGCTGGCGCAGCATCAAATACGATATGCGCATCGGCGAGGCCGATGATTCGATCAGCGAAGCGTTGGGCATAGTCGAGCTGGTGTAGGGACACGATGGCGGTAATGCCGTCTTCCCGACAGACACGCTGCAGCAGTGCCAGGACGCGCTCGGAGGTAGACGGATCAAGGCTGGCTACGGGTTCGTCTGCAAGAATGATTCGAGGTTTCTGGGCGAGTGCTCTGGCGATCCCGACTCGCTGCTGCTGGCCCCCGGATAGCTGGTCGACGCGGCTCAGTGCCTTGTCTGCCAGGCCTACCCGTTCGAGGCAATGCAAAGCGAGCTCTTGATCTTCGCGCGGAAGTGGAACCAGCGACCGCAAGGTGGAGTGATAGGCCAGGCGACCGGTCAAAACGTTGGCTAGCGCCGTCTTCCTATGCAACAACTGGTGGTGCTGAAACACCATCGCGGTGGAACGTCGGTGACGACGGATCAGGTCGGCGGAAGTCAGCCGGCCAATCCCTTGCGCCTCGACATGCCCTGCAGTCGGCTTGACCAGTCCATTCAGCGACCGAAGCAGAGTGGATTTCCCCGCGCCCGATAATCCCAGCAGCACGGTGAATTCGCCCTTGCGAAACGTCACCGAGGTGTCGGCCAGCGCTCGAACGTTTCCGGGATAGGTAACGCTCAGCCCGTCTACGGAGAGAATGATGTCGGCATTTGGTGTCATTGGATCACCTTTTGCAATGTATGCGCCCGCTGGATTACGGTTCGCTATGCAAAAGGTAAGGGCAGGTCGTTAAGGGGTGATGGCCAAAGCATGACGGTTGCGTGACGGGTCGGGCTTGGTGGGTCGGGTTTCGGGTTTTAGCTCTCAAGAAAATCAGTGAAGCCGAGGCGATCCGTACTTTCGAAGGTCAGGGCGGCCGGAGCGCCTTCGACAAGCACGACCCCGGAGCAGGACAGCAACTTTAAATCAATCCATTCGCCATCGCCGCCACGGCTGCCTGAGCTCGGTTATCGACGCCGAGTTTGGCGAAGATGTTGCGCATGTAGCTCTTCACTGTCTCTGGCGTGATGCCCAGCAGCTTGGCCATTTCCTTGTTTGATTTGCCATGGGCCACCAGCTCAAGGATGTTGCGCTCTTTGCCCGTCAGGCTGACGGCTGCGCGCTGTTGCAAAGCCTGGCCGCGTGGATCGCCAGCGGCG
>CAYZFU010000330.1:0-2874 GCA_964477725.1 uncultured Halopseudomonas sp.
GTTCGAAGGCCAGTACAACGAACTGGCACTGGCAGTGGACCTGATCGCTGAACGCATCCGCGCACTGGGCTATCCGGCACCGGGTTCGTACAAGGAATTCGCCAAGCTGTCCTCGATCCCCGAAGCCGAAGGCGTGCCCAACGCGCAAGAGATGATCGCCCAGCTGGTGGCCGGCCAGGAAGCCGTGACCCGCACCGCACGTTCGATCTTCCCGACCGTCGATGCCGCCGCTGACGAACCGACCGCCGACCTGCTGACCCAGCGCATGCAGCTGCATGAAAAGAATGCGTGGATGCTGCGCAGCTTGCTGGAAGGCTGATGCTGGTCTGACGTTGATTCAAGAAAAAAAAAGCCCGGCAGATATCTGCCGGGCTTTTTTCCTGAACCACTGCAAGATCACAGGATCAGTATCCCGCATCTTGATTATTTGCTCAGCACATAATCAAACTTGCCTGGTTGAACCAGGAAGAACAGACAATCGGTGTCCGAGATGCACTCCGTCACGTGTGATTCTTCACCACGTTGAAACCAGTAGGAACCAACCGGAAGCGGAACGGCTTTCCCACCCGCCTGATAGTTCGCGCCGACACCTTTCAAGACTACCGCATAGTAGTCCTCGGTATGCGTATGCGGAGCGCTCTTGAAGCCAGCCGGCGCACGAACGAATGTACCGTGGCGTCCATTGGCGAGATTGCCGTAGGCCGGTCCCGCCTTGAGTTCCTTGCCGTCCGAATTGACGCCGGTGTCAACGAATTTGATTTCGCTGGCGGGAATGCTCACCGAGGGACCTTCGTGCATCGGCTTCTTGTCTGCGGCACTTGCCGCTGCAGAGATGCTGATGGCCAGGCCCATTATCAGGGCCACGTTTTTTGTCTTCATGAAATTTGATATGAATGATGTGATTGACCCTGACAGCCTGGAATCATGCTGATGATCCACGCCGCAGTCGATGGAGGCGATAACCTCCACCAGACCGTGTCACCTTACTTCTTCAAAAGCTCTGCCACTTTGGCGACGCCAGCCTGCGCGCACACCTCGTCCTTGTCACCGCCAGGAGAGCCTCCCACACCGAGCCCCGCGATGGTTTCGTCTCCCACCTTGAATGCCACACCGCCGGGCAACGCCGTGACATTCGGCGTGCTTGCCAGCGATTGCGCCACCAGGGGCGGATACTTCGACAGCACCCCGATATAGCCGCTGGTGGTGTCAACATGGAAGATCGGGCCCATGGTCACTACCGTATAGGCTTTCCGGAAGCTGCTGTCCTTGGTGTGAATGACCGCATGATCACCACGCAGGACCACCTGCGGCGTGCCCGATACATCAACCACCGTGGCCGTCACGTCGTAGCCGTTGGCTTTGCAGGTATCCACAGCCGTTTGCGCGGCGATGATGGCCGTGCCTAAAGGAAGCGTCCTTCCGCTGATCGATACCTGAGCCTGAGCCGGCACCTGGGACATCACACCGATGGCCGCTGCCATGATGGCCAGCGCTGAGATTGTCGGTCCGGCTTTCGCTTCCGGCGCGTCTGCGTTGCCAGGATTACGCGCAGCTTTGTGCATGGTCTTCATTTCGTTTATCTCATCTTGGTTGATCTGAATGGCAGAACGACCGCCAACCAACAATGCGAACCGGACTCTTCTTTATCGGCCCATCGATTCGATCATCTAAGCTGATCATTTCGCCTGAAGGAATGATGCGCCGGCCAAACTCAAAACAGAATCACCCGACAATGAGAAGCATCTGACCAGGAAATGATGAGATAGGGCGAAAAATGCTGCGCGGTGGAACCAACCCAACCCAACCTTGGCCAGGGCTGGCCAGGTTATGTGTGGCCAACAAAGTGAAGACGACAAGAACGGCAATCTGCACTCGGATGCGGCAGTACGACGATCAGTGCCAGCGAACTGTGCGCCTGTCGTGGGCGAGCATGATCGGGGAGAACTTACTCGGAAGGAATACGCCCGAATTCAGCGAGCAATTGGCGAAGTTTTGGCACGGCATAATCGATGAATCGCCTTAGCTTCGCGGGGATGGCATCTCGGGAGAGATAAACCACATGGATCGGAATCGGCTCGACTTCAAACGATGGCAGGATGGTCCTCAGCTTTCCCGCAACGATCGCATCATGCACATCGTGCTCGAGCACAAACGTCGCACCGATTCCGGCGATGGCAGCGTCCACGGCAGCGTCCGGCGACGAAACGAGCAGTCTCGGTGTGTCCGCTACGGTAAAGGTCTGGCCCGTATGGTGGCAGACATAGCGCCAAGGTGACAGGCTGGGACTGTCGAACACGACACATGGCAGATGACGCAAGTCTTCCGGCGTTTCGGGACAGCCATACTTATCCAGAAAGGCCGGACTGGCTACCGTCACCACGCGCAATGCCCCGACCCGGGTTGCGATCAGGCTGCTGTCGCGCAAGCGGCCGACACGAATGGCGACATCCGCACGGGCATCCACCAGATCAATGACCCGATCAGACTGGATGAGCCGAATACGAATCTCCGGATGCAGGGCGAGAAATTGATTGATGACCGGCAGCACTCTCAGGCGCGCGACCTGTACCGGAGAGGCAACGATCAACTCGCCTCGTGGTGTCGTGAATTCACCGGCGGCGCGTCTTTCCAGTTCATCCACTTCTTCGAGAATGCGTTTGGCCACCACCACATATTCATCGCCTGCATCGGTCAATGCCAGCTTGCGCGTTGTCCTGACCAGCAGCCTCGTACCTAACAGCGTTTCGAGGTCATTGACATTTCGTGTGAGCGTGGCCACCGGGATGTTCAGTTTTCTGGCAGCAGCCGACAGGCTGCCTTCCTCGACCGCAGCCACCAGCATGGCCATCGCTTCTAGTCTGTCCAATTGGGGCT
>CAYZFU010000331.1:0-2858 GCA_964477725.1 uncultured Halopseudomonas sp.
TTGGTAGCTGAAAATAGGGCCCGTCCCGATTGACGAGTCTGTGCATCCTGCCGCCATACCTCCCGGGTATGGCGGCCTTTTTCGAGGTAAATGAACATGGGTATCGGTGGAATAAGTATAGGCTCGCTGTTGATCGTATTGGTCATCGTGATGCTGTTGTTCGGCACCAAGCGGTTACGCACGGTGGGTAGCGATCTTGGCGGAGCGCTGAGTGGCTTTCGCAAGGCGGTCAAGGATAGCGAGGAAGCGCGTCACGAACTGACGCTGGACGTTACCGCGACGGAAGCGGGTCGGCGGGCGAACGAGCACACCCACTCCTGAGCGGGAGTAGCGAGATGTTCGATAACGGGCTGGGAGAATGGGTGCTGGTTGTCCTGGTAATGCTGTTCGTGCTGGGACCGCAGAAAGTGATCGTCGCCATGAGCTTCATCGGTGCCCTGGTCGGGCGTGCGCGCAATATGTTTGCAAGCGTAAAGGCGGAGGTGGAAAAGGATCTGCCGATCGATGAGGTGCGTGAACTGAGTGAAAAGGTCGTGCAGCTACGGCCGAGCAACGTAAAACGGCGTCTGGAAGACGCCGTTGCAGGAAAGCAGAAGGAGACCGGTTAATCCGGTCTCCTCTGCCTTCGGTCATTGCGGAGCGTTGCAGGCGGGCATGAGATTCCGCGTAGCGGTTTGTGGGAAACCATTGACGGTATAGTCACAGCCAAAGTTGGCGTCGGCCATGGCGGCCGGATCAAGCAGGTCATCGCCGTCCGGCTTGACCCCGTTCTGCTCCCACTGAATCATCGCGTCGAACGTATTGGTCCACTCGGCAATCGAGAAATCGCAGTGGCCGGGTGCGCGAACAGCACGCTGGACCAGGTTATCGCCGAATCCATTGCTTTCCATCCGCTCGCGATACACCTGCTGCATCTTGATCGGAACGAACAGGTCGCCAAGCGTGTGAGCGGTAACGACCGGAATATCCGCATACAGATCACCGTTCACCTTGGGGATAAGCCGCAGACCGTCATCACGCAAACCATTGGCGCCAGCGACTGGTTCAGCCTGGGCGATCCTCGCGTTGAATGCATCCTCGGCAGGCGAGGTCGGTCCGGCAACGGTCTGGAACCGATAGGTGACGTCGGTGGTATCCACCACGCTCTCGTTGAGAATGCCGTCAATGCTGCCGTCAGACCCGGCGAAACCCTGCAGCAGATCCTGGAAGCCGCCAAATGCGAGCGGGTAGATCGGACGCGGGCCGCCGCTGAGGTTCGCTAGGATTGCGTAGAACTGACCGCCGGTTGGGGTCAGACCGTCGGCTCTTTTGTTATTTTCGTAATCATTCCAGAGCGCTTCACGGGCCGCGGCCAGCTTTTCTTCGGCCTCGGCTTCGGAAATCGGATACGAGTCGGCGCCAACGCCTGCAACCTCGAACAAAGCCAGACTGTAGGCGGCGAAGTAGTCGAACAGTTCGGTATCGCCCATTACGCCGCACATCGGATTTGCCCCGGCGTAGGGAACGAAGTTGTTGGCAGTCCGCTCGGTCTCGGCTTCGATCGCCGCGCCAGCAACGTGTCCGCCCATCGAAGCGCCGGCGATGTAATATTTGGTCGGCGCAGCGAGATTACGACCGTTTCGTGTCGCAATGTCATTGAAGGCAAGCGCCAGCGCATTGGTATCTTCGACGCCAGCGCGAACATCGTAATAGTTGGTGCTGTAAGTAGAGGCGGCCCAGGCGTAGCCGTTGTCCAGCAGGTACTGCCGCATCGGCGGGCTATCGGCCGTCAGCTCCGGACCTTCGCCGCGGAAGCCATGAGCCCACATAACCAGGTGGCCGTTCCAGTTTTCCGGCACTTCCACTCGGTAGCCGGCTCCGTTGAGTACACCGGTCCAGCGGCTGGTATTGGCGTACGCAGGTACGTCTGCGGACAGGGCCGAAAAGGCCAGTTGATCCTCGTCGACGACGAAATAGCCGGAATCGATCCGCCTCTGCTGGTCGGTTCGTGTATCGACGTCATTGCTGCTGTCGCCGAGACAGCCGGAAAGAGCCACGGCACTAATAGTCAGCCCGAGCAGGGCAGTTTTCTTCAATGCGATCATTGTTATTCTCCGTACGAAGCCCTTGTTGTTGTTGGCATACCCTTGGGGCGAGGCTCCGCTGCGCTAGAGTAAAGACTCAATGATGAGACAATTCAACCCCTGCCAAAGCTGTATTAGGCAAGCGGGCTGGATTTGGATGGTGAGGTATAGCTCAGATTGATTGTTGTAACGCTATATCCACCCAAACGGGTGATTGAGTCGGGCTCCTTCCGACGAGTAGCGTGCCTTTCCCTCGGTATAGCTGGTTTAAGCCGTTCAGGGGGGTTGTCGGGGTATGGCAAATTCGTGACAATCACGCTCCGTTGCAGCCTGTTTCAGGCGTATAACAATAATTTTGCAAAGAAAGGTCAGTAGCCTTTGTCGCCTGACTCCGGCCTCGCTTGTTCGGGCTGGATTGCCCTGGAGAGCGCATGCCTTTGGTTGCCCGTTTACCCCTTGATCCCGTTTTGCGCGTCATCATGCTTGTACTGATCGGCTTGGCCGCGGTCGTGCTCGGCCGTCTCGTATGGGTTTTGGTCGAGCCTGCGAGCTTGTTGCCAGCCAGCGATGTTGCAATGATCGCCGTTCCCGAGGAGTCCTCTGCCAGCGAGGCTGGCGGTTTTCGTGAGCTCGCTGCGCTGTCAGTTTTGGGCAAGGCACAAACTGCCGGGCCGGCGGTCCTCGATGCGCCGGATACCAATCTGCGCTGGGAGCTAAAGGGTGTGTTCACCAACCCTGATCCGTCGCGCAGCGCAGCGATCCTTGCACCGCAAGGCCAGGCGGAAAAGCTCTACC
>CAYZFU010000332.1:0-2847 GCA_964477725.1 uncultured Halopseudomonas sp.
AGGCTGAGGTTCTACCATTGAACTATACCCGCCAAGTGCTCGGCTTTTATTGCGAAATCTGGTGGAGGGGGAAGGATTCGAACCTTCGAAGGCTAAGCCGTCAGATTTACAGTCTGATCCCTTTGACCGCTCGGGAACCCCTCCGTAAAAGAGGCGCCATTTTCATCACTTGGCGCCGCCCTGTCAACACTTTTATCCAGCAAAAACCGCGACTTGAATTAAAAGCTGCCGACGCCCGAGCCGGTCGACCCGGGCGGCCGCCATTCTAGGGGATCGACGCGGCCGCCGCAACGGCCCGACAAGGCAGATATTGATGCTGTAGTTGAGGAAAGCTTTCACGCAGCCTGCCTAGCAGCGCCTGATCCACCAACCGACGGGCCTCGCTGTGAACTTGCACCAGGTATTCGCGCCCGGTCTTTTCAACTGGCTCGAGTCGCACCGGGTAGCCCTGGTCGCGCAGCTGGGCAAGCCGTGCCTGAGCATAATCCTCACGCGCGAAGGCGCCGAGCGATAAGTTGTTGGCGAGCGCGCCCTGGGTTATCAGAAAACTGTCGATGCCGCTTCGCTGGAGTTCGGAGAGCTTCGCCAGTGCGACCGATCGCCCACCGGATACCGGGTGTATCAGCCAGTAATCCGTTGAGCCAGCCACCTCTCGTACAACTACGTCTGAACCGATACCAAGCGCGAGCATGCGCTGCCGGAGCTGTTCGGCGCGCTCACGCGCTTCGAAACTACCCAGACTGACGCAGAGTACCGTCCCGCTAGCGCTTTGCTGGGTTTGCTGGGCTTGCTGGCCAGCCATGCGTGGCTTTGCCGGATCAAGATCCTCTTGAAATATCAAACGCTGCTCAAGCGGTCTATCGGCCTGGTCGCGCAAGGCGCGGTCGGCGGCACCGTCTTGCAACTGCCACAGCGCATACAGGATGTTGAGCAATACGAGCAGAAGAAACAGGGAGCGCATTAGTTCAGCTCCATCGGGCAGGCCAGAGCAAGCCCCTGAAAAACGAGATCACTGACGATATGACAGCCCTCGGGCAGAAGTTCAGCCATTCGCTCGGCATCGCCCCCGGTGAGAATGACTACGAGACTTGCGCCTAGTACCTGGTGGGCGATTCGCAGTTGCTCCCGGACAAAACCGGACAGCATCAGATCACAACCATATTCGACTGCCTCGGCAGTGGTGCGCCCGGGACGAGGAATCTCCAGATCGCTCATGGGTTGATCCTCGTAGCGGATCAGCCGTGTGTGTCGCTTGAGACCGCTACGCAACAGTTTGCTGCCGGGCGCGATATAACCACCAAGGTGCTTACCAGCCGCGTCGACGAAGTCGACTGTGACTGCAGTGCCAAGGTCGATGATGACACATGGCTTGCGGCAGAGATGGTAGCCCGCTACCAGTGCAAGCCACCGATCCATCCCCAGCCGCTGCGGCTCCAGGTAGCCGTTGCTGACGCCGACCAGCGCTTCGCTCGGGCGCGCCACTTCCGGGTGCAGCTTCAACCAGCTCGTCAGTTGATCCACTACAATCTGGGTTTCATCCGCCGAGCGCACGCTAACCAATCGACAACCGGTGATTTCTCGCTCCTGCCCACCCAAAAGGCGCTGGAGCTCCACCAGGTCTGGCGCCATGTCCCGGTCGCGGACGCGGTTTTCGCGATCAAGCAGCCGCCACTTGATTAGAGTATTCCCGCAGTCAAGCTCAAGAAGCATCGGCCAACCTCAAACTAACTTCGCCACCGTGCATTGTCACTTCGCCTGCTTGCGTAGACAGTCGCAGCGCGCCAGTGTCGGTGACACCAAGGTTGATCCCTTCCACGGCATTGTCGCCGGATACGACTCGCACGGCACGGCCAATCCACGCGTCCCGTTCCGACCATACGCTAACGAATGGGGAAAACCCTTCCCGACGGAATTCCACTAGCATCGAATGCAAGCGCGACATGAAAAGGGCAATCAATTTATTACGATCGAGTTCACCGCTCCTGTCTGACAGAAAAAGCGATGTCCATTGCTGATCGATCTGCACGGAGCGCGACATCAACACGTTTACGCCTACGCCTATGACGGCGACGCAGTCCGAGCTGAGGTCGCCAGCGATCTCGATCAATATCCCTGCGAGCTTCCGGTCACCCAGAAGCACGTCGTTTGGCCACTTCAGCTGACAGCCCGGGTAACCAGCCTCTTCCAACGCCTGAACGAGAGCCAGACCTACCACAAGGCTGAGGCCTTCGAGCGCCTGGGCGCCCGCCTGGAATGGCTCAACGACCGTCAGATAAATGTTCTGACCGTACGGACTGACCCAGGTACGACCGCGCCGGCCGCGACCGCTACGTTGCTGCTCGCTGGTACAGGCCAGCGCGCGCGGGCCGAGCTTGCCAATCAGTCGATGCGCTTCAGCATTGGTCGAGTCGATCTCGCTGGCAACCTGCCATTCCCATCGGTCTCGGCAATCTTCGGACAAGAACTGGATGATTCTTTCGGCATCGAGAAGCGAAGCCCCTTTGGGAGCACGGTATCCCCTGCCGCGAACGCTATACAACGGATAACCGTCCTCCTCCAGCTTTTTGAGCGCCTTCCACACAGCAGCCCTGCTTACGCCGAGGCGCTGACCGAGCCATTCGCCTGAATGAAAGTCACCATCGGACATAAGATCGAGTAGCTTGCCTAGCATTGCGGTTCTCAGCGCTAATGGAGGACGCATGATAACGCCGGAAAACAACAGATTGAATGGAAATATAGCGACTGTCGCAGGCCCATCCGCCTCTGGCAGCCGAAGATGGGCTTTTCGCGCGCAAAGAAGAACGCCCTGATCGTTTAAGATCAGGGCGTTCGGTATAGGCGCTTGAC
>CAYZFU010000333.1:0-2318 GCA_964477725.1 uncultured Halopseudomonas sp.
ATGGCGTCCTCGATATTGACGCGCAACATGCGGCGGCTTTCCGGATCCATGGTGGTCTCCCACAACTGGTCCGGATTCATCTCACCCAGACCTTTGTATCGCTGGATACTGTGACGCCGCGCAGTCTCGTTCATCATCCAGTCCAAGCCTTCCTTGAAATGGGTGATCGGCTTCTTCTTCTCACCGCGCTGCATGTAGGCACCATCTTCGAGCAGGCTTTGCAGTTTCTCGCCCAGTTCGGCCATGGTGCGATAGTCGTTACTGGCGAACAGATCGCGATTGAACGTATGGTAGCTGGACAAGCCATGCGACACGGTTTCGACCTCGGGCAGCCACAGGCGACGTTCGCGGTCTTCGCGCAGGCTGACCGCATAATAGGTCCCGGAGCGCTCGTTCGCCTTGATCATCGCCTCGAATCGGCCAACCCATTCATCCATGAACGGCTTGTCGGCCAGATTTTCGACAGTCAGGCGCGGCAGGTAGATGAAATGTTCCATCAGCTCCTGCGGATAAAGGCGTGCTAGACGCCTGAGTGTCCGCATGACGCCCCGATACTCCTGGACGATCCGCTCAAGCCCTTCGCCTGTAATACCCGGCGCGTGTTCATTGACGAACAGATACGAATCTTCCAAAGCCGACTGAGTGAGATATTCCTCCAAGGCCTCATCGTCCTTGAGATACTGCTCCTGCTTACCTTTCTTGATTTTGTAGAGAGGAGGCTGGGCTATATAGATGTAGCCTTTCTCGATCAACTCTGGCATCTGACGGAAGAAGAACGTCAACAGCAAGGTGCGGATATGCGAGCCGTCAACGTCAGCGTCGGTCATGATGATGATGTTGTGGTAGCGCAGCTTTTCGATATTGAACTCTTCGCGGCCAATACCGCAGCCCAGCGCAGTGATCAACGTGCCTACCTCGGCGGAAGACAGCATCTTGTCGAAGCGCGCCTTCTCTACGTTGAGGATCTTGCCTTTCAGCGGCAGGATCGCCTGGGTTTTGCGATTGCGGCCCTGCTTGGCTGAGCCGCCCGCAGAGTCGCCCTCCACTATGTACAGTTCGGAGAAGGCGGGGTCCTTTTCCTGGCAGTCGGCCAGCTTACCGGGCAACCCGGCGATATCCAGGGCACCCTTGCGCCGCGTCATTTCACGCGCCTTTCGTGCCGCTTCGCGAGCACGGGCAGCGTCGATCATCTTGCCGACTACGGCCTTGGCTTCGTTGGGGCTTTCTAGCAGGTAATCGGAGAAGAAACGGCTCATCTCCTGTTCAACAGCCGTCTTCACCTCCGATGAAACCAGCTTGTCCTTTGTCTGGCTGGAGAACTTGGGGTCGGGGACTTTGACGGAGATAATTGCCGTCAGACCTTCCCGCGCGTCGTCACCGGACGTGCTAACCTTGAGCTTCTTCAACAAGCCTTCCTGCTCAATATAGCTGTTCAGAGTACGAGTCAAGGCACTGCGGAAGCCGGCCAGATGCGCACCACCGTCGCGTTGCGGAATGTTGTTGGTGAAACACAGGATGCTTTCGTTGAAGCTGTCGTTCCACTGCATCGCGATTTCTACAGCGATACCGTCGTCGCGTTGCAGATTGAAGTGAAACACCGAGTTGATGGTCGACTTGTTCACGTTCAGATAGTCGACGAAAGCCCGCAGGCCACCCTCATATTTGAACAGCTCTTGCTTGCCACTGCGCTCGTCGCGAAGGTTGATGCCCACCCCGGAATTCAGGAACGACAGTTCCCGAAGCCGTTTCGCAAGGATGTCCCAGCTAAACGTGAGGCTGGTAAAGGTCTCTGCCGAGGGTTTGAAGTGAATCTGCGTGCCGGTGCTATCGGTCTCTCCGACCGCCTTCAGCGGCTCCTGGGGAACGCCGTGGCTATAGCTCTGCTCCCATACTTTGCCTTCTCGGCGGATGGTGAGAACCAGTAGTTCCGAAAGCGCATTGACCACGGACACGCCCACGCCGTGGAGTCCGCCAGAAACTTTGTAGCTGTTGTCATCGAATTTCCCGCCAGCGTGCAGGACGGTCATGATGACCTCTGCGGCTGAAACGCCTTCTTCGTGAATATCGACAGGAATGCCGCGACCGTTATCACGGACTGTGATCGACTCATCCGTATGGATAGTGATCTCGATATCGGAGCAATGGCCTGCCAAGGCTTCATCGATCGAATTATCCACCACCTCGAACACCATGTGGTGCAGACCCGTGCCATCATCGGTATCGCCGATGTACATCCCGGGGCGTTTGCGTACCGCATCCAGGCCTTTAAGTACCTTGATGCTTGAGGAATCGTAGGCTCTATTTTCGCTCATTTTATA
>CAYZFU010000333.1:2394-2838 GCA_964477725.1 uncultured Halopseudomonas sp.
CCACGTGGAACATGGCTAACGGCGTATCTTCATCCCAGCTATCCTGAAGCTGGTTTGCCTCGACACAGGTAATAAATACCTGGCAATCGAGGTTCGACATTAGCTGACAAAGCGCCTTTCTGTGATTCATATCGAGCTCAGAAGGCAGGTCGTCAACCAGGTAAAGGCAGCGCGATCTTTTGTCGAGATCCTTGAGCAAGACGCCCTGGGCGATCTTCATCGCCGAGACGACCCCGAGACAGGATGTCGACTGCATTCATGCCGCGGAGGCGTAATCTAAGGTCTGCTCGCTGCGGGCCCGCTTGGGTATGGCCGAGCTGTAGATCTCTGTCCAGCTGCGACGCGAGCACTACGGATAGCGTACGATCCTTATCCCAGCCTCTGTTGTAACTAAGTGACAAGCCATCAAAATCGAGCAACGACGCCAGGGTAGCTTCAAATACC
>CAYZFU010000334.1:0-2828 GCA_964477725.1 uncultured Halopseudomonas sp.
AGTGATTTCAGCGAAGCCGTGGCGGCATCGCTTCACCCGTCGGTTTTCGCCTGGCTCGGTGCGGCCTGACCCGGGCGGCGCATGTCGCAAAGCAGCCGGGTCATGGTATCGCTGTTCAATGGGTGGCTCCAGTAGAAGCCCTGCATATAGCGGCAACCGTGGGCGCGTAGGGTTCGCAGCTGGGATTCGGTTTCGACTCCCTCGGCCAGAGCCTGCAGGCCGAGGTTGTTGGCGAGGGTAATCATGCTGCTGACGATGATCTGATTTTCCGGGTCCGTGTCCAGGCCTTCTACGAACGAGCGGTCGATCTTGATCACGCTGGCGCGAAAGCGCTTGAGGTGAGCGAGGGACGAATACCCGGTACCGAAATCGCCAATGGCGATGCGCACGCCGAGGGTGCTCAATTGCTGCAACTGGGAGGTGGCAGCGGCAGGATCCTCCATGGCAATGCCTTCGGTCAGTTCCAGCTGCAGGTAGCTCGGATCGACCTGCCAGGTCCGCAAGCTGTTGCGGACGTGTTTTACCAGGTCACCGCTGCGCAATTGCATCATCGACAGATTGATCGACACCGGCGGTGGCTGCACGCCGTCATCGATCCAGTGGCGAACCTGGGACAGCGCCTGGTTGAGGACCCAGTCGCCGAGAGCGAGCATCTGCCCGCTCGCTTCGGCGACCGGGATGAATTCCACCGGACTCAGCTCGCCGAGCTGCGGGTGTTCCCAGCGCAGGAGTGCCTCGACACCGACAATCGAGTGGTCCTGCATGTCCCACTGCGGTTGGTAAAGCAGCGACAGTTCCAGATTGTCGATTGCCGAGCGCAGCGAGCTCTCCAGCGTAAGCATCCGCGACATGCGCGTCTGCAGCTCTACGGTAAAGAATCGATACGTGTTGCGGCCCTGCTGCTTGGCCAGGTGCATGGCCGCGTCGGCCCGGCGGGTCAGCTCGTCGAAGCTGAGGCCGTCCTCCGGATATATGGCGATACCGATCGATGCCGACGGGCTGACCATCTGGCCGCCTACCGCAACCGGACGGACGATATTCTGCAACAACCGTTCCGCGACATGGGCGGCCGCGACACTGTCCAGTCCAGGCAACGCGAGAATGAACTCGTCGCCACCCTGTCTGGAAAGCGTGTCCTCTTCGCGCAGCTGGCCTCGCAGCCGCTCGGCCATGGCGATCAGCATCTCGTCGCCGGCCTGATGACCCAGCGTGTCGTTGATGTTCTTGAAATGGTCCATGTCGATCGACATCAGTGCTACCGGCGCCGCGTTGCGCTCGCTGATACCCAGAGCGAAATCCACGCGCTGATGGAACAGTTTGCGATTGGGCAGGCCGGTCAGGCTGTCGAACTGCGCCAGACGCAGGATTTCCGATTCCTGTTGCTTGCTCTTGGTGACGTCGCGAGCCACCACGATGAAGCTATCCTTGCCGTCGACGTGTTTGGGCGCGGCCGATATCTGGAACCAGTAGGTGTGGCCTTTGATGTCGAAGCGAAACGGCTCGCTTTGCGCGTGGCCCTGCACCCTGGCCAGGGCAAAGGTTCGCTGGCACAGCGGTATGGCCTGTCGTGGTAGCAGCGAGGCAATCAGCCGTCCCTTGAGCGGCTGCGTGGCCAATGCCATCAGGTCGTTGCCTGGCGCGTGGAACTCGGTTACCCGTCCGTCGCGGTCGATTTCCAGAACCACGTCAGGCAGCGCATCGAAGATGGCTTGCAGGCGCTGCTGGGAACGTTCGATCAACTGGTAAGGTTGCTCGATGCTTTCGACGAAGATCGCCCTGACGAGGTAGCCATAGGCGATGATCTTGAACAAATGGCCCAGCGCGACGAGATGGTGACTGGAGCTTTCGAAGGTGGTGAAGCACAGCTGCGTGAGCGCCATGGCCCCGGCAGCGCCGAATAACGCCGTGCCGTTGAAGGGTAACGGGCGACGCATGGCGTGCCAGAGCGCGAGCATGACGAGCGCGTTGACCGCGACAAGCCCATGCTCGAAGCGAACCTTGGCGGCGGTAAGCCCTACACCGGGGACATGCATGGCAGGAAGCACCTCGGGGAACCGCAGCACCGCCAGATGGAACAGCGCGACCGGGAGCATGACGGCGACCAGCACGGTGAAACGCCTTGCTCCGATTCGTGACACGCGCCACGGCGTGACCGCGACCCAGAGCATGGCAGTAGCCGCCAGGGCGCGTGCGGCCAGCCAGAACAAAATGGACTTGTCGGACCCGGACGGGGTGATGTAGGTCGGCATACCGCTGAACGACAGCATATGGCTGAAATCGAGTATCGCTACGCCGAAAAACAGACAGGAAAGCACCAGAAGACTTCGAGATGACTGGCGCCGGTGACTGCTCCAGCCAATCGCGAACACCATGCTGGCCATGATGATGGCGATGGTCTCAACCAGCGTATGGATAGCCGGTGAGCCTGCCAACGAAGCTGCCGTAGCGCGCAGACTCTCCGGGAGTGCGACGAAGCGGGCGATCAGATATACCGCGGCCATTGCCGCCAGTACCAGCGCAACGGACTTGAGCCCATGACGGTGGCTGGGGTGCCGGCGGCCGACTGGCGACAGGCTGCTACGCTCAGGTTGCATCGAAGACGGATCCTTGGATTATGCCCGTTTGCGGCACGTGTCGCGTGCTCATCTGCAAAAGCATATCGCCATCAGCTGGGGAATGCATTGACTTGTCGTGCCGCGGGCTTATCCGCGTCGCTTCGCATGCTGCGCCATTGGTGGCATGGCAAGGCTGGCTGGCCGGGCTCATAATGTCGGTCCGGACATAGACGATGGATTCCCTTCATGTTGTTGCGCGGTTTGACCTGGCTG
>CAYZFU010000335.1:0-2769 GCA_964477725.1 uncultured Halopseudomonas sp.
GACAGGCGCCTACGCCGGACAGCCCTGTCGACTAAAGTAGCCGGCTGCGATTGTTGACAATCTGGCTTCGTGTTGCGCATGCTTCGTCTCATTCTCCCGTCAGGGTAGTGCAGAAACCTCAGGGGTTGTTGACAATTGGCAAACTCGGCCCAGCTTGTTCCTTCGCAGACGCTATCTGATGGTGCCTTCGAGCGTATCCAGACGGCGATCGTGCAAGGTGACATTCCGCCTGGCACCCGCATTAGCGAACAATTCCTGAGCAGTACCTTCGGCATCGGACGCGGACCGCTGCGCGAGGCGATCCGGCGCCTGGAAGGACGTCGTCTGGTCGTTCGCATCCCCCATGCCGGGGTGCGAGTCGTGTCGTTGTCATATGAAGAACTCATTGAGCTGTATCACGTCCGTGAAGCCTTGGAAGGTATGGCTTGCCGGCTCGCCGCGCAGAACATGACCGACGAGGAGATCGTCGGGCTGCGCGAGGTGCTGGCCGAACATGAACAGCATAGTGGCCTGCAGGCGAACCAGTCCTACTATCGACAGGAAGGCGACCTCGATCTGCACTATCTGATCATTCACGGCAGCAAGAACCGCACCCTGAGCGACATGCTCTGCGGTGATCTCTATCACCTGGTGCGCATGTATCGGTACAAGTTCTCCTCGACGCCCAAACGGCCGCAACAGGCTTTTGCCGAACACCATCGAATCATCGAAGCCATCGCCGATCGCGATGGCGAACTCGCGGAAATGCTCATGCGCCGGCACATCAGCGCATCGCGCCGCAACATCGAGCGTCGTCTGCTGGAGCAGGACGATGCATCGCTTTCCTCTGGAGGACACTGCTGATGTCGAATACACCCGGTCAACGTTTCCGCGATGCGGTTGCCGAAGAGCATCCGCTCCAGGTAGTAGGGGCAATCAATGCCAACCACGCCCTGCTGGCCAAGCGCGCCGGTTTCAAGGCGATCTACCTGTCCGGTGGCGGCGTCGCCGCGGGATCACTGGGCTTGCCTGACCTGGGCATCTCGGGCCTGGACGATGTGCTCACCGACGTGCGTCGCATCACCGATGTGAGTGATCTCCCGCTGTTGGTCGATGTGGATACCGGCTTCGGCTCCAGTGCCTTCAACGTGGCGCGTACGGTCAAGTCGATGATCAAATTCGGCGCCGCGGCGATGCATATCGAAGACCAGGTTGGCGCCAAGCGCTGCGGCCATCGCCCGAACAAGGAAATCGTTTCGCAGCAGGAAATGGTCGATCGGATCAAGGCGGCGGTCGATGCGCGGACTGATGACAGCTTCGTCATCATGGCGCGCACCGATGCCCTCGCTGTGGAGGGGCTCAATGCTGCACTGGACCGCGCAGCCGCATGCGTTGAAGCCGGGGCCGATATGGTGTTCCCCGAAGCAATCACCGAACTCGACATGTACAAGACCTTCGCTGACCGAGTGAAAGCACCGATTCTGGCGAATATCACCGAGTTCGGCTCCACTCCTTTATATACGACCGACGAGCTGGCCTCGGCCGACGTCTCGCTGGTGCTGTATCCGTTATCGGCGTTCCGCGCGATGAACAAGGCTGCGGAAAACGTTTACACGGCGATTCGTCGTGACGGCACCCAGAAGAACGTGATCGATACCATGCAGACGCGCATGGAGCTTTACGATCGCATCGACTACCACGAATACGAGCAGAAGCTGGACGCGCTGTTTGCACAGAAAAAATCCTGAGCCTTCGGCATACATGCCCATCAGACGGAGAACAGAACAATGGCAGAAGCAAAAGTATTGAGCGGCGCGGGCCTGCGCGGCCAGGTCGCTGGCAAGACAGCGTTGTCGACGGTCGGCAAGTCAGGCTCGGGCCTGACCTACCGTGGGTATGATGTGAAGGACCTGGCAGAGAGATGCCAGTTCGAGGAAGTCGCCCACCTGATTCTCAAGGGTCACCTGCCAAACCAGTCGGAGTTCGATGCCTACAAGGCCAAGCTCAAGTCCTTGCGCAAGCTGCCGCAAGCGCTGAAGGAAGTGCTCGAGCGCATCCCCAAGGATGCCCATCCGATGGACGTGATGCGAACCGGCGCGTCGATGCTGGGCAACCTCGAGACCGAAGCTGACTTCAGCCAACAGCAGGACGCGACCGACCGGATGCTTGCCGTATTCCCGTCGATCATCTGTTACTGGTACCGCTTCAGCCACGATGGCGTACGCATCGACGAGAATACCGATGACGATTCGATTGGCGGTCATTTCCTGCACATGTTGCGTGGCGAAAAGCCCAACGAGCTGCACGAAAAGGTCATGCACGTATCGCTGATTCTGTACGCCGAACACGAGTTCAACGCGTCTACCTTCACCGCCCGCGTCTGTGCCTCGACGCTTTCCGACATGCATAGCTGCGTGACCGGTGCCATCGGTTCGCTACGCGGCCCGTTGCATGGCGGCGCCAACGAGGCGGCAATGGACATGATCGAGCGGTTCGAGAGCCCGGAACATGCCGAAGAGGAAATGATGGGCATGCTGGCACGCAAGGAAAAGATCATGGGCTTCGGTCATGCGATCTACAGCGAATGTGACCCACGCAACGAGATCATCAAACAGTGGTCGGAGAAGCTCGCCCAGGACGTTGGCGATACCGTGCTGTACCCGGTGTCCGTGCGTTGCGAAGAAATCATGTGGCGCGAGAAAAAGCTGTTCTGCAACGCGGACTTTTTCCACGCATCGGCCTATCACTTCATGGGTATCCCGACCAAGTTGTTCACGCCGATCTTCGTCA
>CAYZFU010000336.1:0-2381 GCA_964477725.1 uncultured Halopseudomonas sp.
AAGAAAACCTGGCGATGGGCGGCTTTTTCACCGAAGGCGATGACTTCCAGCGTCAGCTGGATACCGCTCTCGGTCTGTTTCCGCGACTCAAGGAGCGCTACCACCAGCGCGCCGGCACCATGTCCGGCGGCGAACAGCAGATGCTTGCCATTGGCCGCGCGCTGATGAGCAAGCCGAAGCTGCTGCTGCTTGACGAGCCCTCACTGGGGCTGGCACCGATCATCATCCAGCAGATCTTCGAGATCATCGAAGAGCTTCGTCGTCAGGGCGTCACCGTGTTTCTGGTCGAGCAAAACGCCAACCAGGCGCTGAAGCTGGCCGACCGCGGTTACGTTATGGAGCACGGCCACATCGTGCTGCAGGACACCGGCGAGGCGCTGCTGGCCGATCCTCAGGTGCGCGACGCCTACCTCGGCGCCTGAACGCTTCCTGCCACCGACGCTTCGGATCCGTCAGGACGCCGGTCGGGCCTGCCCTTCGTAGGCACAGCCACTCAGGCGTTTGCCGTCGACAATCAGGGTTGCGCTCATGTGCGCGAAATCGCCTGCGTGGTTGAAACATTCCTGCGGATACAGCCACAGCTCGAGCCGGTCATCACGTTCGGTACGAAAACTGTGCGAGCCATCCGGCAGTGCTTCGGAGATGACCGGAGACGGGCCGGTGCGCTGGGCAGCTTCGCTATCGAACTCGATACCCTGCGCCCCGATGGTCAATCGCCAGGACGGGTGAGGGCCTGCAGCGATCCACTGCGCGGACGGATCGGTTTGCGCGGCACATCCGCGCCCCGTCGACTGCATACGGATCAGTCGCGTGGGCCGCAGCGTCTGGTCACGTAGACGCCCTTCGAGCTCGACGAATATGCCGGTCTGCCCGGGCTGGGCAACATTGCGGTAAACCTGCTTCAGCTCGGCGGTCGGCACGACTTCAAGCGAACCAGTTGCATCGCACGGCGCGATCTCCCACACGTCTGCGCCGGTCTCCAGCAGACCGGTGAAGCGTCGCTCGTCTCCCGCTCCTCCAGGCAGCAAAGCGCACCCCGACAGGGTCAACGTCGATAGTAAGGCCCAGCTCACCCGAAGCGAGTGGCGGCTCTTTGTCATTTGTGTGAACTCCTTGGCCAATTTCTAACAGAAAATTGTGTTACTGCCCGGACACAACGTGCAAGCGCAATGCTAATCTGTGCGCAGTCTAACCCATGTATTCGCGCCAGCATTTCTTCCCGGAAGCATCATGCAAATCATAAGAACCTTTGTGCTGTCATCTCTCGTTGTCGTTCTCTCCGCCTGTGCCTCCAAGGCGCCGGAAAAAGCACCGGAACCGCGTGCATCCTGGGCTGATTCAAGGGTAGCCGAGGTCACCGCCATTGCCGAAGCGCAGGGCTTCGAGGTCGACCGTGAGGGCGAGGAGATCCGTGTAATCATCCCGGTTGACGGCAACTTCCATCCCAAGCGTACCCTTTTGCTGCCCAAGGGTCTGGTACCGATCGGCAAAGTCGGCAAGGCTCTGAAGGACGATGCCGAGTGTCATTTCCGCGTCGTTGGACATAGTGACACCGAGGGAGACGAAGAGATCAATGAAAAACTCAGCCTCGAGCGAGCGCAGGCTGTAGCGAACATGCTGATGCTGAGCGGCGTTCGCCGCACACAGATGAGCCTCGAGACGATGGGCGAGAACGAGCCGCGCGCCGACAATTCCACGCCAAGCGGCCGGAAACTCAATCGCCGGGTGGAAATCATTCTGACGCCGGCTACTACCGACGTAGCGCTGGCCACCAAGTAACCAGCACACGCCGGCGGAGCCCTGCCGCCGGCGCCCCTCCGGCTTTCGCTAAACCTCCCGCTTCGGACCGATCGTCCTTTTTCACGTAACATACTCCCCCAAAGCCGATTCAGGCCAGACCAACGGGAGTTATCGTGACTGAGCGTCCTCAACCACGGGCGATCGCCCTCCTACCGCTACTGCTGTTCCTGCTGATCTTTCTCGGCAGCGGTATCTATTACACTCTAAGCGGCACGGAATTCGCGTTCTACCAGATCAAGGCGCCGGTCGCGATTCTCCCTGCCATTGTGCTGGCCATACTCCTGGCTCGCGAAGGACTGAATCGCAGCCTGGACACCTTCATCGCCGGCATCGGTGACAGCAACATCATCATGATGGTGCTGGTGTTCCTCCTCGCGGGCGCGTTCGCCTCCGTGACCGATGCCATCGGCGGGGTCACCGCCACGGTAAACATGGGGCTGAGCTTCATCCCGCCCAGCTTCGTTCTGCCCGGCCTGTTTCTTATCGCCGCCTTCATCTCCACCGCCATGGGCACATCGATGGGCACCATTGGTGCGGTAGCACCGGTCGCGCTCGGCTTCGCCGAAGCGACCGGAATTTCG
>CAYZFU010000336.1:2397-2690 GCA_964477725.1 uncultured Halopseudomonas sp.
ATGGGGGCAGTGATAGGCGGCGCCATGGCCGGCGACAACCTGTCGATCATTTCCGACACCACCATCGCTGCGACCCGCACCCAGTCCGTGGCCATGCGCGACAAGTTCAAGCTCAACCTGCTGATTGCGCTTCCTGCGGCGGCATTGACATTGCTGTTGCTGTTCCTGCTTGGCGATACCGCGACCGAACCGGCCGAGGCCGAGTATCAGGCGATCCTGGTGCTGCCCTACGTCGCCGTGCTGGTCCTGGCGTTGAGCGGACTCAATGTGCTCGCGGTTCTATTGACCGGCAT
>CAYZFU010000337.1:0-2675 GCA_964477725.1 uncultured Halopseudomonas sp.
ACCAATCTGCTTCTGGTCCGCCCCGGCGCACCAAATGTCCGCCGCTCGGTTGAGGGTCAGGTCACCAGTCTGGTGGCCAGCGATGTCGAGGCTATCGCCGAGGTAGACAACGTTCGCGCCGCCGTCCCGGAAATGAACGGCCGGGTAACGCTGCGTGCGGGCAACACCGACTACTCGACGCAGGTCACCGCCACCACCGAAGCGCTGCCTCTCGCGCGGGACTGGCGGGTACGTACCGGCGTATTCATCGACCAGCAGGACAATCAGCGGTACTCGGCGGTCACGGTCCTGGGCCAGACAGTGGCCACCAATCTGTTCGGCAGTTCCGATCCGCTGGGCGAGTACATATTGATCAACAATGTGCCGTTTCAGGTTATTGGCGTGATGGCCGAGAAAGGCGCCGCCCCCTGGGGCGCCGACCAGGACGATGTGGTATTCGTACCTTTGAATACCGGCAGCCTGCGGCTGATCGGCCAGCGTTATCTGCATTCGATCACGGTATTGATCGATGATCTGACAAGGGCCGAGACCACCCAGGAGGCGGTGCGTCAAACCTTGATGCAGGCGCATGGCGGCGTTGAAGATTTCCAGATTCGCAACATGGCTTCGTTGCTGGAAAACATCGCCGAGACGCAGAACACCTTCACCGTTCTGCTCGGTTCGATCGCAGCGATCTCGCTGCTGGTGGGCGGCATCGGCGTGATGAATATCATGCTGGTCAACGTCACCGAGCGCACGCGGGAGATCGGCATCCGGGTGGCCACCGGGGCGCGTACACGACATATCCTCCAGCAGTTCATCGTCGAGGCGCTGGTCGTCTCGGCTATCGGCGGTGCGCTTGGAGTCATTCTTGGCCTGGCTTTCGCTGCATTGCTGCAAGCGCTCGGCACGCCGATTCAATTCACTCCCGGGCCGGTGGCCCTCGCCTTCGGCTGTGCTTTCGCGACGGGTCTGATCTTCGGTTACATGCCTGCCCGCAAGGCGGCGCATCTCGATCCTGTGGTGGCTCTCAGTGCAGACTAAGTTCGTTGCCTCGCTTGCGGGCGCCCTTTTTGTGTTAACCGGCTGCGCAATCAGCACACCACAGCCGGACGCTAGCGTGGCGATACCCCCGACATGGAGCACGCCGACCCGGAACCAGGACTGGCCGGCCGCGGATTGGTGGGGCGCCTACCGGGCCCCGGCGCTTGACGCACTGCTCGAAGAAGCGCGCCAGGGGAACCTCGATCTGGCCACCTCCGCCGCGCAGTTGCTACAAGCCGATGCGCAGTTGCGTCAGGCTGGCGCTAGCCTGCTACCCCAGGTCAGCGCAAACGTCAGCGCTTCACGCTCGCAAAGCGCGAGCAATAACCTCAGCCAGAGCAGTAGCAGCCGCAGCAGCTACGGCGCGGCGCTGAACGCCAGCTACGAAGTGGACTTCTGGGGACGCAACCGCGCAACAGTCGAGTCTGCCCGCGCGACGCTGCAAGCGACCCGGTTCGATCTCGAGACCCTTGCCTTGAGCATCGACGCCAGCGTCGCCAGTACCTGGTTCCAGTGGTTGGAAATTCAGGAGCGAATCGCGCTCGCCCGTCGCAGCCTGGACAACGCCGAGCGCGTCTTGCAACTGATCGAGGCGCGGCAGCGCTTCGGTGCGGCAGATCGACTCGAAGTCAGCCAGCAGCGCACGCTGGTGCTGCAGCTGCGGGCATCGCTGCCGGCTCTCGAGCAGAGCGAGCTGCAACTACGTAATGCTCTTGCGCTGCTGCTGGGTGCTGCCCCAGGCGGATGGATACCTGCCACCGAGACGCTAGGAAGCCTTGTGGTACCGGACGTAGGCGCGGGCTTACCTGCACAACTACTCATTCGGCGCCCGGACATTCGCGCCAGCGAGGCTCGTCTGCTCGCGGCGAATGCCGATCTCCACGCAGCCCGTGCGGCCCTGTATCCCTCCATTCAGCTGACCGGGCAACTGGGCGTGCAAAGTCTGGTGCTGTCTGGTCTGATCAACGACCCGACGAGCACCTGGAACCTGGTTGCCGGGCTGACCCAGCCGATATTCCAGGGCGGCCGGCTGCGCGCTCAGGTCGACCTCTCCGAAGCGCGCCAGCAGGAACTTTTGGTCGATTACCGGCAAACCGTATTGCAGGCGTTGCAGGACGTGGACACGGCGCTCGGTGCGGTGTATCAGGCGCGGGTTCGCTTCGCTCTGCTCGAACAGGCAACCGCCGAAGCGCAGCGCGCCTTCGAGCTTGCCGAAACCCGCTACCGCGCCGGCGCGATCACTCAGCAATCACTACTCGATACCCAGCGCACCTGGTATCAGAGCCAGGACACGCTCGTACAGCAGCGTTCCGCCTGGCTCCAGTCGACAGTCGACCTGTTCCGCGCCTTGGGTGGCGGCTGGCAGGAGGCAGCGTTAAGCTACGCGGAGCCACCCCGCCCAGGAGAGTAGTCCTTGTCCGCCGTCTTGCACCTCGCCACGCTGGTAGACCGACAATTTCGCACCGAGCCGCAGGAATACAGGGCTTTGGTCGTACACTTGCAGCGGCTCGACGAACTGGCGCGAACGCTGGGGGTGACCGCGCCGAGCCAGTTCATCGACGTCACCGAGCTGGAATTTCGCGAAGCGGCGCAGCTGATCGAGCCCGATTCTCTCGTACGGGCCGAGCCGGACCCGGTCACCGGACTGTCTT
>CAYZFU010000338.1:0-1021 GCA_964477725.1 uncultured Halopseudomonas sp.
CGGTGGCATGGCCTGCTCGGTCGATGGCAGTGATCCGAATACTTCATCGGTGGTTGGCAGCCCGCCGACCTACACGCTCGTCGGCAACCCGGTCAATATCGCTACTGGCAACAAGTATCAGCAGGAAGTCGATTACGAGGGCGGCGGCGAATTCCCGCTGACGCTTATCCGCGCCTACAACAGTCACGCCATCGACGAAGCCGGCAGCCTCGGCCCGGGCTGGCAGCACAACTACGAGCGGCGCATTAGCGAGCATGACGACGGTCGCATCCGCGTGATGCGCGAAGACGGCCGCCGGCACTACTTTCGCCAGGATGGCCAGCGCTGGGTCGCCACCGACCACAACGTGGACTTATTAGAGGCGCAGTACCGCCAGCACGAGTTGATCGGTTGGGCCTATAGCCCCGGGACCGGCAGTCAGGAACACTACGATGCCCAGGGCCGTCTGTTGCGCGTCGTGCATCCTTCTGGTCAGCAGCATCAGCTGGCCTACACCGAAGCCGGCCAGCTGCACAGCGTGACCGACGCCTACGGCCAGCGTCTGCGCTTTCACTATCGCGGCCAGGCGCTGGTGCGGGTCGATACCCCGAACGGTCAGGCGTTGCAGTTCGATTATGACGCCTTCAACAGCAATCTGCTGTCGATCACCCAGAGCCAGCTGGGACTACTGGATCGTCTTCGCCGCGCCAGCCTCGACGGTCCGAGCCGCACCTACCATTACGAAGACACCGACTTCCCGAGCTACCTGACCGGGATCACCGATGAAGCCGGCCGTCGCTACGCGACCTGGGCCTATGACAACCTCGGCCGGGCAGTGCTGTCCGAGCACGGCCAGGGCGTCGAGCGCATCACCATCGAGTATCTGGCCAACAAGACCTTCATCACCAACGCAGCCGGCAAGAGCGCAACCTATCACCTGATCGAGCAAAAGGGCGTCAAGCGCCTCAGCCGCATCGAAGGCGATTCCACGCCCTACTGCGCGGAGACCCAGCAGCGACACATCTACACCGATAACGGTTAC
>CAYZFU010000338.1:1068-2665 GCA_964477725.1 uncultured Halopseudomonas sp.
GCCGAAGGCCGCGCCACAATCATGCAGCGCAACGAACGCGGTCTGGTGACCGAGCTCACCGAGGGTGTGCTCTGGCAGCACGAAGCACCGATTCTGCAACCGGAAAGCCGCCGTATCATCACCGAATGGCACCCAAACAAGCCCCTGGCCACTCGCCGTACCTATTACAGCTTGGATGATCAACAGCAGTGGCAGTCGCAACGGGAGACTTTCACCCACTACGACCAACAAGGCCGACCGGAGGTCTATACCGAGGTCAACCTGAGTGAGCAGCAGGTGCCCTATGCCAACCAGGGTGATAGCCGCAGCTGGACCTACCGATATACCTACCACGACGACGCCAACACGCGCCTGGCACGCATCATCATTACCGACCCGCGCCAGGCGCAGACCCATATCGATTATGACAACCACGGCCGTATGATCCGTGTCACCAATGCACTCGGTCACGTCACCCGCTACGACAATCACACTGCCCAGGGCCGCCCCGGTACCATTACGGACCCCAACGGCCTGATCATCAGACTGACCTACAACGACCGGGGCTGGCTGACCGCAGTCAAACGCATCGGTAGCCATACCAGCCAGATGCGCATCGAGTATCTGGCCAATGGTTTACCCTCCACCCTACATACCGAACACGGCGAAACGTTGAACGTCAGCTACAACGATGCCCGCCAGATCACCAGCCTGGCCAACAGCCTGGGCGAGCGGATCGCGGTAACACCCAACGCTGTCAGTGGCGCCTGGGAGACGCTGTCAATCCAGAACGGACAAGGCCAGGACGTGTTGGTCAAGGAGCGTCAACTCGACGAGCTGGGACGCGTTATTGCGCTGCTGGGCAATGCCGGCCAGCAGACCCGCATGCACTACGATAAGGCCGGCCTACCGGTGCGTATCGAACAGCGAGCCGGCGAGGAGCCCACCGGGCTATTGACCACCGTGCAACAGTACGACGCCCTGGCGCGACTGACCCAGACCCAAGACCCGGCCGACGGCAAGACCCGCTTCGGCTATGGCCTGAGCGGACAACTCGACACCGTGATCGCCGCCAACCAGGCCACTACTCGCTACACCCGTGACGGACTGGGCAGACTGCTGCAGCTGGACAGCCCCGACACCGGGATCCAGATTCATTACTACGATGAAGCCGGCCAACTGAGCCGCACCCACCGTCCTGCCCAGCCGAAGCTGGACACCCTTTACCACTACGATGTGCTAGGCCGCCTGACGCGCATCCAGTACAGCGATCCGGCCGACGACATTACCTACCAGTACGACCGAAACGACGAAGCTCACGGCGCCGGAATCGGCCGGGTAACGCGCATCATCAGCCGCCACAGCCAGATCGATTACCGCTACGACGCCCACGGCAACCTGCTCAGCGATGCCCGAAAAATCATGGTCGATGGCGAAACCTACGAACAAGAGATCGGTTATCGCTACACCGCCGGCAACCAGCTTGCGTCGATCACCTACCCCAACGGCCAGACCGTTCACTACCACTATCAGAACGGCCGTCACAGCCAGGTCTCGCTGGAAACCAAGCAAACCGAAACCCCGCTGATCACCGAGATCACACACCGCCCCTTCGGTG
>CAYZFU010000339.1:0-2648 GCA_964477725.1 uncultured Halopseudomonas sp.
CGGTTCTGCCAGGTGACCATGACGATCCGATGATTGGGGCGTTCCAGGTCGCGGAACGATTCACCGGAGATGAAGCCGGGCGACTGCACGGCTTGCTGGATGACGCGGCGAGCTGCTTCTTCGTAGGGTTGTTCGAGGCCGTCAGCGATAATTCGCTGAATAAGAACTCTGATCATGGTGTTCCTTAACGTGTACCGATTTGTCTGAACGTTCGGACTAGTGTCGGTTGCGCCGCCTCGGCTGGCAAGGCCTGCCGGATTTCCGGATAATCCGTGTTTCCTCTCCCGAATTGGTGCGGTATGACTGACACAGCGCGCAAGCAACTCGACACGACAGGACTGACCTGCCCTGAACCTGTGATGATGCTGCACAACGCCGTGCGCGACCTGGCGCCGGGGGAGCAGGTGGAGGTGCGCGCGACCGATCCATCCACCCAGCGCGATATTCCACGGTTCTGTTCCTTCCTTGGTCACGAATTGCTCGAGCAGGACGAGACAGACGGCGTTTATCGTTACGTCATCCGCAAGGCTGACTGAGCGCTAGCGGCGTTCATCCCAGCCCGGTTGCCCCGGGCGCATCTGGCAGGCTCCCAATACCTCCTGCCAGGCCTCGCTGTGTTCTGCGATGCTGCGTTGGTAGCGTGCCCATAACCCCGTCTCGGATCCGATCAACACCTGCAGATATTCGTCGACAGCAGGCGCTGCCCCAGGAACGCCGCGCAGGTCACCTATTGCAGCCTGCCAGGGCTCGCCGAGACGCTGAGCCTGGGCCATCTGCGGTTGAACCTCGCCGGCGTAGAACAGACTGAAAACGTTCAGCAGAATCCGGGATCGCTCGGTCGGGCTGCCCAGCGGACAAAGATGATTTGCCGGTCTGGCTCGCAGCATGGCGGTAGCCTGTTCGAGTGTATGAGTCAGCCGTGCCAGGCTGTGAATGAGCTGGCCACTACGCTGATCGCGCGCTAGCGTAGCGAAGAGTGGCTCGATTTCGTGGCGACCTGGCGGGAGCTGGGCGGGCAGCGCTGCGCCGATGTCCGCCAGCTGCCGGACCGCATCAATCCCCTGATGGTTGGCCAGGGCGCTATCACTCAGGGGCAAGGGTTCGGCGTCGAACCGCAGGAACCGGGAGAACTCCTCGCTCCCGCCAACGGCGTTCCAGAACAGCTGGGGCAGGTTGTCACGTTTGGTCTGCGCGATGTGCTGCAGATCCTGAACCAGCCTTTCACGCCCCGCCTGGTCGTCGATTATGGCAAGACAGCTATCGATTGAGCGCAGCAATTCACCTTCGAAACCGAGCAGCGTGCTCGGCGCCATGAGTCGCCCGAGGCTGCTGTTACGTTCGGCTATCAGCTGCTGCAGCGGGCCGCATTGGCGACTTTCCACGAGAAGGTCGAGCATGCTCAGCCGGAGCTCTGGCACGGGCTGCGTTGCCTCGCGACGTGATGGCGGGCGGTACTGCGCTAAATACTTGGCTTCCCAAGGACTCCAACTTTGTCCGAGTACCCGTCCGACGCGGTCCAGATAATTGCTCAATTGGCGGTTCGCTTCAGGCTCGCGCGCACAGCCAATCGCCAGCGCGCAGGACGCTATCAGTAGAACGAGTGCAATAACTCGGTGCATGACACCTCCGTCACGCGATTGTCGCACTGCCGCGCAGGCAACATTAATTTACGTCGTTTCGGATACAGCCTCGCTGCGCCGGCCTTCAGTGCGCTTGCGGCGGGCTCCGACGATCGCCAGGCGTATCGAGAGGAACACAGCGGCGGCGGTCAGACCGAAAATCAAGCCTTGCCAGAAGCCGGCCGGGCCCTGTGGTGGCCCGAGCAGGTCGGTCAGGCCCAGCACATAACCGGTCGGCAACCCGATCATCCAGTATGCGATCATGGTCAGCAGCATCGGCAGCCGCGTATCCTGATAGCCGCGCAGCGCGCCGGCACAGGCGACCTGTACTGCATCGGAGAACTGATAAAGAGCAGCGTAGAAGAACAGCGACGAAGCGAGCGCAATAACGGCAGCGTCATTGGTATACAAGCGTGGAATCCAATCGGCCAGCCCTAGCATGAAACTTGCCGCCACGACGGCGTAAAGCAATGCTACGGCGACTCCGACCTTCGCTGCGAACAGTCCCGCCCGTGGCCCATTCAGGCCCAGGTTGTGCCCCACGCGTACGGTAATCGCCAACCCCAGACTGAACGGCACCATGAAGGTGAGCGAAGAGAAATTCAGAGCGACCTGATGGCTTGCCACTACTATGGCACCCAGACCGCCGATCAGCAATGCGATCAGACAGAACATGCTGGTTTCGGCGAACAGCGCAACCCCGATCGGTAATCCCAAGCCGAGAAGATGGCGAACGGTGGGCCAATGCGGCCGGTCGAAACGTTCGAAGAGCCCGCTGGGCCGATACAGGGCGGTTTTTGCCAGATAGACGATCATGCAGGCCAGCATGAAATACATCACGATCGCTGTCGCCCACCCGCAACCGGCGGCACCCATTGCCGGCAGACCCAGCTTGCCGTAGACCAGCACATAGTTGACCGGAACGTTCAGCGCGAGCCCAAGAAAGCCGATGACCATGGTTGGCTTGGTGCGCGAGAGGCCATCGCTCAGGCCACGCAGCGCCTGGTAACCGGCAATCGCCGGAAAACC
>CAYZFU010000340.1:0-2614 GCA_964477725.1 uncultured Halopseudomonas sp.
ACGTCCGGATGTGCTGTTCGCTTCGATTCACGGCGACCCGCGTCATGAATATCCCTGCTTCACCGGCTACGCCGATGAGCGTGGCGAAGGTGCCGGCCGGGGTTTCAATTTCAATTATCCCCTCGCTCCCGGCAGCGCCTGGCGTGCCTGGTCGCAGGCTCTGGCAGATGCCTTACGTATCATCGAGGGATACAAGCCAGAGGTGCTTATCGTTTCGCTCGGCGTAGACACCTTCGAAGATGATCCCATATCGAGTTTCAAACTAACCAGCGATGACTATTTGAGACTGGGTGAACAGATCGCCCGGCTGCTAACGCCCACCCTGTTCGTCATGGAAGGTGGCTACGCCGTCGATGAGATCGGCATCAACGCGGTTAATGTCCTCACAGCCTTCGACGCACTACGTTAAATGATAAAGGAGATATCAAGATGAAGCTCAAGCCCCTCATGATCGCAATCGGATGTGCGAGCTCTATGATGCTGTCGCAGACTCAAGCGCAGGCCGCCGAAGTGCGCCTATATAATTGGTTCGACTACACGCCCCAGGCGACATTGGAGAGCTTTAAAGAAGCGACCGGTATCGTTCCGACGCTGGACACCTTCGATTCCAACGAAGTACTGGAGGCACGGCTAATGTCTGGCCAGTCGGGATACGACGTGGTTGTCCCGAGCGACAGCTTTCTTTCCAAGCAATTGCAGGCCGGCGCCTTCCAAAAGCTCGACAAGACCCAGTTACCGAACCTTTCCAACCTGAACGACGATCTCATGCGCGCTCTGGAGGGAGCTGACCCGGGCAATGATTACGCCGTGCCGTACATGTGGGGAACTAACGGGATCGGATTCAACGTCGATAAGGTGCGCGAAGTGCTGGGTTCCGACGCTCCAGTGGATTCCTGGTCGCTTGTGTTCGAGCCCGAGAACATGAAAAAGCTTGCTCAGTGCGGCGTTGCCTTCCTCGACTCGCCTGCCGAGATGCTCCCCGGGGCGCTCCACTACCTCGGCCTCGATCCAAACAGTACCGACCCGGATGACTACGCAGCCGCCGAGGCCATGATGCTCACCGTGCAACCTCACGTGCGTTATTTTCACTCTTCACGCTTTTTGAACGACTTGGCCAATGGTGATATCTGCGTCGCAGTGGCTTGGTCGGGCAGCATCTTGCAGGCGGATGCTCGCGCCACCGAAGCAGGAAACGGAGTGAATATTGAATATCGGATTCCCAAGGAAGGGACGCAGGTCTGGTTCGACTTGATGGCGATTCCGAAGGATGCACCTAACGTCGCTGAGGCACACGCCTTCATCAACCACATCCTGAAGCCGGAAGTCGTTGCGCAGATCAGCAACGAAGTCGGCTATGCCAATCCCAATGAGGCGGCGACGCCCCTGGTGAACGAAGCCCTGCGCAACAATCCCGGAGCCTATCCTCCGCCAGACGTCCAGTCACGGCTGTACACGCTCAAGCCGCTGCCAATGGCTGCGGAACGCGTCCGTACCCGCACCTGGACAAGAATAAAAACCGGCGCATGAGGTTACCACCTCACGAAAGCACCGGAGCGGATGGTTAACACGCCGAAACGGCGACACAAGAACACCCCATTACGCAGTCTCCGGTTGTGGGGCGTTCCGTCGGGTCGATATCGAGACATTTTGCAGGCCTTCGATTCCGGCTTGCTGGGCATAGACAGAGGGACAATTCGGCGCTTTGCGCCTCACCCCTTCGGGCTGCGCCGGCACACCGGGTGTAGTGGTCAACCGGTCCCGGGCAGTGGATAAAGGTACTCTGTGCTCTTGCAGGTACAAGCCCACTTTCGCTGGTATGGCGTCTCAGCCAGCTGCGACGAAGCGGACCCTTTCTTCTCCCGCAGCGGATGAGCAAGAGGTCTTCTCTAGTTAGACATCCCCGCCTCCGCTGCCGTATTCTCACCGTCAACAAGGACGCAGCACGCCGGCACCGGAACGCCTGCCGCCTGCTTTTCCCGGTCTGCCCGCTGCCCTCGGCGCGCAGGCCGACGTACCTCTCGCAAAGCCGAAACACATGAGCAAACAAGCCG
The DNA here is from genome assembly GCA_964477725.1 of uncultured Halopseudomonas sp. GTDB lineage: Bacteria > Pseudomonadota > Gammaproteobacteria > Pseudomonadales > Pseudomonadaceae > Halopseudomonas. Next base: position 2,052 of record CAYZFU010000340.1, read on the forward strand.
CATCCAGCAAGAAAACCAGATCCTTCGAACAGACTCTATGGGACACCGCCGACAAACTACGCGGCACGGTTGAGTCATCCGAATACAAGCACGTGGTGCTGAGCCTGATCTTCCTCAAGTTCGTCAGCGATACCTTCGAGGCGCGCAAGCAGGAAATGATCGATCAGGGCCAGGACGCTTACGTGGAGATGGTCGAGTTCTACACCATGCGCAACGTGTTCTACCTGCCTGAGCCGTCGCGCTGGTCTTACATTCAGCAGCACGCCAAGCAGGATGACATTGCGGTCAAGATCGACACCGCACTACATACGGTCGAGAAGAGCAACCCGTCGCTGCGCGGCGCGCTGCCTGATAACTATTTCTCCCGCCTGGGGCTGGACGTCAGCAAGCTGGCGGCGCTGATCGACTCGATCAATAACATCGATACCGTCGAAGACAACGAGCAGGACGTGGTCGGCCGGGTGTACGAGTATTTTCTTGGCAACTTTGCCGCGACCGAGGGCAAAGGCGGCGGCGAGTTCTATACGCCAAAGTGCGTGGTCAACCTGATCGCCGAGATGATC
>CAYZFU010000341.1:0-2604 GCA_964477725.1 uncultured Halopseudomonas sp.
GGATACTGTTTAGTGCGCTACAGCTGCACCAGCACCGCGCGGGACGCGAATGTCCTCGATCAGTATCTGAATGCGCTCTGGCGGGGCTTTGGTGAAGCTTGCCACGGCCACGGCAGCGATAAAGTTGAAGATCATGCCTAGAGTGCCGATGCCTTCCGGAGAGACGCCAAACCACCAATATTCAGCATTATCCATTTCCGGGTTGATGAACTTGAAGAACACGATGTAGCAGAAGGTGAAGGTCAGACCGACGATCATCCCCGCGATAGCGCCCTCCTTGTTCATCTTCTTGGAGAAAATCCCCATGACGATGACCGGGAAGAACGAGGCCGCAGCCAGGCCGAACGCGAAGGCGACCACCTGCGCCACGAACGCTGGCGGGTAAATGCCGAACAAGCCAGCAATGACGATGGCCACCCCGGCTGCCACGCGTGCCGCAAGCAGTTCCTGTTTCTCGGAGATGTTCGGCATCATGTTGCTCTTGAGCAGGTCATGCGATACCGACGTTGAAATCACCAGCAATAGCCCCGCAGCGGTCGACAACGCCGCAGCCAGACCGCCAGCAGCGATCAGCGCAACCACCCAGCCAGGCAATTCCGCGATTTCCGGGTTCGCCAAAACCATGATGTCGCGGTCGACGTACAGCTCGTTCTCGTTAGCGGTCGGCTCGTTGGTAACCACACGCTGACCGTATTCGCCTGTTTCCCCGGCAAAGTTCGGAGCGCCTACGAAAGGTGCGCCAGGGCCATACTGGACGATGCCGTCATCGTTCTTGTCGAGCCAGCCAATCAGACCTGCTGTTTCCCAGGTAGCGAACCAGTCGGGAATGTCCTGATAAGCGGTATTGGGGACGCTGGTGAGCAGATTGGTCCGTGCGAAAGCCGCTACGGCAGGCGCTGTAGTATAGAGAATCGCAATGAAGAGAAGTGCGTAACCTGCTGATTTACGAGCGTCACGTACCGTCGGAGTTGTGAAAAAGCGAACGATGACGTGCGGCAGGCCGGCCGTACCGACCATCAGAGCCATGGTGATGAAGAACACGTCGACGGTCGACTTGCTTCCGTCGGTGTATTCGCTGAAGCCCAGCTCAGCCCCCAGTCCGTTCAACCTTTCCAAAACAGAGGTGTCGGTACCGCTCACGTTGCTGCCGAAGCCAAGCTGCGGGATGGGGTTACCAGTGATCAACAGCGAGATGTAGATCGCCGGGACCATGTAGGCAAAAATCATCACGCAGTACTGAGCGACCTGTGTATAGGTGATTCCCTTCATGCCGCCGAGTACGGCATAGAAGAATACGATCGCCATGCCGATCAGAACACCCAGGTTGATGTCCACTTCGAGATAGCGCGAGAACACGATGCCGACACCGCGCATCTGTCCGGCGACATAAGTAAAGGAGACGAAGATCACACAGATGACCGCCACGACACGGGCCGTCTGCGAGTAATAACGCTCGCCGACGAATTCAGGTACGGTGAACTTGCCGAACTTGCGCAGGTACGGAGCCAGACACATGGCCAGCAGTACATAGCCACCCGTCCAGCCCATCAGATACACGCTGCCGTCATAACCGGTAAAGGAGATGATGCCGGCCATGGAGATGAAAGATGCCGCTGACATCCAGTCCGCGCCTGTGGCCATACCGTTGGCGACGGGATGTACACCCTTGCTGGCCACATAATATTCGCTGGTGCTACCGGCTCGTGACCAGATAGCGATCCCGATGTACAGCGCGAAGGTCGCGCCCACCACCAGGTAGATAAGGATTTGGGTATCCATTGCAAAGCTCCTCTTATTATTCTTCGTGGAAATCGTATTTACGATCGAGCTTGTTCATCTTCACCACGTAAACGAAGATGAGCACCACGAAGGTATAAATGGAGCCTTGCTGAGCGAACCAGAATCCCAGCGGAAAGCCAAAAAACTGAATGTTATCAAGCAGGTCGACAAACAGTATTCCAGCTCCGAAAGACACCGCAAACCAGATGACCAGCAAGATCAGCATGAGTCGCAGGTTTTCCTTCCAGTAGCCGCGTGCTGCGTCTTCTCTAGATAAGGACATAACCATCTCCAATTGTTGTTTTTATCGCATGTTCACGGTAGCACCGGGACGGGCAACACGAGACTAAGACTTTCGTCTGAAGGCGGGCGCCCGTCATCATGCGTTAGGAGAGGTTTTCGCGCTATCTCATTGATTCTTATGAATACGCCCCGGGTACGGTCGCGTCCCTGCGACCATGGTATGAGTGGGCTTACTGCGGTAGCGCGTAGGCGATGATGTAGTCGCCTGCGGCCGTGCCGGTGGAGCCATGCCCACCCGCTACGACCACGACGTATTGGCGCCCGTCTTCGCCCTGATACGTCGCTGGTGTGGCCTGTCCACCTGCGGGCAGACGCGCTTTCCAGCGCTCCTCGCCGGTGGCCAGATCATATCCGCGCACATAGTAGTCCAGCGTGCCGCTAAGGAATGCGACGCCGCCACGGGTCACGATTGGCCCGCCAATGCCTGGCACCCCCATTTCGAAGGGCAGCGGGATGGGCGATAGATCCCGCACCGTCCCATTCACGCGCTTGTATATTGTCTCGCCTGTGGCGAGGTCGACG
>CAYZFU010000342.1:0-2574 GCA_964477725.1 uncultured Halopseudomonas sp.
GCGATGTATGCAAGAGCAAGCGCTACAATCGCGAGACGCTCGAGATCAAATACAAGGGCAAAAGCATCCACGAGGTACTGGAGATGACCATCGAGGAAGCACGAAGCTTCTTCGCCGCCGTTCCGGCGCTGGCTCGCAAACTGCAGACGCTGATGGAGGTGGGCCTGTCATACATCCGCCTGGGTCAATCCGCGACGACCCTCTCGGGCGGTGAAGCGCAGCGGGTCAAACTGGCTCGAGAGCTATCCAAGCGCGACACCGGCAAGACCTTGTATATCCTCGACGAACCGACGACCGGCTTGCACTTTGCCGATATCCAGCAGCTGCTCGATGTGTTGCATCGACTACGTGATCACGGCAACACGGTCGTGGTCATCGAACACAACCTGGATGTCATCAAGACCGCCGACTGGATCGTCGACCTGGGGCCGGAGGGGGGCTCCAAGGGTGGCCAGATCATTGCCTCCGGTACGCCCGAGCAGGTATCGGAAATGAAACACTCGCATACCGGGCTGTTTCTGGGTCCGTTGCTCAAGCGCGATCGGGTATAGGAAAACGGCAAAAAACCGGGCTAGAACCCGGTTTTTTGTGTCCTCGTAATCAGACGAAGGCCTCCAGTGCCGCTCGCACCCCATTCCCGTAATCCGGGTGAATCTTGTCAAAATGGCCGAGCTGTCGCTCGATAATGAACGCCGGCACGCCCTGCATTGCAGCAGCGATATTGCTGAACAACCGTTTGCCTCTGAGCATCATCGAAAAGCTCGAACAAGGCGCGGGGCTGGCTGTAATCGTCATTGCCATTCCTGTGATCGTATCGGTCGGCGTCGCCGTCCAGCGGCAGCGGCGGCTCGCGATATTCCGGATTGCGCGTCGGCGCGCCGAATGAACTAGGCTCGTAATAGGCATTGGTGGACGGCATGTTTGGACTGAAACGCATCGCACCATCTTTGTGATGGTGGTTCACTGGACATCTCGGTGGGTTGACCGGCAATGCATCGTAATGAGTGCCAAGGCGATAGCGATGCGCATCGGCGTAGGAGAAAATCCGAGCCTGGAGCATCTTGTCCGGGAAAAACCAACGCCGGGAATCACGTTCGACGGCGAATGAGCAGCCTGTTCGATTTCGGCAAAATAGTTGTCCGCGTTACGGTTGAGCTCAAGGATGCCGACCTCGATCAGCGCAAACTCGGCATGCGGCCACACCTTGGTCAGATCGAAGGGATTGTACGGCGTCAGCCGCACCAAGCTCCCCGGCCACTGTTGAAAAGCGCATTACCAGTTCGGTTTGTTTGCCGACTGCGGAAAACAGGCGCGCACGGGCGTAGCGGGTGATGTCGTTGGTAACGGTGAAGGTTTCGAATGCGCCCCAGCCTTTTGCGTGCACAACGCGTTCGGGGATGCGCTCACGATTCTGGTGCGCAAGCTTCTCGATCAGCTGATAGTCCTGCAGTAACAGCGGGCCACGCGGACCGGCGCTGAGGGAGTTCTGATTGTCGGCTATCGGATTACCGGCGCTGATGATCATGGTTCTCTAGTCATTCATGCTTGATTCGTTGTGCAAATGGGTCCCGGTGTCACCGGGCTCAGGCAGTATTCACCGCCTCGCTTAAGAGAACCAATTAATTACCCAAGCGGGCTAATAGAACGTACCTAAGAGCCAACCGCGCCCATAAAAAAGCCGAGCAATGCTCGGCTTTTTTTCGAAACAGGCAGCTTACTCTTCAGAGGCAGCAGCCAGCTCCGGACGATCCACCAGCTCCACGTAGGCCATGGGCGCAGCATCACCAGCGCGGAAACCGCACTTGAGAATACGCACATAACCGCCGGGACGATCGGCGTAGCGCTTACCCAGGTCATTGAACAGCTTGCCAACAGCTTCTTTGCTGCGGGTGCGGTCGAATGCCAGGCGACGGTTGGCCACGGTGTCTTCCTTGGCCAGGGTGATCAGCGGCTCAGCCACGCGGCGCAGTTCTTTCGCCTTGGGCAGAGTAGTCTTGATCAGTTCGTTTTCGAACAGCGACACCGCCATGTTCTGGAACATGGCCTTGCGGTGTGAGCTGGTCCGATTCAGGTGACGACCACTTTTACGATGACGCATCTTTCAAATCCTCGGTGTCGAGACGATCAGGCGGAAACCTTATCGTCCTTCTTCAAGCTTGCCGGCGGCCAGTTGTCCAGACGCATACCCAGTGACAGACCACGCGAGGCCAGAACGTCCTTGATTTCTGTCAGGGACTTCTTGCCAAGGTTCGGGGTCTTCAGCAGCTCCACTTCGGTACGCTGGATCAGATCGCCAATGTAATAGATATTTTCGGCTTTCAGGCAGTTGGCTGAACGCACTGTCAGTTCCAGATCGTCTACCGGGCGCAACAGGATCGGGTCGATCTCGTCTTCCTGATGCTCGACAACCGGCTCGTGATCGCCTTTCAGGTCGACGAAAGCGGCCAGCTGCTGCTGCAGGATAGTTGCAGCGCGGCGAATCGCTTCTTCCGGGTCCAACGTGCCGTTGGTTTCCAGATCGATGATCAGCTTGTCCAGGTTGGTGCGCTGCTCCACACGGGCGCTTTCGACGAC
>CAYZFU010000343.1:0-2572 GCA_964477725.1 uncultured Halopseudomonas sp.
GTGATGATGCGCAGGTTGCCCCGCAGGATCTCGGCGGTGTAGGCAGCGCTGTTGAGCCCCAGCGTCAGCGCCGCCGCCAGCAGCGGGCGGCCTCCCAATCCCACCAGAGGGAGAGAAAAGAACACCAGGAACAGTTGCACCAGCGCCGGCGTGCCGCGCATGAAGCTGATGTAAAGCCGTGCCAGCCAGCGCACTGGTGCCAGTGGTGCCAGTTGCATGGCCAGCGCAATGTGCCCCCAGATCAGGCTGCCGATCGCGCCGAGCACGGTGAGCGCGACCGTCATCATCCAGCCGTCGATCAGCGAGGGAATGCTCTGGATCACCTGGGGGCTCAGCCACATGCGAGGTCTCCTGCGTTTACAGCGCGTTCGGTTCTTCGGCCAGCGCCACTTCCAGGGCACCCGGCTGATCGTTGCCGGGTATGCCGGAGCAGCAGGCAGAGACCACGAAAACCATGTCGGCGACGACGCGGCACGCGATGAAGTCGCCCGCGCGCGTGCGGTTCGGCAAGGGAATGATACGGCCGTTCTGGTCCAGGTCAACGTGCATGAACAGGTTGATCGGATCCGGCAACTTGGGCGGGTTCAGTCCCTGCTCCCGGATCACGGCCGAGACCGATTCGACGCAGCCGGTCTGGCCGGTGTAGCCGTTGGCTTGCAGCCATGCAGTAGTCGATGCCGGCATCAGCAGATCGTGCGTACCGACGCTATCCTTGCCCAGTACCATCAGCGCGCGCCGGTAGTTGCTGACGATGCGCATGCCGGCCTGCAGCACATAGGAATTGCTGAACACGCGGGTGTGATGCACCGACATGAAGATGTCCGGGCTGGCGCGATCGAAGGCGAACAGCATGGCGGTTGCGCCGGCCTCCTTCGCTTCAATGCGCAGGATCTGGCCGGCCCTGACCTCGACGGCGCGGCTTTCTCCGGCTGGCACGGCAAGGCGGCTCGGCGGCAGGGGGCTACGGGAGGGAGTCTCTTTTAACAGCAGCATGATGGTCAATCGATGGACGCGGCGGCACTGCTGTGCGGATCGGCGTCGTGGATGGAAATGGCGATGTCGGTTACGCGCAGGCCGTTGCCGGGAATGATGTCCTGCGGGCAGGACGAGACGGCGCACAGCAGGTCCTCCAGCACCTCGAAGGTAATGTGATCACCCGGCTTGCTGGTCGGATCAGTGACCTGCATGCGGCGGTCAGCCGTGACCGGGCCGTTCTGGAACAGGTTGAACGGTTCCGGCACGTCGAACTTCGACAGACCGTGCAAGGCCAGGCCTTCGTGCATGTTGTCCAGGCAATTGCGATGGCCGGCCACGTTGAAATCGACCGTGAAGCGGGTGTCGTCGCAGGCGGGCACGTTGGCGTCGTGTACGCCGACGGTATCCGCCACCACGCGCAGCAGCGGGCGGTCCAGCGAGGAATACAGATGATCGCCGACGTCGAAGAAGATCGAGTTGAGCTTGCGGCGTGTATGCGTGGGCGACAGCTTCTCGTGCTTGTCGCGGGCCACGACGGCCACGAAGTCAGCCGCTTGCTGCCCTTCGACATCGATGATGGTGAGGAACTGGCCGGCCTTCACCTCGAAGGTCCGGCCATGACCGGCTTGCACGGTCAGGGAATGAGTGGAGTTGCACATGGGGCAGTTACTTGGCGGGAATGAAATCGGTGTCCGGCGTGGCGAAGGTCACGCCGAGGTATTGTTGCTGCAGCTTGGCCAGCTCGCCGCTTTTCTTCATCGCCATGATCTGTTCGCTGACGGCCTTGTTCAGGCGCGTGTCTTCAGGACGGGTGGCCAGCGCGATCCATTGGGAGGGGCCCAGTTCACCGGTGATCTTCATCTTGCCCGGATTCTGCTTGATGACATCGGCCAGGACCGTCACATCGTCGAAGACGAAGTCGGCACGGCGGGTCATCAGTGCCGCGACCGTCTGGTCGACGCTATCGACGCTGAGCAGGCTGATCGGTGCCAGACCCTTGGACTTGAGCGTCTCGTTGAACTGCTTGAGGATGCCTTCCGGCGCGCTGCCGGTCTTCACCGCACCGGTCAGGCCGGCCAGCGATTCCGGCGTCGGTTTGGCCGGGATCCTGGTGAAATCGTCACGCACCAGAGCACCGTTGACGGTCTTGCCGGTGGGCACGACATAGGCGATGCGCTTGGCACGCTCGGCGGTCACGTTCAGCGCCGAGCCTTCCATGTCGAAGGAGCGCGACAGCAGGCCGGGAATGATGCCGCTGAAGGCCATGCGCTGGTATTCGATCTTCACGCCCAGGCTCTTGGCGACGGCGGCCAGCACCGCCGGGTGGTAGCCGACGATGGCATTGGACGCATCGGTGTACTCGTAGGGGGCAAAGGTGGGATCGATGGCGACGATCATCTTGCCGCGGCTCTTGATGTCGTCGAGCGTGTCAGCATGGGCGGCGGCGCTGCAGAACAGCAAGGCGGACATCAGGAAACGGGAGAAACGTTGTGCAGACATGAGCGGACTCCTTGAGGTGGCTGACGAAGGAACGAGCGAGACGAAGAGTGCAATGCATGTTTTGACCTGCTCCCCAATTTAGTACGAGAACGACTTG
>CAYZFU010000344.1:0-2556 GCA_964477725.1 uncultured Halopseudomonas sp.
GGTAGCCAGACACCTGTCCGCTGGCGGTAGTCGCCTTGATCGGCGTGCCGTCCAGCTTGTAGTCGATCCCGAGACGTCGCGCCTGGTCGGAATTCATCGCGACGCTGGTGGCACCGGTATCGACCATGAAAGAAACGCCCTGGCCATTGATCGAACCACTGGTTCGGTAGTGACCGCCAGCGCTACGGGGAATACTCACCCGCACTTTCTGGCGATCGGTATAGGCTTCGCTGTAATCGGTTTCCAGCCCGAACTCGCGAAGCTGGCCATCTACACGCAGGGTCGCACTGCGGCTGCTGGCGTCTACCAGCTCGATGCCCTGCGGGCCGGGGCGACCTACCCGCAGCATGTGGCGCTTGCCATCCACAGTGACCACCGCAGCATCGTTGAACAGGCCGACCACTCGTACATCGGGTGCCGCAGCCAGTCCAGCAGACGCGCAAGCCAGCACGCTCAGCCAAAGTATCGAGCAGATCGTTTTCATGGTGGAGCGATCCCTTGCCAGCCGGTCTATCACGTTAGCCCTGCCGTCAGCCGCTGTCCAGCGAGCCTAGAGACGGGCGATCAGAAGCTCGGCCAGCCACAGCACGCCAAGTGTCATGAAACCGGCGAGGATATCGTCCAGCATGATGCCGAGACCGCCGCCTACCCGTTTGTCTACCCAGCCGATGGGCCACGGCTTGAGGATGTCGAACAGGCGGAACAGGACGAAGCCGGCGAGCAACCACAACCAGCCCACAGGCGCCAGCCAGAGCGCGATCCATACGCCGACGAATTCATCCCAGACGATTCCGCCATGATCATGCACGCCCAGATCTTCGGCGGTACGCTGGCATAGCCAGATGCCGAGCAAAGTCGCCGCCACGATTACCGCGCCATAGCCGGCCACGGAAAGTTGTTGCCAGAGCAGGATGAATGGCATGGCCGTCAGCGTGCCCCAGGTACCGGGGGCTCGAGGGGCTGCCCCGCTACCGAAGCCAAAGGCGAGGAAATGCACGGGATTGCGCCACACCGAGGCCGGGACTGGCTCACGCGATTCAGACATAGGATCCTCCAAAATGCTGATACCCGGGCGCTCCGGAATAAGTCTCCAGACCATCTCCCCGATCGAGCCAGACGCCTTCGCCACTGACCACACGACCGATTACCTTGATCGGCCAGCCGGCAGCTCGCCAGACGTTGAGTTGCGGCTCGCTGGCACGGGGGAGCGTGAACAGCAGGACGTAATCGTCGCCTCCGCTGAGCATCCAGCGTTCCCGCTGAGCGGCAGGCCAGCACCCGAGGGCAGAGGACAGCGGCAGGTCGGCGAGTCGGATTTGCAGGCCAACGCCACTCTCTTCGGCCAGGTGCCCAGCATCAGCCAGCAGACCGTCGGACACGTCCAGCCCGGCGCTGGCCACCTTTGCCAGCTCCAACCCAAACTCCCAGTGCACCTGCGGAGACCAGAAGCGGCGTACAAGGTAGTCGCGATCTGCTTCGGTCAGTCCGGCAGGCAGGTCCTGTCCGGTCACCACCGCGAGACCGGCCGCGCCGTCACCCAGGGGGCCGCTGATGCACAGCAAGTCGCCCGGATGGGCTCCGTCCCGGCGCATCTCCGCCCCGCTGGCGACTTCACCGAAAACGGTTACGCCGATGTTCAGCGGACCACGGGTGGTGTCGCCGCCGATCAACGACATGCGCAGATCAGCCGCTGCGCAGGCAAGCCCCCTGGAAAAACCTTCCAGCCAGGACTCGTCGGTCTGCGGCAGCGTCAGCGCCAGCGTAAACGCCACCGGACGGGCAGCCATGGCCGCCAGATCACTGGCTGCCACGGCAAGCGCACGATAGCCCAGATCGGCAGGACTGTAATCGGAGGGGAAATGAACAGATTCTACCAGCGAATCGGTAGATATAACGCTGCGGTAACCGGGGCGAATGCTGAGCAAGGCGGCGTCATCACCTATGCCCAGCGCCACCAGCTTTCCATCACCGGCCTGTTCGAGGGCCTTGCTGCGAAAGAACCGGCGGACCAGCTCGAACTCACCCATTGGCATGCCGGTTCTCCCTAACCGTCAGCGTCCCCGACGTGCGGCGTTGACCTCGACGCTGCGCAACGACGGCGCCAGCTTGTCGAGGATCCCGTTGACGTACTTGTGGCCATCGGTGGCGCCGAAAATCTTGGCCATCTCGATACCCTCGTTGATGACCACTTTGTACGGCACGTCGATACGCTTGAGCAACTCGTAAACGCCGATGCGCAGGATCGCCAGCTCTACCGGGTCGACTTCTTTCACCGGACGGTCGAGCACCTTACCCAGCTGCTCGTCGATCTCGTCGAGCGCACGCGGCACACCGGTGAGCAATTCGTGAAAATACGCGCCGTCGACCTTGGCGAAGTCATTGTCGGTACGAAACTGAGCCTCGATATCCGACAGGGGCAGCTCTGCGATCTGCCAGGAGTACAGCGCCTGCACGGCAAAGCTGCGCGCCTTGCGGCGTGCGGACGCCTTGGGGCGCCCGGCATCGGCCGGACGCGTTTGGGAATCGGACACTTAAGCCCCCAGTTGCTTGATGACG
>CAYZFU010000345.1:0-2547 GCA_964477725.1 uncultured Halopseudomonas sp.
GCATGCTTCTTCGCGGTCATGCCCGCCCCCACGGGGCTGTGGCCCGATGTGGGAGCGCACCTGGGCGCGAAAGCGAAGTCCGAGCCGCCTTCATCGCGGCGAGGACGGCGCTCCTACAGGGGAGGCGTGCGCCATCTGGTGTGGGAGCGCACCTGGGCGCGATGGGTTTGACCCGACAACAAAAAACCCGGCCGAGGCCGGGTTTTCCGATAGTGCAGCGTACCGCTCAGACCTTGCTTTCGAGCTCGGGAATCAGCTCGAACAGATCCCCAACCAGGCCGTAATCAGCCACCTGGAAGATCGGCGCTTCTTCGTCCTTGTTGATCGCAACGATCACCTTGGAGTCCTTCATGCCAGCCAGGTGCTGGATGGCGCCGGAGATACCGACAGCAACGTACAGGTTCGGTGCAACGATCTTGCCGGTCTGGCCGACCTGCATGTCGTTGGGTACAAAGCCTGCGTCGACCGCGGCGCGCGAAGCACCGACAGCGGCGCCGAGCTTGTCAGCGAGCTTGTACAGCATCTCGAAGTTCTCGCCGTTCTGCATGCCGCGACCGCCGGAGATGACGATGTTGGCACCGGCCAGTTCTGGACGATCCGACTTGGCCAGCTCTTCGCCAACGAAGCTGGACACACCGGCATCCTGCAAGCTGGAAACGTTCTCGACGCTGGCGCTGCCGCCTTCGCCGGAGACCGGATCGAAGCCGGTCGAACGCACGGTGATGACCTTGATCGAGGCGCTGGACTGCACGGTAGCCATGGCATTACCGGCATAGATCGGACGTACGAAGGTATCAGCACCTTCGACAGCCGAGATCTCGGAGATCTGATCGACATCCAGCAGGGCTGCAACGCGCGGCATGTAGTTCTTGCCGTTGGTGCTGGCGCTGGCCAGGATGTGCGAGTAGTTCTTGCCGAGTTCTGCAATCAGCAGGCCCATGTTTTCCGGCAGCTGGTGCGCGTAAGCGGCGTTGTCAGCCAGCAGCACCTTGGAGACGCCGTCGATCTTGGCAGCAGCGTCAGCCACGGCCTGGCAACCTTCACCCGCGACCAGCACTTCGATGTCACCACCGATGGCCTTGGCTGCGGCAACGGTGTTCAGCGTCGAGGCGATGAGCTCGGCGTTGTTGTGTTCTGCAATAACCAGAGTTGTCATGTTCAGATCACCTTGGCTTCGTTCTTGAGTTTGTCGACCAGCTCGTCGACGCTCTTGACCTTGATGCCGCCCTTGCGTGCAGCCGGCGACTCGACCTTCAGAACCTTGACGGTGGAGCTGATGCTCACACCCAGGTCGTCAGGCTTGAGGGTTTCCAGCGGCTTCTTCTTGGCCTTCATGATGTTCGGCAAGGAGGCGTAGCGCGGCTCGTTCAGGCGCAGGTCGGTGGTAACGATGGCCGGAAGCTTCAGGTCAACGGTCTGCAGACCGCCGTCGATTTCACGGGTGACCTTGACGCGCTCGCCTTCGACAGCCACTTCCGAGGCGAAGGTGCCCTGGGCATAGCCGGACAGCGCAGCCAGCATCTGGCCGGTCTGGTTGTTGTCCGAGTCGATCGCCTGCTTGCCGAGGATGACCAGCTGAGGCTGTTCCTTGTCGACCACACCCTTGAGCAGCTTGGCGACGGCCAGCGAGCTCAGCTCTTCGGTGCTCTCGACCAGAATGGCGCGGTCGCAACCCAGTGCCAGTGCGGTACGCAGCTGCTCCTGCGCAGCAGTCGGGCCAACCGATACGGCAACGATTTCGGTTGCCACGCCTTTCTCTTTCAGGCGCACGGCCTCTTCCACGGCGATTTCGCAGAAGGGGTTCATCGACATCTTGACGTTGGCGAGATCGACACCAGTGTTGTCCGCTTTGACGCGAACCTTGACGTTGTAATCAACGACGCGTTTAACCGCTACTAATACCTTCATGGCAGCCTCGTTTGAGTGATTCGAACAGCTGTGAGTGATGGCGCCCAACGCTTTTTGTGACTAAAATGTCAATATCGTTCACAAAACAAACGGCGCGACGCCCTTCATTCAGGATTTGATATCATGCCGATCGCACTCTTTAGGGTCAAGTTGGGTCTAGATAAAAAGTCGTATTGAAGACGCGACACATCTTTGCGTTGGAGCGACCTAACCGGGCTGATATAATGTCCGGCTAAACCGATCATGGAAGATCTCACGACAAATCGATTTTGATTGGGCCTAAAGTAGGAGATACATTGTGGAACGCGAATTCATGGAGTTTGACGTTGTCATCGTCGGTGCCGGCCCGTCCGGTCTCGGCGCGGCCTGTCAGCTCAAGAAGCAGGCAGCCGAGAAAGGTCAGGAAATCAGCGTCTGCGTTGTGGAAAAAGGCTCCGAAGTGGGCGCTCACATCCTGTCTGGCGCTGTCATCGAAGCCCGCGCACTGACCGAACTGTTCCCCGACTGGAAAGAGTTGGGCGCCCCGCTGAACACCGAAGTCACCCGCGACGACATCTACTTCCTTACCGGTCCGGAGAAAGGCAACAAGCTGCCTAACTTCCTGGTGCCCAAGACCATGCATAACGAGGGCAACTATAT
>CAYZFU010000346.1:0-2544 GCA_964477725.1 uncultured Halopseudomonas sp.
GATCGATCTTGACCACCGGACCGATCAACACAAACTGCCAATCCGACCGTAGCTCCGCCACAGAACCGATAAGTTCGATATCGAACCGCTCGTCAATAACGCCATAAAAGCCCAGGCGCGGATGATCGATGGCGGCTTGGTCCTCGGGATCGGCGCGGCGATCACGTGCCGAGGCAAAATGCTCGACATCCACGCTGCTCGGAAACGGATGGGCGTTGCCGTGCAACTCCCGCTTGGCTTCCCACAGGCTATAACCGCCGGTGAAAACCAGGTCAGCGCGCTGGAGCAACTGCTTTTCGCGCTCGATCAGCTCGGGAGGCGCGCCGCGAAAAGCAGATAACTCGTCCATGCAGTCATATATGACGACGCGGGGCTCGAGATGTTCGGCATAAGACAAAGCCATTGGCGTGTAGAACCACAACAGCAGGTCCTTCACTTCGAGACGGTCTAGATAACCGTCAAGCAATCCTTTTTGCACACGTTCTGCCGCTTCGCCCATGCAGCCATCGGGAAGGCGTGGTATGAGAACCTGCACGTCGTTCTCGGCAGGTCTGACCTCCAGCCAGGGCTGGTCGGCTTCGGTGACAATTGGCTCTTCCAGGAACAGCACATTGAAATCTCGAGCGAAGCGGGTCATCAGATGTTGGGGACGCTGGTACACGAAGCTCCAGCGCAGGTGTGAGAGACACAGCAACGTGGGGACCTTCGGGTCGAAAACGACTTCCGCAGGTGCGGCTCCGGCGCCGCGCGACTTGCCTATATCGTATTGGTAGGGACCAGCCCAGCTCATCAGGAAACCTCGGTGTACGGATAGTCGTGGCCCGAGGTCCGTTTCAGCGCACGCTAGCAAGCTCAAGCGCAGCCTTGCGCAGCGGTTTTAGTGCGGCATAGCAGCGCACTTGCCGCCAATGGACGATGCTCGCCGGGCCGAGTTCCCGGTATCGGACGACGGCCCGTCGGTTCAGAAAGGTCAGGACTCGATCGATTCATCGCTATCGGCACCGGCCGTGGCAACATCCGGTAGGCCCCCAAAACCGCCGAAACGAACCAGCATGGTAGGTGCGCAACGATTCGAAGTGCACGATCGCCTCGCGAGGAAGGCAAAAAACCGGATTGGTGAGCGGTCCTGATTGAAAGCGCGGAAGTTGTTACGAGGCGTTGCGGTTGGCCTGTGAAACGTCGTCACCCACCCGACGGCCCCCGGCGGTTTCGCGGGTGAGCATGGCGGCTCGGAGCATCGAATTCAGGCTCGGTTGTGACTGCCCTGCTCGGCTTTGACCAAACGGTACACGGTCACCGCATTGGTCAGTAGCACTAGTGTCTCGGCAAGGATTCCACCTACCGAGCCGACCAATGCATGGCTGACCAACCATGCGAAAGCCGCGAAGCCCAGAAAGATGCGCATCGCTATGCCGCTGAACAGGAACATCCCGATCGTGCCCAGCGCCATCGCGATGATCGACGGAACGTCTGCCCAGCTTTGCCAGGTCAACACGGCAGCCGCACCGCTTATCGCAAGCACTGCCGCCATGACCGTGACGCTGCCTGGAAAGCGACGCGCCAGCACGATGCGCAGCATGACCAGAAGGGTAAGCGCAGCAGCGGTCCAGCTTCGAAAGAACAGAAACTGCAGTGCGAACGCAACGTTGGCGGATAGCAGCCACAGCATCAACCGCTCGTCTCGCTTGCTGGCGAAGGCCAGCAAGCAAAGCAGAAGAGCAGCCAAACCACAGAATTGGCCGGCGGCGGCACGGTAGTTCTCAAGCATCGATCAGGCCTTCCCTTCGGCGATGGCGCGCACGCTTTCGTTGTCACTCACTGACAAGCGTTTTGCGCCAAACGCTCGTGTTGGCACGCAAGGTTTACACGGAGCGATCGATGCAGCGCGCTTTTCGCAGCCGATCGTCTCCCTTAAAGCTGATGGGATGCACACGGCTGCGCGTGATACCGCGCGAAAGCTCGATCGAGGGTCACTTCGTGACCTGCATAGATCATTCAACGATGAACGGATAGCACTGTGCAAAGTGATGTGCGGCAGCTTTCGCAACGCAACGAGGGGAAAACTGGGGGAATACAGCAGCAAAGAAACAACCAAGCCCCGGAAGACAGGGCTTTGAACACGCTTATTGACGAAAAGATAGGGATTGTTCGGCGCCTGGGAGCCTCGCCCTTCGGGTCGTCGTCGCTCTGCTCCGACCTTCCTCCGCCAGCTTTGCTGGCTCCGGTCGAACCCGCCCGAACCGTCGGACCGCAGGGTCCTCACTCGGTCACCCCTGACAAACGAAAACGCCCAGCATTCGCTGGGCTTTCTCGTTTAGTGGCGGAGAGACAGCGATTACTCGGCGCTAAGGCGCCTCGCCCCTATCGGGGCCGCCGTCGCTTCGCTCCAGCGTTCCTCCGCCAGCTTTGCTGGCTCCGGTCGAACCCGTTCAGGGTTCTCGTCCGTGCCGTCCCCTTGATAAACAAAAAAGCCCAGCATTCGCTGGGCCCAGACTGCTGACGAACCCACCTTTTTTGGTGGGTTTCGTTTTTCTGGGGTTTGTT
>CAYZFU010000347.1:0-2514 GCA_964477725.1 uncultured Halopseudomonas sp.
GTGAAAAACCTCGAACCGATCCAGGTCACGTCGTTCATTTGAGCTTCGTCCAGCTCCGGCCGCGCCATGAACAATTTAGCGCGTGCAGGTCCGTAGCAGTCGTGTGTGAAATCGGCCACTTCCTGAGCCAGAACCGGGTCATTGATGCGGGTAGCGTCGATCTCCATGCGCATCTGTCGCAGGTCTGTCCCGCACGGGATTGCCGCCACCGAGGCGCTGGTGACGGCGCGCGAGAGCGCGTGCATGAAGGCCCACCAGACCGGCACCTTGGCACTCTGGTTGTTGATGGTGCTGAAGGACTGGGACCAGCCGGTATCCGTGGGCTGCGGCACGTTGACCTGGCACTGGGCCGAGCGCGAGCTGTCGTACTGAATTGTGTTGAGGTCCACGTCGATGAAGGGGATGCCGGCGAACATCACCACCACGATGGCGACGAACACCCGGTTCTCGATGCGTGCGGCCGAGAGCACGCCCTTGTTGCCTTCGTCGGCACCTTCCGCACGGGCCTTAAGCCATTCCTGCACGATGATCGCCACGAAGGGCAGTGCGAATACCCCGCTGGATACCAGTACCGCCCAGATGCCGTTGTTGACGATCCAGGACACCAAGGTCAGGTAGTACTCCAGGTAGTCGGTTGTGAAAAGCGTCATGGCTCGGACTTCCCCTCAGCCCTGCATCAACAGGCTGGCTTCAAGCGCCACGATGGCAACGACGCCGGCGATCTCGCTGCGTACCAGGCGGCGCCGCGCTTGCGCGTCGTCCTCACGCGCAAGCAGCCGGCGACGCATCCAGACCCAGCCGTAGGCCGTCGCGCCATACAGGCACAGCCGCCAGACCAGGAAGTAGCCCGCTGCTGCCGCCAGCCAACGCTCCCAGCCCGCGACGCTTCCGACGAGGTAGATGCCAACGATGTTGGCACCCACGGCGACGGCCGCGAGTACCACCGTCCACAGCAGCGCCTTCGCTGCGCGCCGGTTGAACAGCCAGCGCGGGCGCAGCCAGGCCGCACGCATCAGGCTCATGGCCGGCCTCCCGGATTGCCCTTCTGCAACTGATCGAGGCGGTCAGGCACCGGATCGCCTTCGTAGATGCCACGCGAGCCCGCCGCGCGCGTGCCGTGGCGCTGGATGATCGCCATGGGCGAGTTGTTCGCCAGCTCCCGGCGCAGCTCCAGCTCGGTCTTGAGGTTGCGAATCTCGCGATCGAGCGTGTCGCTCTCGTGGTTCACCGCCTCCACGGCGAGCTGGTTGGCCGCCACGTTGGGCTCCTTCTTGCCGGTCAGCAGCGTGCGTTGCAGCAGTAGCGCCTTCTCCAGCACCGACGCCAGCGCAACCTCGGACGCCAGGCGCTGCGACAGCAGGTGCTGGTCCGGTTCGTCGCGCAGTGCCTCGACCACGCCGCGCGTGATGGGCAGCGACGCGCTGCCGGCCTCCCGCAGGTTTTCGGGCGTCGTGTTCTTCGCCTTGGAGACCAGGTCCTGGAGCGCCTGCAGCTTGGCGTCGTACTCCTCCTGGATCAGGGGCGTCAGCCCGACGCCGGGCACCGTCTCCGTCTTGGTGCAGGCGTCGCAGGTGCGCTGCTCCTTCTCGCCGAGCACCCGTGTTGCCCACTCGATGGCCGCCTGCGGCGTGGTCCAGGTTTGGCACGACAGGCTCGTGCAACTGGCCGGAGCGATTGCCGACGTGTCGGTCACCCCGCGGCCATTGACCAGGTTGTAGCCCGCGCGGGTGACGTCACCGACCACCTTGATCGCGGGCTGACCGGAGCCGCCGGCATTGCTTCCCCCGACCCAGGGCACGCCATCGTTGCCACGGCGCGTCTCGGCCTGCTCGATGGCCGAGACGGCATCCGTGCTCGAAACAGCGTCACGCAGTGCCAACCCCTCTGCCATCTGGCTCCAGCCGAGTTGGCCGCCAGCCGTTTCGGCCATCTTTTCGGCCATGGCGCGGCACGTCAGCTTCGAGCGGTCGAAATCCAGCCGCGCTTGCAGAACGCCGTTGGTGAGCAGGTTGTAGAGGCCTGGATCTGCACGCTGGATGATCAACGCCGGCAGGGACGCCACAGCACTCGTAGCACTCTGGATCACCGAGGACATGATCTGCTGAAAGCCATTGGTGACACCGTTGAGTTGATTCTTCAACGTGGTCTGAATGCTCATGTCGCCGCAGATCAGATTGCTGTTCCAGCCGACACCCACGCCGAGCGAGCGCATGCCGGCTGCGCGGCCCATCGAAACGGCGCTGCCGCCGCCGATGGAGTACATGACGTCATCGCCGATGACGTTGCCGCTGGTCTGGTAGCCTAGTTGGCCCCAGGCCACGCCGCTTGCCAGAACCAACGCGCCGGTAATCGCCAAACAGATCATCTTGCCACGAGCCGGTGGGGAGAACTGCATAGAGTCGGAACGCTTCATCGCGACACCTCAAAGGAAATCAACGCTGCCAAGGAACACCTGTCCACGGCGTTCGCAGCAGGCATACGGCCGCCACAGCGCCCAGGCGTAGTCGCCTTGCT
>CAYZFU010000348.1:0-2484 GCA_964477725.1 uncultured Halopseudomonas sp.
CCTCCCTGCCGATAACCTTGACGAGAAAAAAATCATCGCGTTCTGCCGTCAGGTACGCAACGCTATAAAAAACTAGGTTTTTCGTACCATGCGCATCGAGGGGTAGACATGAACACCACGGAATTTTCGGTGAAGCCGACAGCCGCTCCGGCAGCTTCGGCCGTTTCGTCCAAGGGAATCTGGATGGCGCTGGCTGCCTGTCAGCTGTTTTTCGTCGGCAGCGTGCTTTGGCTGTCCAACGGTCCGCTATTGTGGATCGCTGCGCTATTGGCTCCCGCAACGCTGTTCCTGTCTTACCGCGCGGTCTCGAGCGGAGCGGGCAATGCTTCACTTGAACAGCGCCTGACCGAGGCGAATGGCCCACAGATCGATCTGCGCGTAAGCAGTCAGGCCGATACTGACCGGGACCATGGCAACGCCTTGTTCGATCAGCTCAACAACCGCTTGCGCGCGGTTATGCTGGAACTTCAGAACAACAGTCTGCGCACCGCTCTCGCATCGGCAACCAGCCGCCTCCTGGCAGAGCAGGCTGCGCGCGACGCCACGCAACAGCAGCAACTTTCCGAGCTGATCTTCCATGCCAGCGAACAGACCTCCACGGCCCTGCAGGACATTTCCTCCCGTGCCAGCGGCGTCAGTGCGGTCAATGCTCGTAATCTGGACGTCGCTCGCAGCTCCAAAGAGCAGATGGGCGATGCGCGCCAGAAAATGCAACTCATCAGTCAGTCGATGGAGAGCTTCAAGACTAACGTCAACGCGCTGAACGTTACCTCCGGCAAGATCCGTGACATCCTCACTACCGTCCAGGACTTTTCCGCACAGACCAACATGCTTGCGCTGAATGCGGCCATCGAAGCGGCCCGTGCCGGGGAGCAGGGCCGCGGGTTCGCCGTAGTGGCCGATGAGGTGCGCAACCTCTCTTTCAAGGTTGGCAGCGCCGCGGACCAGATCAGTCAGCTGATGGAACAGATGACGCAAGCCATGGCCGGTGCGGAGCAACAGACCCGTGGCATGCTCGAGCAAACCGATTCGACCGGCACTGCGGTAAGCCGGGCAGCCGAGCAATTCGATGCGATGGTTGAGGACTTTCAGGGCGCCAACGACGATTTGCTGATGGTCAGCGCCGCGCTGGAAGAGCTCAGCGCAACCAATGCGGAGACCTTCAGGCATGGAGGCGAGATCCGCGAATTGAGCATCACCATCAGCAAACACATGGAACAAACCTTCACCCAGGCCGACTCCCTGCGTGACAATACCAACCTGACGCTGCGTTCACTGGCCGGATTCCGTCTGGGCGAAGGTCAGATGGAGACAGTCACCCAGCTGCTCATGTCACGTCGCGCTGCGCTGGAAAGCCGCCTGAACGAACTGGCCGATGCCGGTGTTGATTTGTTCGACCAGCGCTACACACCCATCCCCAACACGAACCCGCCAAAGCACGACGTAAGCTGGGCAGATCCGTTCATCAAGCGTATCCGGCCGCTACTCGACGAGTGGGACAAGGGCGGCAAGGATGGCATCGTCTACATGGCCGCGGTGAACGAAAAAGGCTACTTGGCGACCAGCCGCAGCGCCTCATCGCAGCCGCCTACCGGTGACCCGAAAGTCGACGCCGCACGCAGCAACTACAAACGCTTCGCCGTGACCAGCCAGACCGATCTGAAGATCATGTCCAGTTGCACATACATGAACCTCGGCACGTTCGTCATGCCCGGCTCGACGGTCATCGTCTTCGTTCTGTATGTGCCGATCGAGGTGAAAGGCCGGCGCTGGGGCACCATGTCCGCCGCAGTGCTACCGGCAGTCATGGGCCTGTAATCAGTCAGCCTCAGCCGTGCAAAACCGAACGGCGGCGTCAGCCGCCCGTTCGATCAACATCTGCTGAGTCAGGCCGCTGGCCTTCAGCGGTTTGAAATCATGGTCGCCGCTCTCCAGCCACTGCACCCTCACCTGCTCGCCCAACGCATAACCTGATACTTCACCCGGCTTGCCGAACGGGTCACGGGTGCCCTGCACCACCAGCGTTGGGGTGGCCAGAGCCTGGAGATGCTGGATACGGGTGCGCTCCGGTTTTCGAGGCGGATGGAACGGGTACCCGAAACACACGATGGCCCTGGCACCGATCTCGTCGCCGAGCATGCTCGCAACCCGACCTCCCATCGACTTCCCGGCGAGCACCACGGGCCCGTCTATCGAAGCGGCTGCTTCCCGAAACGCATCCATCAGTCTGGGCATGGGGTTCGGGGGGCGTTTGCGCCCATCCACCCGACGATCGGCCATGTAAGGAAATTCGAAGCGCGCTATGCTCAATCCCCGCTCAGCCAGCGCATCGGCCAGGCTGTTCATGAACGGGCTATCCATTGGCGCTCCGGCACCATGAGCCAGCAACAGGGTTACCGCTGCCGCGTCTCCCCTCGGCTGGTTGAATTGCAGGGAAATGGTCATCGCGCGCCTCGCCTGAAAGATGCGACAAGATGCCACAGC
>CAYZFU010000349.1:0-2443 GCA_964477725.1 uncultured Halopseudomonas sp.
TAGACGAATCGACCAGCCAAGTTCGCGGGCAACACCCTGCAGCGCCAGCGCCAGGCTGGCGCCAACCATACCACCTCCGGCAATGGTCACGATGCAGGTCATGCAGCGGTCTCGCGCGCCGCAGCCATCAGCTGCTCGATCTCATCGGCCTCCTTCGGTACCGCGCCGGTCAGCACGTCGCAGCCTGTACGGGTCACCACCACGTCGTCTTCGATGCGCACGCCAATGCCACGCCACTTCTTCGGTACGCTGTCATCATCAGGCGCTATATAAATCCCAGGCTCGACAGTCATGACCATGCCCGGCTCGAGGACCCGCCATTCCCCACCCACGCGATAGTCACCGACGTCATGCACGTCCATTCCCAGCCAGTGACCAGCACGGTGCATATAAAAGCGTCGGTAGGACTCGTTGGCGATTACCTCGTCCACTGTACCTTTTAGCAAACCCAGCTCGATCAGGCCGCCAACGATCACCCGTACCGTTGCCTCATGCGCCTCGTTCCAGTGTCGGCCGGGTGCGATGTGCTCGAACGCCTCCTTCTGCGCGGCGAGCACGATGTCGTAGATCGCTCGTTGCTCGGTGCTGAAGCGTCCATTGGCCGGAAAGGTGCGGGTGATATCGCTGGCGTAACAGTCAAGCTCGCAACCCGCGTCGATCAGAATCAGATCCCCGTCGCGGATCTGCGAGCTGTTCTCGGTGTAGTGAAGGATGCAGGCGTTGCGACCCGCGGCGACGATCGACTGGTACGCTGGCGACCGACTACCGTGCCGCATGAAGGTGTGTTGCAGCTCTGCCTCGAGCTGGTATTCGTACATGCCCGGTCGGCAGACCTGCATCGCACGGACATGCGCTTCGGCGGATATCTCGCCAGCGGCGTGCATGAGTTTGATCTCGGCTGCGTTCTTGTACAGGCGCATGTCGTGCAGAAGATGATCCAGCGCGACGAATTCGTTTGGCGGCTGCGCACCGAGGCGCGCCTTGCTGCGAATGATGTTGATCCAACTGGTCAGGCGCCGGTCGAACCCCTCGTTCGCACCCATCACGTAGTAGACCCGCTCCCGACCTTCGATCAGGCCCGGCAGAATGTCGTCGATATCGTTGATCGGAAAGGCGTCGTCGGCGCCGTACTCGCTCACAGCACCGTCCTGCCCGGCACGATAGCCATCCCACAGCTCGCGCTCCTTGTCTTTCTCGCGGCAGAACAGGACGTATTCGCCGTGCTCGCGACCGGGAACCAGGACCGCAACCGCCTCCGGCTCGGGGAATCCGGTCAGATACTGGAAGTCGCTATCCTGCCGGTAATTGTGCTCGACATCGCGATTGCGGATGTACACCGGCGCCGCTGGCAGGATAGCGATACTGTCTGGTTCCATCTGCGCCATCAGCGCCTTGCGGCGGCGCGCATATTCCTGCCTGGTAATACGCATGGGTGACCTCATCAATGCAGTGACGCGGGGGGTTGATCCTTATCGGCCTCGGCGGGCTGGCATTCAGTGAACACCATCAGCGTCGCCATGCGCACGTATTCCATCACTTCCATGAAATCGACCTCATTGGCTTCCGATTCATCCAGATCGGTCTGCACCTGGGCGATGGCAGCGAAGTCATGCAGAACGCCGTCAACTTCCTCGCTGAGCTCGGCCTTGCGCTCGACCAGGCCGAAGCCGCCGAGAAAACCTTCGCACCACTGGCCCAGGGCGTGGGTGCGATGATCGATCGTGGCGCTGTCGTCGGGGAGCAAAAGGGTAATGTCAAAACCCGTTCCGCTCAGCTGGGCGAGACTTGCGTCGTACAGCTGGATCAGCATCACCTTGCCCGCCTCCGGCAGCGCGCCGCTGCCGTCCAACAGCTCGGTGGCAAGATTCAGCCAGGTGGTGTGATCCAGGCGACTGCCTCCGGCGAGGCGCCCGACAAGGTGCCCGTGGGCCTCCGGCGGTGCGCTGGCAGCACCAACTTCGCTGAACAGCTGAGCGTAACGGTCGTAATCGAATGCGGCTGGCATCAACGCCATGTGCTGGGCCTCACAGACTGTTCGAAAAAAGGTGTTCCGGCCGATCGAATACCGCTATCGACCGCACCGTCTAGGGGGTAATCTACTGCGCAAGAGGGTGAAGGGTCCAGTCGGGCGCGTCTTGACGACCCAGCCCCGGGGACCGGACCAGGAGCCCGGCAGCCGTTTGACCGGCCTGCGGGGCACCTCTATAGTTTGCCAACACCGGGAAGATAATAATGGCTCCAATGGACGAACCCGACATCAACATCCTGAGCGAAAAGATCTCCCAGCTGATCAGTCTGTGCGAACAGCTTCAGCAGCAGAATCAGCAGCTCGTTTCGCAGGAGCGCCACTGGCGCGAAGAACGCATGCAATTGATCGAAAAGAACGATCTGGCACGTCAGAAGGTCGAAGCCATGATATTGCGCCTCAAAGCACTGGAGCATG
>CAYZFU010000350.1:0-869 GCA_964477725.1 uncultured Halopseudomonas sp.
GTACGCGTACCGGCCTCCAACATCCTGCTGGGCGAAGGCCGCGGCTTCGAGATCGCTCAGGGTCGCCTCGGGCCGGGCCGCATTCACCACTGCATGCGCGCCATCGGTCAGGCCGAGCGTGCGCTGGAAGCCATGTGCCGCCGTGCCGCCGAGCGCGTTGCCTTCGGCAAGCCGATGTACAAGCTCGGTAGCGTGCCGGAAGCCATCGCCAAGTCGCGTTGCGAAATCGACCAGGCTCGCCTGCTGACCCTGCATGCCGCGCGCAGCATGGACCAGCACGGCAACAAGGTGGCCCGCCAGCAGATCGCGATGATCAAGGCTGTCGCACCGACCATGCTGTGCAATGTGATCGATCGCGCGATTCAGGTTCACGGTGCCAAGGGCGTGTGCCAAGACTCCTTCCTCGCCTCCGCCTATGCCAAGGCTCGCACCCTGCGCCTGGCTGACGGTCCGGACGAAGTACACCTGAACACCATCGCCAAGCTGGAAATGGGGCGGTATCTGTAAAAGGCAGCGACTAGCGATGAGCGGCAAGCTGCAAGCGGAGTGGCGCAGAGCTTGCCGCTTGTGGCTTACGGCTTGTAGCTCGAGCGAAGCGAGGAATCATGAGCAAACTGTTTGATCTGAGCGGCAAGGTCGCCATCATCACCGGCTCGACCAAGGGCATCGGCAAGTCGATTGCCGAGGAATACGCCAGGGCCGGCGCCAAGGTGGTCATCTCCAGCCGCAAGGCCGATGCCTGCGAGCAGGTGGCCAACGAACTGAAGCAACAGGGCTTTGACGCCCTGCCCGTCTCCTGCCATGTAGGCGACAAGGCGCAGCTGCAGAATCTGATCGACAAGACGCTGGAGAAGTGGGGCCGTATCGAC
>CAYZFU010000350.1:879-2442 GCA_964477725.1 uncultured Halopseudomonas sp.
TCCGACACACGACGTCAGCGATGAAGCCTTCGACAAGATCATGGGCACCAACGTCAAGGGCACCTTCTGGCTGTGCAACATGACCATTCCACACATGGTCAAGCAAGGCGGCGGTTCCATCGTACTGCTGTCGAGCATCGCCGGCATCCGTGCCAGCGCCAACATTGGCGTGTACGGCATGTCCAAGGCCGCCGAGGCTGGCCTCGCGCGCAATCTGTCGCTGGAATGGGGTCCGAAGAACATTCGCGTCAACTCCATTGCACCGGGGCTGATTCGTACCGACTTCGCCCAGGCTTTGCTGGATGATCCGGACCGGCTCAAGCGCGTGGAAGAAAAGCTGCCGCTGCGCCGTGTCGGCGAGCCGGTGGATATTGCGGGTGTGGCACTGTTCCTGGGCTCCGCAGCAGGCGCCTACGTCACAGGCCAGACCATCGTCGCCGACGGCGGCGATACCATCACCTGATGCAGCTCGATTCACCCGCTTTCTATCACGCCAGGCTCAGTCCTGGCGTGGTAGTTTGTGGGTCACATCTTTACTCCAATAACGATTACAGGACCTTCAAATGAGCGAAGCCACCCTGATTGATGTGTTGCCCGCGCACCGCTTCGACGAAGCCAAGCTGGCGGCGTACCTCAAGGGACGTATTCCCGGCGCCGAGAACGGCATGAAAGTGCAGCAGTTCCAGGGCGGCCAGTCCAACCCGACCTATCTGCTGGAAATCGGCGGCAAGCGGTACGTACTGCGCAAGAAGCCGCCGGGCAAGCTGCTACCCTCGGCGCATATGGTCGAGCGCGAGTTCCAGGTGATCAATGCCCTGGGCCAGACCGATGTACCGGTGCCCACTGCCCGCCTGCTATGCGAAGACCCTGAGGTCATCGGCACTGCGTTCTATATCATGGATCACGTCGAAGGCCGGGTTTACTCGCAGCCGCTGCTGCCGGATGTCGCCATCGAGCAGCGCATGCCGATCCACAAATCGATGATCCAGACCATGGCCCAGCTGCACAACGTCGACTGGAAGGCAGTGGGTCTTGAAAGTTATGGCAAGGCCGAAGGCTATGTGCCACGCCAGATCAAGCGCTGGAGCGGCCAGTTCGAAGCCAGCCGCACCGGCGACATGCCCTCCATGGATGCGCTGATGGCCTGGCTGCCGGAAAACGCTCCCAACGATGATCAGACCACCATCGCCCACGGCGACTTCCGCATGGGCAATCTGATTCTGCATCCGAACGAGCCGAAGGTCGTGGCGATTCTCGACTGGGAACTGGCTACCCTGGGCCATCCCCTGTCCGATCTGGCCTACTGCTGCCTGCCCTATCACCAGCCGGCCAGCGCCGAAGGCATGCGCGGCATGCAGGGGCTGGACCTGAAGGCACGCAACATTCCCGAAGAACAGCAGGTGCTGGACTGGTACTGCGAGTTCACAGGACGCAGTGAAGTACCGGACTGGAACTTCTTCCTGGCTTTCTCGTTGTTCCGTTTGGCCGCCATCGTTCAGGGGGTTTATCACCGCGCGCTGCAGGGTAACGCGAGCAATGCCGACGCGCTGGAGGTTGGCAAGC
>CAYZFU010000351.1:0-1198 GCA_964477725.1 uncultured Halopseudomonas sp.
GTCGCAGTCGTCACGCTGGGCATGTTTCTCGGCATGCGCCCTACTCCGCCTTTCGGTAGCGGACAGTGGTTGATGACCAGTTTCCACATGGTTGGCCTGTTTGCTTGCACGCTGCTGAGCTACCTTGCTTTTCCGCGCTGGCCCTGGTGGTTGCGGTTTGGAATGATTTCTGGCGTTGGCTTGTCGGTGGAGTTCGTGCAGTATTTCCACCCAACGCGCTCGGCTGATCTCAATGATCTGTTCGCCAATACCATTGGTGTGGTAATGGGGTTGGTCGCAATTGCCATATGGCAACGGCGCAACGGCTGGAATGGGTTTCGGGCGGAGTCGAGTTAGGGTATTGGCGGGCGATTTGGCGGGGCCTGATAGCGCGCTTTCGCGGGCATGACCACGAAGGGTTTGGGTTTTCGAGCACCCATCGCCCCCAACCCTAATAACACCTGTAGGAGCGGCCATGGCCGCGAAGGGTTTGATTTACAAGCCAGACCAACCTAACCGACCGTTCGGCCCACACCGTACAGGAGCATTTATGTGGTTCACCATCATGCGGCGGTGGGTTCGTTTCCGCCTCGCATTTCAGATTCTTTTCGTTTCAGTCGTTGCCCTGGGCATGTATCTGGGCATGCGCCCTACCCCGCCCCCCACCGCTTTCAGTTGGATGGCCACCAGTTACCATCTGGTCGGGCTGTTCGGTTGCACGGTACTCAGCTACCTGGCCTATCCCAGGTGGCGCTGGTGGGTGAGGTTCGTGCTGATGTTCGCCGTTGGCATATCAGTCGAATGGGTGCAGTCCTACCATCCGACGCGCAGCGCGGATATTCATGACGTTTACGCAAACACTATCGGGGTGGCCTGTGGTCTGGCGTTGATCTGGTTGTGGGAGCGGTACGGGAAATGGCAGCGGCGCCGACCGGCAAGTGCGCTATCGCGGCGAGGACGCCGCTCCTACGAAAACCGCAGCTAACACAGAACACCGGTGGGAGGCGCGACTCGCGGCGACCCGGGGGTTGAGTTGTCTGATGGCGCTATCGCGGCGAGGACGCCGCTCCTACAGAACCAGCAAACCACAACCGGGCCTTGTGGGAGGCGCGACTCGCGGCGACCTACGGGTTCGAGTTGCCTGAAAGCTCTATCGCGGCGGGGACGTTACTTCTGCTTGCGCTTCGGCGGCGCAAATCCGTCGGAGCTTGTACTCACC
>CAYZFU010000351.1:1217-2440 GCA_964477725.1 uncultured Halopseudomonas sp.
GCTTGTTGGCGGGTTTTGCTGACTTGGGCTTCTTCGGCTTGCTGGCCTTCTTGTCGTCTTTCTTTTTCTTCGCTCCTGCCGGCTTGCCGGAGGCCTTGACCTTCTTGGGTCCTTTGAAGCTGCCCGGCACTTCCTTGAGAATCCGCCGTTCAAACGTGCGCCGCAGATAGCGCTCGATGCTGGACATCAGATTCCACTCATGTGGCGCGACCAGCGAAATTGCTAGCCCTTCCGCGCCGGCACGCCCGGTGCGACCGACGCGATGCAGGTAATCATCGCCACTGCGTGGCATGTCGAAGTTGATCACCAGGTCCAGCTCGCTGATATCCAGCCCGCGTGCTGCTACATCTGTCGCGACCAGGACACCAGACTGACCCTGCTTGAAGCGGTCGATCGCCGCCTTGCGGTCTTTCTGGTCCTTCTCGCCGTGCAGCACGTAAACGCGAAATTGATCACCGGCTCGAAGCACACCATTCAACCTGTCGGCCATGACCCGGGTGTTGGTGAAGACGATGGCCTTGCCCTGAGTGTCGTTGGCCAGAAGCCATTTGAGTTGGGCTTCCTTGTGTGCGTCGTGATCCGCAGGGATTACCTGCTGGCGAATCGCCGGTGTATCGTCGCGCACGCTGTCAAGCTCGAGCCGTACCGGCTCGCGCAACACTTGTCCGGTGACGCGGCGCAAGCCGGCGTTACCGGTAGTAGCCGAGAACAGCATGGTCTGGCGCTCGGTGGGACAGGCTTCGGCGATCTTCAGCACGTCTTCGCTGAAGCCCATGTCCAGCATGCGATCGGCCTCGTCGATGACCAGTGTACGGATCTGGGTAAGATCAATGTTGACCCCCGCAGCCAGATGCTCCAGTACGCGACCAGGCGTGGCGATCAGCACGTCCGGATTCTTGCGCATCTTTGCTGCCTGCACCTTGAAGTCTTCTCCGCCGATGATCAGCTCGGCCTTGAGAAAGGTGAACCTGGCCAGGCTCTGCAGGTCCTGCAGGATCTGCCGGGCGAGCTCACGGGTCGGCGACAGAATGAGTGCACGCGGCCCGGTAGCTTTGCTCTCGTCTTCGAGCAGACGATGCAGAATCGGCAAGACATAAGCCGCGGTTTTGCCACTGCCGGTCTGGGCGATGACGTACAGATCTTTCCCTTCGATTGCCGGAGGAATTGTCTGCTCCTGCACAGGCGTGGGCGTGTCGAACGACAGTTCGGTCAGGGCTTTGAGC
>CAYZFU010000352.1:0-407 GCA_964477725.1 uncultured Halopseudomonas sp.
GGCCTTCCTTGTCCTCACCGCATGCCGGCCCGGTCTCCCGCCAGAGAGCCGGGCCGGCGCACTTTCACAGGAGCGATCCCATGTTCCCCGCCCTCATCACACCCGCATCCGACTTCGAGCACCAACTCGGAGCCTGCGTCAACGCCATGAGCCAGGAAGATGCCATCGGCCAGATCCTGGTATTCGAGCGCATGAGCGGCACGCTGCACATGCGCCATATCGCCAGCGCCGACCTGGTGGACACCGACGTGGACGACTACGAAATGGTCGTCTTCGACGGTGGCAACACAAGCGGCGACACGTGGAAACACGTGTTCTTTCCGCGTCAGCGCGAGCACTACTTCGTGTACCAAGCCTGATTCCTCCAGCCCCTTTCGAGGGGCTTTTTCTTGCCCGCAGCACAGGAA
>CAYZFU010000352.1:417-2416 GCA_964477725.1 uncultured Halopseudomonas sp.
CGGTTGTGGTGCGGTGCCGTTTCCTGCGGGCAGGCAGACCGCCCCAGGGCCATGCTTGCCCCATGTTCGTCGGCGTTGCCGGCACATGCCCAGGCAGTCGAGACCTTCGAGGCTGCAAGCGCGGGAAACCGTGCTGGTCGTTTCTTCCTACGGACCTACCGCGTCCATCCACGCCACCCACAAGGGACCTCTCCCTTGCGGGCGGGGAATCCCTTGTTTTTCCTCAAGGAGTTTCCCCATGGATCGTTCCCTCATCAAATCCATGATGCCTTCGCTGGTCGCAGGCCATGTGCCCCGCAACGTGCGGTCGTTCAAGTACCGCGTGTTCGATGATCAGCCGCTGTCCTCAACGCTGGGCTTCGCCATCGACCCCCAACCCTTCGACGGCAAGGTGGTCGCCGCGACCGACGATGCCATCGTCGTCAAGCTCAAGCCTTCCGAGTTCGCGGTGCTCGATCCCAGCCTGGTGACCACGGTTCCTGCCGAAGGCGCCAAGGTGCATGTCCAACCCTATGCCCGTCGTCGCTTCGACGGACTGCGCGCGGACACGCCGGAGGTCATCACCGAGGAGACTTCGGACGGCACGCCGTACACCATCACGAGGCACATCCTCGGCTCGGCGCCGGCCAAGCTGCCCATTCCCACGCCGCAGTGCATGGAGTTGGGCCAGCTCATCGAGCAGTTGGAGGAGATGCCGGCCCCCGATCGCTTCCGGCGCATCACCCACATGCTGGTGGATGCCGGTGCCCGCGACTTCACCTGGGTCGATCCCACGCCCTCCAAGATCATCGAGACCCCGCCGGCGATCAGCTTCACGGTCTCGACCGCGAAGTTCGAGGGCCGGGTGACGATCCTCTACGACCGCGGCGGAGACACCTACGTGGTGGAACTGCACCGTCAGAACGGTGAATCGGTCGAACTGGTCGATCGGCACGACGAGGTGTATTTCGACATGCTCGGCGAAGTGCTGGAGAGGCTCATCGACGACGGGCGCTGGCGCCAGATCGACGTGAGCATCCTCGACGCGAAAGCGGCCCGCAAGCGCCAGGCCGTCCCGGCATGACGCCCCGCAGCGAAACCGGGCGGTCCTGCGGCTGACCCGAGGCATCCGCCACGGCGTTCCAGCCGTTCCGGCCGCGTGCACTACAGGCCCTTCATCCCATCGGATGGAGGCCTTTCTCATTCTTCCACACAGGAGATTTCATCCATGTCACTGCGATTCAAAGGCGCTGACCTGCGCCCCGTGCTGACCGAAGCCATCGCCAATCAGGGGTCGTCTCAGAAAACGGAAAAAAATCGTACGCTAAGAGCCGAAGTGGGCCCTTTAGCAGCAATGCAAAGCTGCGATCAACGGGCAGGAAACATTGCCATGGTGCGCGTTGCACTCTCTCACTAGCGTCGACAGGGCCTCTTCCATCCGCGTGAGGTCCGCCATGCGTGCGCGCACATCGGCCAGCCGGTGAGCAGCCAGTTCGGCCGCCTCGCTGCAATGGGTGCCGTCCTCCAGTTTCAGGAGCTGGCCGACTTCATCCAGGCTGAATCCCAGGCGCTGGGCTGACTTCACGAACTTCACCCGCGCCACGTCCGCCTGCCCGTAGCGGCGGATGCGACCGTAGGGCCGCTCCGGCTGGGGTAGCAAGCCCTTGAGCTGATAGAAGCGGATCGTCTCCACGTTGACCCGGGCTGCCTTGGCGAAGGCCCCGATGGTCAGATTCTCTTGAGCGTTCTCCATGGCGCTTGACTCCGTAGTTGACTACGGAAGTAACGTTACAGCATCAAGCGAAGTCCCGGAAGGAGAACCTTATGTCGGAACCCAAGAACGGCCGCGGCGCACTGGCGACCGGCGGCGTCGCGGCCGTCCTCGCCTCGGCCTGCTGCCTCGGCCCCCTTGTCCTGGTCGCGCTCGGCTTCTCTGGCGCGTGGATCGGCAACCTGACCGTGCTGGAGCCGTATCGGCCGATCTTCATCGGCGCAGCGCTCATCGCGCTGTTCTTCGCCT
>CAYZFU010000353.1:0-2390 GCA_964477725.1 uncultured Halopseudomonas sp.
ATGACGGTTGCGGCAATTTCCAGCAAGGCATCGGTAGCCGCGTTAAACCCGCCACATTCCACATCGACGACCACCGGCAGGAAGCCACGGAAGCGATAGGCGATTGGCGTCTTGTGACTGGATGATGCAGGTGCACCATCGAGCTCGTCTCGATCGTTTTCGCTGTCGTAGTCAAATTCGCTCACGGGCGATCCCTTGCTTCAGGCGGGGTTCTATTCCACTCGCCAGTTGATAGTCTCGCCGGCGCGCAATGGAATGACCATGTGATCTCCAAAGGGTAGCTGATCCGGCGCGGCCCAGCTCTCGCGGACGAGGGTGATGGTCTCGGTGTTGCGGGGCAAGCCGTAGTAGTCGGGGCCGTTGAAGCTGGCGAAGGCTTCCAGCTTGTCGAGCACGCCGAGCGAGTCGAACGCTTCGGCGTACAGCTCGATGGCCGCATAAGCGGTATAGCAGCCAGCGCAGCCGCAACTGGTTTCCTTGGCATGCTGTGCGTGCGGTGCCGAGTCGGTGCCGAGGAAAAACTTGTTCGAGCCCGACACCACGGCGTCGCACAGCGCCTGCTGGTGGCGCTGGCGCTTGAGTATCGGCAGGCAGTAAAAGTGCGGGCGCACGCCACCGGCAAGCAGGTGATTGCGGTTATACAACAGGTGATGCGCGGTAATGGTCGCGCCGATGCGATCCGATGCGCCTTTGACGAACTCGGCCGCGTCAGCTGTGGTGATGTGCTCGAACACCACCCTGAGCGTCGGAAAGCGCTCGACGAGTTTGATCAGCTGTTGATCGATGAAGGCTTTCTCGCGATCGAAGATATCCACGTCGGAATGCGTCACTTCGCCGTGAACCAGGAGTGGCATGCCGACTTCGGCCATGGCTTCCAGAGCAGGGTAGATGTGCTCGAGCGCGGTGACGCCGGACCCGGAATTGGTGGTGGCGCCGGCCGGATACAGCTTGGCCGCGATCGCCTGACCCTTGCTGTAGGCGGCGCGAATGATGTCCGGGCTGGTCTGGTTGGTGAGGTACAAGACCATCAGCGGTTCGAAGTTCGAGCCAGCGGGCCGCGCGGCCTCGATACGTTCCCGGTAGCCCTGGGCCTCATCACCGTTGCGCACTGGCGGGACCAGGTTGGGCATGATGATTGCCCGGGAAAATACGCGTGCCGCATCGCTCACCGTGTTGCGCAGTACTTCGCCGTCGCGCAGGTGAATATGCCAGTCATCGGGGCGGATGATAGTCAGGCGATCGGTCATCGAGGGGATTCCAGACGGTTGCAATGCGGGCAATGCTACCGGAATCGTCCCGGCTTTCACACCGGCGGCAGGGTAAAGTTTTGCCCCAGCCAGCCGACTCAAGGTCCATAGACTTCTCATGCCGGAGCCGATTGTGACCCGACTGTTGTCCCTTGTTTTGCTCGCGTTGGCCCTGCCGGCGCAGGCCATGACCTTCCAGACGCGCATGGAGGAGGTCAAATGGTCGGTCGACGGGGACAAGTTCGAGTGTCGCCTGAGCCAGGCCGTGACTGGCTATGGCGAGGCGGTTTTCGTGCGACGTGCGGGCGAGCGGCCGACCTTTCAGCTCAAGGCCTGGAGCAATCTGATGCAGCCCGGCCAGGCCCAGCTGTATAACGACGCGCCGAGCTGGCGCAGCGATCAGCGTGCGCGTCTGCTTGGGCACGCGACTGTGAAGGACGGTCCGGTGACGCTGGAGGTGCCCTATCAGCAGGCTGGTCAGATGCTCGCCGGATTGGCTGATGGTCTACTGCCAACCATCCATCGCACCGGCTGGGCGAATGCGCCCGGTTCCGTTCGGGTGGTGGTATCCAGCGTCGGCTACAAACAGGCCTGGAGCGAATTCCAGAACTGCATCAGCGGTCTGTTGCCGATGAACATCGACCAGATTTCCAGTAGTGCCGTGAGCTTCGCCAGTGGCGGCACCAGCCTCGACGCCGCAGCGAAGTCCCTGCTGGATACCGCGCTGGCTTATCTGGATGCCGATCCGGATATCGAAACGGTCCAGCTCGATGCGCATTCCGACAACGTCGGCGACCGGCTGACCAACCGCGAGCTGTCTCGCCAGCGTGCCCTGGCGGTGCAGACCTACCTGACCGAGCATGGCATCGCGGAAGAAAAAATCACCATGCGCTTTCATGGCGATCGCTACCCGGTTGCCAGCAACGCCACGGCAGTGGGTCGCGCCAAGAACCGCCGCGTAACCCTGCGACTGGAAAGGCCCTGACGGACCCCGGTCGCCGCGAGTCGCGCCTCCCACAGATCATCGGGCGTATGTGGGAGGGGCGACCCGCCGCGACGGCGTCTGCAGGACGCCTGGGGCTTTGAACATTCGGCTGCGCCAAGCCACCGCAGGACGTCGCGCCAGGAATCGCCGTGTCACCC
>CAYZFU010000354.1:0-261 GCA_964477725.1 uncultured Halopseudomonas sp.
CGAGGCGCTACGCGATGGCTGGCTGCATACCGGCGACAGCGGCGTGATCACCGAAGCCGGCCATATCCGCTATCTCGGACGGCGCAAGGAAATGCTCAAGGTCAATGGTATGAGCGTGTTTCCCAGCGAACTGGAAGCCATGCTTGGCCAGCACCCGGACATTCTCGCGTCCGCTGTGATTGGTCGTGCCGATGAAAAACGCGGCCAGTGCCCAGTCGCTTTCGTCGTCGCCAAGCCGGGCAGCGGACTGACTGCCGAGGC
>CAYZFU010000354.1:271-2333 GCA_964477725.1 uncultured Halopseudomonas sp.
TGTCGCCAGTCCATGGCCATCTACAAGGTTCCGGAGGTCAGGTTGGTCGACGCGCTGCCGATGACCGCCACCGGAAAGGTAAAGAAACAGGACCTGCAGGAATGGATCGACTAACCCATGCCATTTGAACGCTTGCTGATCGCCAACCGCGGCGAAATCGCCATCCGCATCGCCCGTGCTGCGGCCGAACTGGATATCGCCACGCTGGCGGTATACGCCGAAGACGACGGTCAATCGCTGCATGTGCGCAAAGCCGACGCCGCGCAGGCACTGACCGGCCGCGGCGCGGCGGCCTATCTGGACATCGACCAGCTGATCGCGGTTGCGCGGGAGCACCGCTGCGACGCCCTGCATCCAGGTTACGGATTTCTCAGCGAAAGCAGCGAGCTGGCGCGTCGCTGCGCCGAGGCCGGCATTACCTTCGTCGGCCCTTCGCCCGAAGCCCTCGCTCTGTTTGGTGACAAGTCACGCGCCCGGCAACTGGCGGCCGAAAGCGGCGTACCGCTGGGTCTGGGTACCAACCAGGCCACCAGCCTGGAAGAGGCGCGGCGCTTCATGCGCGACCACGGCGGCCGACCGATCATGCTCAAGGCGTTGGCGGGAGGCGGCGGACGCGGCATGCGCGCCGTGCGTGACCCCAGCGAGCTGGACGAGGCCTATGGCCGCTGCAGCTCGGAAGCTCGCTCGGCCTTCGGCTCCGGTGAGCTCTACGTGGAACGACTGATCGAAAATGCCCGGCATATCGAAGTGCAGGTCATCGGCGACGGCAAGTCGGTCGCACACGCGTGGGAGCGTGAATGCACGCTGCAGCGGCGCAACCAGAAGGTTCTGGAAATTGCGCCGAGCCCGACATTAGGCGCCGAGCTGCGCCAGCGATTGTTGGAGGCGGCACTCAAGCTCGCCGGCTCCGCCGGTTATCGCGGGTTGGGCACCTTCGAGTTTCTGGTCGATGACGATACCCAGCAGTTCGTGTTCATGGAGGCCAACCCGCGCATCCAGGTCGAGCACACGGTAACCGAAGCGGTGACCGGGCTGGATCTGGTGCAGATCCAGCTACGTCTGGCCGCTGGCGCGACCCTGGCTGATCTGAATCTTGAGCAACAGCACATCCCTTTGCCGCGTGGCTACGCCATCCAGCTGCGCGTGAATCTCGAAACCATGGCCGCAGATGCCAGCACCAAGCCCTCCGGTGGCACGCTAGCGGTGTACGAACCGCCGAGCGGACCCGGCATCCGTGTCGACGGCTATGGCTACAGCGGCTACACCACCAGCCCCAGCTTCGACTCGCTGCTGGCCAAGCTCATCGTGCATGCCGATGCCGACTTTGCCGGCGTGTTGCGCCGTGCCTATCGCGCGCTATGCGAGTTTCGCCTGGAAGGCGTTGCGAGTAATCTGGCCTTCCTGCGCAATCTGGTACAGCACCCTTCTGTGCAGGCCAACCAGGTCAATACCCGCTTTATCGAAACCCACGCGGCTTCACTGGTGGCCGAGTCCGAACACCAGGACCTGTTCTTCAGCCGGCAAGCCGACGCTGCTGCAACTGGACAACAGATCGATGCCCCGGCCGGCACCGTCGCGCTTGCCGCTCCGGTTCAGGGTGTCCTGGTCAGCCTGTCGGTGAGCGAAGGCGATTCCGTCGCGCCCGGTCAGCCAGTCGCCGTACTGGAATCGATGAAGATGGAGTTCGTGGTCAAGGCCGAACAGGGCGGGATCATCCGAGCCTTGCCGGTCGAACCGGGCGCGAGTCTGTTCGAAGGCAGCCCGCTGGCCTTCGTCGAGCCCGCCGAGGTAGCCGCCGGAGAAGTACAGAGCGAAGAGAGCGTCGATCTTGATCACATCCGCGCCGATCTCGACGAGCTGCTACAGCGCCGCGCCGATCTCACCGACGAGCGCCGACCGGACGCGGTCGCCAAGCGCCGCAAGACCGGCCAGCGCACCGCCCGCGAAAACCTCGCAGACCTGTTGGACGACGGCAGCTTCATGGAATACGGCGGCTTCGCCCTGGCGGCCCAGCGCACCCGCCGCAGTCATGAAGAGCTTTTGAAGATGAGCCCGGCTGACG
>CAYZFU010000355.1:0-385 GCA_964477725.1 uncultured Halopseudomonas sp.
GCGAGCGCAGCCGGGTCCACCAATATAACGCTCCTGTAACTCGGCGAATATCGCCGCCCGTCTGTTTTGCCATAACCAGGAAAAATACCCGGGACGCGCTTGTGACTGTCGTCAGCGATAGGCTATACATCGAATAACCGACCGAGGCGTAGCGGTGATCCTCTGATACCACGCGCCAGGCGAGTCGGCCAAGCGGACTGCCAGGCGCAGCGTTGCGCTTGATACAGTCTGGTATTACCGGCCCTTGCGAGGTAATAGCATATGGAAGCGTGCGGACCAACCCGTCATTCCTTCTACGTACTCGATACCAACGTTCTCATTCACGACCCCAACGCCCTGCTCAATTTCGAAGAGCATCACGTCATCATCCAGATGACCGTCCTTG
>CAYZFU010000355.1:409-2310 GCA_964477725.1 uncultured Halopseudomonas sp.
CAAGCTCAAATCCGGAAAAACCAGTATCGCCGCCGATTGCCGCCAGGCGATCAGACTCATCGACAAAACGCTCGCTGACGCACCACCCGACCAGGTCGAACAGGGAGTGCCCATATCCCGAGGCAAGCTAGGCCCCCATGGAACCCTGGCGATCCTCATGGACAAGGCCCCGATTCCCTCGCAGTGCCTACCGAACGACCTCAACGACAACAAAATCATCAACCAGCTCTGCCAGCTCCAGCACCGCCACCCTCATGACCGAATCGTCCTCGTGTCCAAGGACATCAACATGCGCCTCAAGGCGCGCGCCTGCGGCATCGACGCGGAGGACTACCACACCGATCAACTGCTCGACGACATTTCGCTGCTGGCGCGCGGATACCACGAAGTCGAAGGCTCGTTCTGGGAGCGCGTGGGCAAGGTTGAAACGCAGCAACGCCTGGGTCAGACCCTGCACGAGGTGCAACTGACCGACAACCTGCCGGCCTTGCATGTGAATGACTTCATCATCGACCAGCAAGGCTTCGTCGGCTGGGTCAAACAGATCGACGGGGGTCGGCTTACTCTGCGCGACCTGCATCAGGAACCCTTGATGCACCAGGAAGCCTGGGGCTTGAGGCCGCGTGATATCTTTCAGTCGCTGGCCATGTATGCATTGCTCGATCCGGATATTCACCTGGTCAACCTGACCGGTGCGGCCGGCTCGGGCAAAACCATTCTGGCCCTGGCTGCAGCGATCGAGCAGACCATGGTCAGCAAGACTTATCGTCGAATCATCGCCACCCGCAGCACCCAGGGGCTGGACGAAGACATCGGTTTCCTGCCGGGTACCGAAGCGGAGAAAATGGAGCCGTGGCTCGGGGCGATCACCGATAACCTCGAAGCCCTGCACATGGATGATGAGTGCACCCACGGCAGCGTCGACTACATCCTTGACCGCGTGCCGCTACAGTTCAAATCGCTCAATTACATCCGCGGGCGCAGCTTTCAGCAGAGCTTCATTCTGATCGACGAAAGCCAGAACCTGACGCCTCACCAGATCAAGACCATCATCACTCGCGCCGGAGCCGGCTCCAAGGTGGTCTGCCTGGGCAACCTCGCTCAGATCGACACGCCTTACCTGAATGCTACCAGTTCCGGCCTCACCTACCTGACCGAATGCTTCAAGGACTTTCCCCATGGCGTGCACATCCATCTGCAGGGCGTACCGCGCTCGGCGCTGGCTGAATACGCCGAAACGCACCTCTGAATACCCGGCGCCCTTAGGGGCGCCTCCCCAGCGATCAGTCCACGAACCGGAGTCGCAAGCAGAGCGGACCGGACACGCTGTGACATCCATGGGCGCTGGGCAATTCCCGTCCCGGGCCGTGACGGTCCGCCCCGCCCTGCTCGCGACTGCGCACTAGCGTCGTGTCGCTTCGATAGACGCAGACAATCATGTGTATTCAATGAGCCCGCGTGAATCTAGGGCATAATTGCCAGGTTCACCAAAGGAGCCGTTATCGATGTTGATGGTCATCTCGCCCGCGAAAACGCTGGATTACGACAGCACTCCGATCACCGATCAGGCCACCCAACCCCGCTACCTGGACGACAGCCAGGAGCTGATCGATGTACTCAAGGAAAAGTCGCCGCAGGACATTGCCGAATTGATGTCACTTTCGGACAAACTGGCGAGCCTCAACGTGGCGCGCTACGGAAGCTGGACCAGAAAGGCCACCAAAAACAACGCCCGTCAGGCGCTACTGGCCTTTAAGGGCGACGTATATACCGGGCTGCACGTCGAGGACTTCAGCGAAGAGGATCTGGCGTTCGCTCAGCAGCATCTACGCATGCTCTCGGGCCTCTACGGGGTCCTGCGTCCCCTGGACCTGATGCAGCCCTATCGCCTGGAAATGGGC
>CAYZFU010000356.1:0-1575 GCA_964477725.1 uncultured Halopseudomonas sp.
GCCGAAGTGCAGCAGGCAGGTATCTTCGCCATCAATGGACTGGACGAGGCTTCGATGCGCCACACGCTCGGCGCCTTCTGCCCGAACATCCTGTTTCCGTACGCTCGTGAAGCGATCGACAACCTGGTCCTGCGCGGCAGCTTCCCTCCCCTGATGCTGTCGCCGGTCAACTTCGACGCTCTTTATGCGCAGGCTGAACAGCGCCGCGCGCAGGAAGGCGAACAAACCGCCTGATCCGACCAAAACCGGCTGGCTACCGATGCCAGCCGGTGCTGCGTCTTGTCTCCGTTCAGGCTCTGCTCTATGGTAGGCCACCAGTTTCGAACCTGACGGAAACACGCATGACCCTGCCTGCCTCGCGCCTGCTATATCTTCTCGCTTTCATTATCTGTGTCGTGCTGCTGCTGATCGCCCTGTACATGGAGCATTACATGGGCTTGCTGCCCTGCCCGCTGTGTGTCATTCAGCGAATCGCCTTCGTGCTTATCGGGCTGACCTGTCTCGCTGCGGTAATCCATAACCCGGCGCCCCGGGAAGGCCGAGTTCGAGCGGGCGCGGCCCGCGCTTACGGCGTGACGGTTACGGTGTTCGCCGGACTCGGCGCCGCCATTGCCGGCCGGCAGGTCTGGCTGCAGTACCAGCCTGTCGATCAGCTGCCCTCCTGTCTGCCCAGCCTCGACTACATGATAGACGTGCTCCCATTGCAGGACATGCTCGGCCTGCTGCTCAGCGGTACCGCCGATTGCGCCGCGGTGACCTGGACCTTTCTGGGGCTGAGTATCGCCGAATGCACGCTGATTGCGTTCATCGGTTTCACTATCTTCGGGCTGGTGCAGATTTTTCGTTCACGTGATTGAACTTTTCGCGCGAGTTGCGCGGTATTGATGCTGCCGCATCGACTGGCCTATGCTGTTGCCACCATAACGATCACAACGGTTTTACCGGCACGATGCGCCGGCTGCTCATAAAAGAGGTGGAAGATGCTGGAGAGCTGCACTACAGCCCAGGAACGCTGGGGCGGGGTCAATCAGCTGATCGACCGCTGGTTGTCCGAACGCAAGCAACTGATCAGCGAGTACGTTGGCCTTCGCGACCGGACCCCACCTGAAGAGAACCCCGACCAGGCTCTCGAATCCTTTTGCGATGTACTGGTGGATTACGTATCCGCCGGTCATTTCGAAATATACGAGCAGCTGATCCGCGAGGCGGAAGATTTCCAGAACGAACGTGGACTGGAACTGGTTCGCCAGGTTTATCCGCGTATCGAAACCATTACTCAGGCAGCCGTGGCCTTCAACGACCGTTACGCCAATACCGCCAACGGTGTCGACGAGCCGGACATGCAGGCCAGGTTGCACACGCTTGGCGCGCTGCTGCACGAGCGATTCGAGCTGGAAGATTGTCTCATCGAAGTCCTGCATAACGCCCACCGGGCTGTATTGGCAGCCAGTTGACAAACATGGAGTCGCCTGTGGCTGAAGCAAGCGAAGCGAAAAAGACCGGGAAGGTCACCACTCCCCTGCACCTGCTGCAAACCTTGACACGCTCGCTCAAGGAGCACCTTGGCGAGGCCTG
>CAYZFU010000356.1:1585-2294 GCA_964477725.1 uncultured Halopseudomonas sp.
CAGGACGCGCACAAGGCATTGGAAAAAATCAATCGGCAGCATGCCAAGCTCGACGCGAAGCTTGTCGAGGCCAGGGAAAAGCTCAACGCCCGACAGAGCGGAGCCGAGAACAAGTCGGTTTCCAAGGCTCAGAGCAAGGTCGAGGAACTGGAGCAGGAGACGTCAGAGCTCGAGCAGGCCCGCCAGGCTGCCGAAACCTACATCAAGCAACTCAAGGGCGACATCCGTCAGACGCTGCGCCTAGCCAAGGGTTTCGACCGAGTCGAGGCGCAGGTCAACCAGGCTATCGAAAAGCGCGAGAACCCGCAGGCGGCAGTCGAAGAAGACAAGCCCCGCCGCGCTCCGCGCCGCAATCGTAGTCGCAAGAGCCCTGCCAAGCAGGCCAGCCCCAGCGCCTAAGCCCCTGGCGCGCTGGCATCGGCGCGCCAGTTTGCGGCCAGAACGGCCAGCGCATGACGCATCTGCACCGGCGGCGATTGACCGGCGGCGATGCAGTAGTCGGCTATCGCTTCATACGCGGTCGTTTCTACTGGCTCGCTGGATTGTATCGCACGCCGCTCCAGGCTCGGCGCCAACCATTCCAGCGCCAGCCACTCCGCACTCAGCTCGCACTGTTTGACCTGCTGATACAGCTCGCCCGCCTCGACAACTGGCTTGATCCCGCGGCGCGCCCGGCGCAGGGGCTCGATTACCTCATGCCGCCAATGTG
>CAYZFU010000357.1:0-2292 GCA_964477725.1 uncultured Halopseudomonas sp.
TCGGCGGGCATTCGGTGTATTACATCAAGCTCGACAGCGGGCTACTGGTGCAGGCTTTCTTCCCCAACTCCGAACGCCGCCTGCCGCGCCCGACCTGGGAAGACAAGGTCTACATCAGCTGGGAGGATGACGCCGGCGTGGTACTGCAGTCATGAGCCGGGGGCTATCGCGACTGCTGCCCAGCGGCAAGCTATGGGTCATCAGCATCCCGTACCTATGGCTGTTCCTGTTCTTCCTGCTGCCCTTCGCCATTGTCCTGAAGATCAGTTTTTCGCAGGCGGCGATTGCCATACCGCCGTACGAGCCGCTGATTGAGTATGCGCAGCAGTCGCTGAACATCGCTCTGAATCTGGGCAATTACCTGTTTCTGCTGACCGACTCGCTGTATTACTCGGCCTACCTCGGCTCGCTGAAGATTGCGGCGGTTTCCACGCTGGTCTGTCTGGCGCTGGGCTACCCGATGGCCTACGCCATTGCGCGCGCGCCGAAGGACAAGCAGCTGGTCTATCTGTTGCTGGTGATGATGCCGACCTGGACCGCCATCCTGATCCGCGTGTACGCCTGGATGGGCATCCTCAGCACCAATGGGCTGCTTAACTCGGCGCTGATGTGGGTGGGCGTCATCGACTCGCCGATCCCTATCCTCAATACCGACACGGCGGTGTATATCGGCGTGGTCTACGCCTATCTGCCGTTCATGGTGTTGCCGCTGTACGCCAACCTGGTCAAGCATGACATGAGCCTGCTGGAAGCATCCATGGACCTGGGCGCCGGCAAGACCAAGGCGTTCTGGACCATCACCGTGCCGCTGTCGAAAAGCGGCATCATCGCCGGCTCCATGCTGGTGTTCATTCCGGTGGTTGGCGAATTCGTGATTCCCGAACTGCTTGGCGGCCCCGAGACACTGATGATCGGCAAGGTGCTGTGGCAGGAGTTCTTCAACAACCGTGACTGGCCGATCGCCTCCGCGCTGGCCATTGTCATGCTGCTGATCCTGCTGATACCGATCATCCTGTTTCACTACAACCAGTCCAGGGAAATGGAGAAGAACGCATGAACACCCGCTCCACCTTCTCCACGTTCATGCTCTGGCTGGGGCTGGCATTCATCTATGTGCCGATGCTGATCCTGGTGATCTATTCGTTCAACGACTCGCGCCTGGTAACCGTTTGGGGTGGCTGGTCGATTCGCTGGTACGTTGGCCTGCTCGACAACCAGCAATTGATCAATGCAGTACAGCGCAGTTTGCAGATCGCCTTCTTCACTGCCACCGCGGCGGTCGGGCTAGGCACGCTGGCCGCCTTCGTCATGACTCGCATCAAGCGGTTTCGCGGCCGCACGCTGTTCTCCGGGTTGGTAACAGCGCCGCTGGTCATGCCGGAGGTGATCACCGGTCTGTCGCTACTGCTGCTGTTCGTCTCCATGGCGCAACTGGTCGGCTGGCCGGCCGAGCGCGGCATGATGACCATCTGGATCGCCCACACGACCTTCTCCACCGCCTATGTGGCCATAGTGGTCAGCGGTCGTCTGGGTGAGCTGGATCAGTCGATCGAGGAAGCCGCGCTGGATCTGGGCTCGCCGCCATGGAAGACCTTCCTGCTGATCACCGTGCCGATGATCGCACCGTCGATCTTCGCCGGCTGGCTGCTTGCATTCACCCTGTCGCTGGATGACCTGGTACTGGCCAGCTTCGTCTCGGGACCCGGTGCGACAACGCTGCCGATGGAAGTGTTTTCCGCCGTGCGCCTGGGCGTGAAGCCTGACATCAACGCCATTGCCAGTCTCATCCTGCTGGCCGTGTCGCTGTTTACGCTGCTTGCCTGGTTCGTCGCCCGTAGTGCCGAGAAGCGCTCGCGCGCACCGGAGGCGGAAGCCTCGCCGACATGGAAGGACGCGATCGACAGCCGGCGCAACTGATCCGCCCGGGCGGCGTGCATGTCGCCCGGGCTCCTTTGCAAGAGCGAGCACAGCGCGACTCGACCGCCTAAATGAGGTTAGGATAACCCCTTCACATCGCCGGTACGTCCGGCACTGCCTGTCACCCGCTTGGAGAAGCCACAGTGTCCAGCCTGGTTCCGACCGTCGACCCGGACGGTCTGCTCGAATATTCCGTCGTCTTCACCGACCGCTCCCTGAATCATATGTCGCAGACCTTCCAGGAGGTCATGCGCGACATTTCCGGCACCCTCAAGAATGTCTACCAGGCATCCGCCGTGGCCGTCGTGCCTGGTGGCGGTACCTACGGCATGGAAGCGGTCGCCCGACAGTTCGCCCGTGACAAGCGCTGCATGG
>CAYZFU010000358.1:0-2283 GCA_964477725.1 uncultured Halopseudomonas sp.
GATGGGCGATAGATCCCGCACCGTCCCATTCACGCGCTTGTATATTGTCTCGCCAGTGGCGAGGTCGACGCCGGCGACGTAGCCCCACGGGGGCTGCTGACACGGCAAGCCGAGCGGCGATTGGAAAGCACTCAGCCTCGCTGCATAGGGCGCACCAAAGTTTTCGTTGATGACTGGATCGCCCTCCTTGCTTATCACCCGTTCGAATGCATCCGGGCGCGGCTCGAATTTGGAAGTAAAGGCCAGGTAGACCGGCATTGCGAAGGCAATCTGACGATGCGGATCTACGGCTAGCGAACCCCAGTTGAAAACACCGAAATTACCCGGATAGACCAATGTCCCTTCCAGGGAGGGCGGCGTATAGATCCCTTCGTAGTTCAGCTGATTGAAGCTGATGCGGCACATCATCTGATCGACCAGCGTGGCGCCCCACATGTCCTTCTCTTCAAGCGGGTCGGGCCGAAACGAGATTGCCGACGCGGGTTGCGTCGGTGCCGTCCAGTCGCCTTCCACCGCCCCGCCCGGAGCGGGCCGCTCTTCAACGGCATACACAGGTTCACCAGTTTCCCGATTCAGGACGAATATGTCGCCCTGTTTGGTCGGCGTAATCAGCGCCGGCACTCGCTGTCCGTTCAAGGTCAGATCGACAAGCGACGGCTGCGCGGGCATGTCGTAATCCCAGAGATCGTGATGGACGCCCTGAAATTCCCAGGCGATCTCACCGGTGTCGGCATCCAGCGCCAGGATGGTATTGGCGAAACGTTCCTGATTTTCAGTGCGGTTGGCACCGTATTGATCAGGCGAGGGGACGCCCATGGGCAGATAGACCAGGCGCAGGTCCGGATCGTAGCTGGCAATACTCCAGCTGTTCGGTGAATTGGGGGTATAGGTCTCGCCGTCGGCTATCGGCTGCGTGGCTTCCGGATTGCCTGCATCAAAGTTCCAGACGAGTTCCCCAGTGTTGAGATCGAAAGCGCGGATCGCCCCGGAGGGAGACGTGGTCGACACGTTGTCATTGATGGCACCGCCAACAATCACAACGCGGTCGGTGATCACCGGAGGCGATGTGGAATAGACCGAGCCGGGGGTGATGTTGGGCATGTTGGCCCACAGATTGACCGTCCCGTCCTCGCCGCCGAACCCCGGGCAGATTTCGCCGGTTTCTGCGCTCAGCGATATCAGTCGCCCATCGGGCGTCGAGTAGTACAGGCGTCGCTGACACTGTGCCGGCACCTCGAGCGGCGCCTGAGCTGGCTGATGCACCACGTGAGGATTCGGCTCATCTCGCTCCGCCTGCCCGGTCACGACATTCTGCGGTACGCCGGCGGCATCCTGCGTCACGCTTTCTGCGCTGAGGCGGACCCGTTCCTGCGCATCCTGAGTTGACGCTGCACCGTTCTGCGTTGCGGCCCCGCCACCGTAATAGGAAACGCCACGGCAACTCATGTGCTGTGTCGTCTGGCGTGGCGGCTTGCGCAAGTTCGGATCGAAGACCCATAACTCTTCGCCGCTGACCGGATCGAGGGCAATCACGGTCCCAAAGGGCGTACACACGAACAGACGGTTATCGACGATCAGCGGAGTGACTTCATACGTGGTTTCGACCGGATCGTCTTCGGGATCGCGGATCTCCCCGGTCTGGTAGCGCCACACCTCTTGCATATCCGCGACGTTGTCCGGCGTGATCTGTGCCAGCGGAGAATAGCGCTGGCCTGCAGAAGTTCGTCCGTACGCATGCCACTCCTCGTCAGGCACCTCACCTGCGACCTGCATCGCTGGCTCGGCATTCATCCGTTCGCTGGAAAACTGTCCTGACAGCTCGTTGGGGTTCTGAAACAGCGTGTACAGACCTACCAGGGCGGAAATTACCAGCGACGCGGCCAGAGCCGCCGAGTGCGGCCCATAGCCCGGGCGCGCATCGCCGTGATCCAGCTCCCGAACCAGCGGTGGCAAAAGCAGCAGCACACCCAGGACGAAAAGCAGTCCGCCTCGAGGGGCAAGCGCCCACCAGTCGGGCCCGACCTCCCAAAGCGACCAGATCAAGGTGATC
This sequence comes from uncultured Halopseudomonas sp., assembly GCA_964477725.1. GTDB lineage: Bacteria > Pseudomonadota > Gammaproteobacteria > Pseudomonadales > Pseudomonadaceae > Halopseudomonas. The sequence continues at coordinate 2,051 of CAYZFU010000358.1, forward strand.
AATATCGCCGCAGCATAAATCGATAAAGCCGCCGGGCGGTGTCCAAGCAGGAGCAAAGCTGACGCGAGCACGACAAGCCCGAGAAGGAGAAAAAACCAGGACCCACCCAGCCAACCGAGCCAGCCGCCACCAATGATCAGCGCCCCGCCCAACAACAGGACGAGGAATGCAAGAATAATCCGGTACATACAGCCAACCTCTGCCATGCACGCGCCGAAATGGGCGCGCGTGCT
>CAYZFU010000359.1:0-2277 GCA_964477725.1 uncultured Halopseudomonas sp.
CCAGGAATACCAGCACTCTGGCCAGCCGTGCACACAGACGGCCAATGGCCCTTGACCGAGCACAGCGACACGTGCATCGAGTCCGCTGACTGTCCACTTCTGTAGTTGGATATCGTCAATGTCGTACATGTTGTCTCGCTCCGATTGGCCAGCGCCAGTGCATTGATCAGGCGACCCTACAACAACACGCTGCCTGCGCGAGCCAGTATAAATCGGGTGAATACCCCACTTGCATGGCAATTACCGCCTTTCCGCGCCTACACTCTTTCGGTTGATTCGACCAACTTCTCCAACCCGAGTCTGCTCCAGGCAGGCCGATCAGCGGAACGAACAGAGGGCCATATGAAAACCAGAATCACCGAACTCTTCGGCATCGAACATCCGATCATCCAGGGCGGCATGCATCATGTCGGCTATGCCGAACTCGCTTCCGCTGTCGCCAACGCCGGCGGCCTGGGCATGATCACAGCCCTCACGCAGCCGAACCCTGCCGCCCTGGCCGAAGAGATCCGCCGTTGCCGCGAAATGACCGACAAGCCCTTCGGCGTAAATCTGACGTTCTTGCCCTCGGTCAATCCACCGGACTACCCGGGCTATGTCGAGGCGATCATCAAAGGCGGTGTGAAAGTAGTCGAAACCGCCGGCAACAACCCGCAGAAATACCTGCCCGCGCTCAAGGAGCACGGGATCAAGGTGATCCACAAGTGCACCGCCGTACGGCACGCACTCAAGGCGCAGGCGATCGGCTGCGACGCCGTAAGCGTCGATGGTTTCGAATGTGGCGGTCACCCGGGCGAGGACGATGTGCCGAACTTCATTCTGTTGCCGCGGGCGGCAGATGAGCTCGAGATTCCGTTCGTCGCATCCGGCGGTATGGCCGACGGGCGCTCGCTCGCCGCTGCCCTGGCCATGGGCGCCGAAGGCATGAACATGGGGACCCGCTTCATCGCCACCAAGGAAGCTCCGGTGCACGAGAACGTCAAGCAGGCGATCGTCGCCGCCAGCGAACTGGACACCCGCCTGGTCATGCGCCCGCTGCGCAATACCGAGCGAGTGCTGAACAACAGTGCCGTCGAGCGGCTGCTTGAGAAAGAGCGCAAGCTGGGCGCAGATCTCAAATTTGCTGATATCGCCGAAGAAGTGGCAGGTGTATATCCGCGCATCATGAAGACCGGCGAGATGGACGCAGGCGCCTGGTCTTGCGGCATGGTTGCCGGCCTGATCAATGATGTCCCCACCGTGAAAGAACTGATCGATCGCATCATGGCCCAGGCTGAAGGCATCATGCGCGACCGTCTCACAGGCATGCTAAACGGCTGATAAATCAAGGAGCTACGTATGAGTTTTGACACTCCGCTGCACCTGTGCGGCCCGCTGCGCGAACCTCGTCAGATGCTGCACGAACAGTAATACAGCGGCCACACATCCATCCACGACGACAGCATGGCCGAGAAGCTCGGCTTCAAGGCCGGTCCCATCGAAGGTCCGACGCATTTCAGCCAGTTCGTTCCGCTGCTTGAAGAGGTGTTCGGCCAGGCCTGGTTCGAAAGTGGCTGCTTCTCTGCACACTTCCAGAACATGGTCGTTGAAGGCGAGCAGGTGCGCGCCTTCGTCGAATTGCCTGCTCCGGGCGCGACCCGCTTGCGCTGCTGGGCCGAGAAAGCCGACGGCACTCCGGTTCTTGAAGCCAGCGCCAGCATCGGTCCCGGCGATGCTCCGACGCTGTTGGATGAGCGCATGGCCAAGCTTCGCGCTCCGGAAAAACTGGTGATTCTCTCGGATCTGCAGGTCGGCATGAAAGGCGCCGAGGAAGAGCGTGTGCGCATGGATGCCGATCAGCACATGGGTAACCTGTACCCGTTCTCGCTGAACCAGAAGCTGGAGCGCATCACGGAAAATTCGCCCTGGTATTCGAGCGACGACAACCCCTGGGGACGCGCGATCATCCCACTGGAAATGGTCAGCGTGCTCGCTGAATACACCAGCAAGCAGGCTGCGTTTCCGGTCAAGCAGCCGGTGATCGGCCTGTTCGCGGACCAGGAAATTCGCATGGTCGACGGGCCGCTGTTCGTTGGCGAGGAATATGTGATCCGCCGCGAGATCGCAGCGCTTTCACAAAGCAAGCGCACCGAGTCGTACTGGGTGCGGACGCGCATTTATGACGCCAAGGGTGAAACGCTCAAGGCCGAGATGCTGCTCAACCACGCTACGCTGAAGCACTCGTACGCCAATTACGAAGCCGAAGCATCTGCCTGAGGTTTCGGTGGCGGCAGTCCT
>CAYZFU010000360.1:0-997 GCA_964477725.1 uncultured Halopseudomonas sp.
CCGAACTGACCGAGACGCGCCGCCTCTACGGACGTATCGCCGCCAAGATCGACCCTGACTGGGTCGAGCCGCTGGCGGCTCATCTGGTCAAGACCAGCCACAGCGAGCCGCACTGGGAGAAGAAGCGCGGCCAGGTTATAGCCTACGAGCAGGTCAGCCTGTACGGTCTGGTCATCGTGCCCAAGCGCCGCGTGCACTTCGGGCCGATTGATCCGGTGGTTGCGCGGGAAATCTTCATTCGCCAGGCGCTGGTCGCCGGCGAATGGCACGGCAAGGCTGCGTTCAACAAGGCCAATCAGGCGCTGCTGGAGCAGCTCGATGCGTTGGAAGCCAAGGCGCGCAAGCGCGACATCCTGGTCGATGACGAGACGCTGTATCGCTACTTCGACGCGCGCGTTCCGGCGAATATCTTCCAGCTGGCCAGTTTCGAGCGCTGGGTGAAAAAGGCCAGTGCGGATGATCCGAAGCTTCTGCACATGACTCGCGAGGATCTGCTGCAGCGTGACGCCAACGAGATCACTGCCGAGCAGTACCCGGATAGCTGGCGCTGGGAACGGGTCGCGTTGCCGCTTACCTACCACTTCGAGCCGAATCACCCGGCCGATGGCGTCACCCTGCGCGTGCCGGCGGCGCTGCTTCGCCAGTTGCCCGAGGAGCGGCTGGAATGGCTGGTGCCCGGGTTGATCTACGACAAATGCCTGGCCTTGGTGCGTGGATTGCCCAAGGCGCTGCGCAAGAACTTCGTGCCAGTGCCGGATTTTATCCGTGCGGCGCTGGAGCGGATGCCGTTCGGGCAGGGCAGTCTTAGCCAGACGTTGGCCCGAGAGCTGACGCGGATGACTGGCGCACGCATTCCGGACGACGCCTGGGCAGACGTCGAACTCGAACCGCACTTGAAGATGCGTATCGAAGTGGTCGACGCGCAGGGCCGCGAAATCGCTGCGGGCCGCGACTATGGCGAGCTTTGTGCGCGCCTTGCTGGTCAGCCGATCGAGGC
>CAYZFU010000360.1:1099-2273 GCA_964477725.1 uncultured Halopseudomonas sp.
CCGGCCTGGGTCGATCAGGGTGACACCGTGGTCGAGGAGCTGTTCGATATACAGGCTCAGGCCGAGCAGGCGCACCGTCGCGGCGTGCAGCGGCTGCTGCTGCAGGCGATGCCGGAGCAGGCCAAGTTCCTACGGCAGAAGGTCACTGCGCTGAAGGACGCATCGATCTATTACCGGGAGTTAGGTACCGTCCAGCAACTGACCGATGACGTGCTGCTCGCTGCGATCGATCAGGTTTGCCTGCAACCGCTGCAAAGCCTGCCGCGCGATCCCCAGGCACTCGCCGCATGTGTCGAACGCGGGCGTGCCGAGTGGGTGCCGGCGACGGAGAAACTGGCGGCACGCGTACTGACGATCCTCAGGGACTGGCATGCGGTGCAGAAGCGGCTCAAGGGTCGTATCGATCTGTCGTGGGCGCTCGCCTTGAACGACATCCGCGAACAATTGGCCAACCTGGTGAATCGCGGTTTCGTCCGCGACGTGCCGGGCGAATGGCTGGAGCAATACCCGCGCTATCTGGCCGCGCTCCAACAACGTCTGGACAAGCTACCGGGCCAGGTGCAACGCGACCGGGTCTGGACTGACGAAATCCAGCACCTGTGGCAGCAGTATTCGGCACGGGTCGAGAAACACCGGCAGGAAGGGCGGGTCGATCCGCGGCTGCAAACCTGGCGCTGGATGCTCGAGGAATACCGCGTGTCGCTGTTCGCCCAGCAGCTGGGTACGAAAATGCCGGTGTCGCTCAAGCGACTGCAAAAACTTTGGCAGGAAATCACAGCCTGAACCGGTGACAGTCGATAAACTGGGGTTTCGCTTTGCAAAGGATCAACCGTGCCCGACATCAACGTCAGTACCCTGCAGTGCCCCGTAGCCGACGGCCTGGCGCTTCAGGTCAGCCGGCTCTTCACTGATCCGGGCGGGCCTGCCGTGTTGATGCTCCACGGCCTGGCCGAGGACAGTGACGTATTTTGTCCACGCAACGGGGCAGGCCTGGCGGTGTTCCTTGCCGAGGCGGGCTTCGATGTCTTCGTGCCGGATCTGCGCGGCCATGGCGATAGTCCTCCCAGGCTGGTCCCGGGAGTGTCGATCACGCAGCACGACATCGTCCGTCAGGACATCCCCGCGCTGTTTGAGTTGATCGATGCGTACCATCCAGACGAGCCTTTGTTCGCGG
>CAYZFU010000361.1:0-2266 GCA_964477725.1 uncultured Halopseudomonas sp.
GTACACCGCGAGCTTCTCGCGGCGTCCGGTTACCGAGCGGTGCACAATGAAGCTCTTGTTCAACCGCATCAGGTCGCTGACGAAGGGCCGCTGTAGCAGATTGTCGCCTATCGCGATGCGCGGCGTCGGGTGTCCGGCATGGTACAGCGCGTAGTTGACGAACGCCGGATCCATGACGATGTCGCGATGGTTGGCGAGAAACAGATGCGGAACGTCCTTGCGCAGATTGTCCAGACCGCTATAAGTCACCTCTAGCGTGCTGTTCTCGATCAGCCGGGTCAGATGAGGCTCGATGCGGTGCTGCAGCGTCTCCACGCTGTCGATCCCCCGCGATTCCCGGCGCAGGCCCAGGCGCACCAGCTGGCGCATCAGCCCCGGCGCTACGCGCGCACCACGCGGAAACCGGTAGCGCGCAAGCATGTCCATCAGTTCGCGGTCGTCCAGCAGACGCTGCAGGACGCCGGTTACCTCGCTGTCGTCGAATGGCCGGATGGCATCGAAGTCGCCCATGTCGCTCTCATCGTTCGGGATTAAGCCGCGCATTATGCTGCGCGACGGCATGCGGAACAATTCCTCCGGGCGGTTTCCCGCAGACATTGATCGGACTACACTTGCGTCCAGGGCTTTTTTCCCAGCGAAGCGGAGATATGCAATGCAGGCCGTGGAGGAAGTAGTAGAGCAATGCCCGCATTGTGGCGAGCCGATCAGCCTCTTGCTCGACCTCTCAGGCGGCTCGCAAGCCTATACCGAAGACTGTCAGGTCTGCTGTCAGCCCATCCATGTGAGCATCTGGATCGAACCGGGCGAAGACGACTATCACCTGGATCTTCGACGCGAGCAGGACTGATCCGTTGAATCCGACCATTACAGCACGGAAACCATGACCGGCAGGCTCGCTCAGTTTACCCCCACCCAACCCGCGCCTCCTGCAGGCTGGAAGCCCAGCTGGAATATCGCTCCCGGCAAACGCCTTCTGATCCTGCGCAAAAGCGCAGGTACCATGGAATGCGCCGAAGTGCTGTGGAATCTCACCCCGGATTGGCTACGCGACCTGAGTCGCGCGAGTTTCAGCGCCAATGCCGAGCATCTTGCCGAGCGGCCGATGTTCCGTCAGGCGCTGGCGGAACGGCGCTGTCTGATACCGGTAGACGGCTTTTATCTGTGGCGACAACAGGGTCAGCGCAAGCAACCCTGGTATCTTCGACGTCGGAGCGGGATGCTGGCGCTGGCGGGCCTGTGGGAACGTTACCGCCTGGACGACGGGACCGAGTGGGACAGCTGCGCGCTGGTCACTGCACCGGCAAAAGGGCTGGCCGCCCGCCTCGGCTCGCGCATGCCGGTCACGCTCAACAGTGGCGAACAGGCCGTCTGGTTGGCAACGGCCACTGCAGGCAGCGCTCTTCAACCACTCCTGCTCAACGCGGCCTCGCGGGTCGAGATGATGCACCCTGTCGCGACGTCGGTGGGCAATCCGAACGCTGCCGGGGCGCAGTGCTGCACCCCGGCAGGGCAGATCGTACTTGCATCCGAGCCGGCCTGAGCTGATCAGACCCTGAATTGGTTGATCAAGCGACGTTGATGCTCGGCCAGCCTGGTCAGCGCAGCGCTGGCATCCGAGGCTTCACGCGCACCCGAAGCAACCGACTTGGCCACCGAATCGATGGTGGTCACGTTGCGATTGATGTCCTCGGCTACGGCGCTCTGCTGCTCGGCGGCGCTGGCGATCTGGGTGTTCATGTCGTTGATCACCGACACCGCCTGGGTGATCGAAGTCAGCGCTGCGTCGGCTTCTTCGGCCTGTTCCACGCTCTGCTCCGTGCGGCTGCGGCTCTGTTCCATCACCTTCACGGTTTCGCGCGTGCCAGCCTGAAGCTGCTCGATCATCGTCTGGATTTCCGCGGTCGAGCTCTGCGTCTTCTGCGCCAGGTTACGTACTTCGTCGGCAACCACGGCAAAGCCGCGCCCCTGTTCACCGGCCCGCGCCGCCTCGATGGCCGCATTGAGCGCCAGCAGGTTGGTCTGCTCGGCGATCCCGCGGATGGTATCGAGGATACTGGTGATGTTGTCGCTGTCCCGCGCCAGCGTCTGCACGCTGCTCACCGCACGCTGAATATCGCTCGCCAGATGCTGGATGGTCTGCGCTGTCGCCTTGACCACTTCGCGACCGTGGCTGGCCGAACCGTCGGCATTGTTCGCTGCCTCCGCCGCGAGCGCGGCATTGCGCGCGACGTCCTGTGCCGTTGCGGTCATCTCGGTTACCGCTGTG
>CAYZFU010000362.1:0-2256 GCA_964477725.1 uncultured Halopseudomonas sp.
TGGACGACATCGACCTGTGGGAGCTGAACGAAGCGTTCGCATCACAGGTGGTCTACTGCCGCGACAAGCTGGGCATCCCGATGGAGAAGCTCAACGTCAACGGCGGTTCGATCGCCATCGGTCACCCGTACGGTGTAACCGGTGCTCGCCTGACCGGCCACGCGCTGATCGAAGGCAAGCGCCGCGGCGCCAAGTTCGTGGTCGTCACCATGTGTATCGGTGGTGGTCAGGGCGCAGCCGGCCTGTTCGAAGTCCTGTAAACCGTAGCGGCAAGCCTCGAGCTGCAAGCTGCAAGCGAAACCCGGGCCCGCGCTCGGGTTTTGTTTTTGGGTTCGCTTGAAGCGTGCCGCTGATAGCTTATCGCTGAAATTCCGGAGGAATTTCCCCTTGTCTCAGAAGATCATCAATACCGACGACCTGGCGTTTCTGTTGTATGAAATGCTCGATATCGAACGCTTCACTCAGTTCCCCCGCTACGAAGATCACAGCCGTGACACCTTTGACGCCGCCATCGAGCTGGCGCTGAAGGTCGGCGCGGAAACCTTCGCCCCGCATAACCATCTGTGCGATGCCGACGAGCCGCGTTTCGAGAATGGCAAGGTCGTTATTCGCAAGGAAGTCAGCGAGGCCCTGGCCGTGCTGCGCGACACCGGCCTGATGGCCGCTTCGCAGGATTACGATCGCGGTGGCATGCAGCTGCCGTCAGTCGTTGCGCAAACCTGCATTGGCCTGATCAAGGGCGCCAATGTCAGCACCCAGGCCTATGCCGGTCTGACCATCGCCGCCTGCAACCTGATCATGGCCCACGGTACCGACGAATATAAGCGTCGCTTCGCCGAGCCCATGGCTGCCGGCCGGTTCTTCGGCACCATGTGCCTGACCGAGCCGCATGCAGGCTCTTCCTTGGGGGATATCAAGACCCGTGCCGTTCCGCAGGATGACGGCACCTATCGCATCAGCGGCAACAAGATCTTCATTTCCGCCGGCGATCACGAGCTGAGCGAAAACATCGTTCACCTGGTACTGGCAAAGCTGCCTGATGCACCGGCGGGTGTGAAGGGTATTTCGCTATTTATCGTGCCCAAGTTCCTGGTCAATGAGGATGGCAGCCTGGGTGAGCGCAACGACGTGACTCTGGCCGGCCTGATCCACAAGATGGGCTATCGCGGCACAACCTCGACCATGCTCAACTTCGGCGAGAAAGACGGCGCTGTGGGCTATCTGGTTGGCGAGGCCAATATGGGCCTGGCGCAGATGTTCCACATGATGAACGAGGCGCGCATCGGCGTCGGCCTGGGTTCGGTGATGCTGGGCTACACAGGCTATCTGCACGCACTGGACTATGCGCGTGATCGTCGCCAGGGTCGCCCGTTGAAGGAGCGCAATCCGGAGACGCCGATGATTCGGCTGGTAGAACACGCCGACGTGCGTCGCATGCTGCTTGCGCAAAAAGCCTTCGTGGAAGGCGGCCTGTCGCTGTGTCTGTACGCCGCCACGCTGATCGACGAGAAAAAGCATTCCGACGATCCGCTGGTACGCGAAGAGGCCGCCGGCCTGCTCGATCTGCTGACACCTATCGTCAAATCCTGGCCGTCGCAGTTCTGCCTGGAAGCCAACAGCCTGGCGATCCAGGTCCACGGTGGCTACGGTTACACCCGTGAGTACCCGGTCGAGCAGTTCTATCGTGACAACCGCCTCAACCCGATTCATGAAGGCACTCACGGCATCCAGGGTCAGGACCTGCTCGGCCGCAAGGTAAGCATGGGTGGGGGGCGTTTCTATCAATCGCTGCTGAAGCAGATCCGCCAGACCATCTCCGAATGCGGCAGCAGCAGCGAGCTGAATGCATCGAGCAAGCTGCTGGAGCAGGCACTAGGAACGCTGGAAGGGATCACCGAGGCACTGCAGGCGGTGAAGAAGGATGACCCGGACCGCGCACTGGCCAACGCCTATCTGTACATGGAATGCTTTGGACATGTCGTGGTGGGCTGGCTCTGGCTGCGTCAGGCGCAGACCGCGTTGCGCGGACTGCAAAACGGTGGCGAGCGCCCCAAGGCGTTCTACGAAGGCAAGATCAAGGCGTGCGAATACTTCGTACGCTACGAACTGCCCAAGCCGCTGGCGCTGGCAAACGTGCTGCGTGACGCCGACCGGACCACGCTGGACATGTCCGACGAGTGCTTCTGACAGGTCTGTCAGCCGCAAACTAAAGCCGGGCGAGTCCCGGCTTTATTTATTGTAAGAGCGGGCCTGACC
>CAYZFU010000363.1:0-1239 GCA_964477725.1 uncultured Halopseudomonas sp.
TTCCCAGTACGGCGGACGGCGAATGTAGGTGCTCATTGGGCGCCATTCATATAGCGGGTCGACGATATTGCTGGTGTCGCGGGTCAGGTCGAACATCGGAATGTAGACCTGGCGAAAATGCTCCGGCTTGACCGATGTTTTGACCACCGCATCGATTTCCTCATCGGTCGGCCAGATGTCCTTCAGGCGGATTTCGCGGCCATCAACCACGCCCAGCACGTCTTTCTCGATATCGAAGCGAATGGTGCCGGCAATCGAATAGGCAATAACCAGCGGCGGCGAAGCGAGGAATGCCTGCTTGGCGTAGGGATGAATCCGGCCGTCGAAGTTGCGGTTGCCAGACAGCACGGCGGTGGCATACAGATCGCGATCGAGAATTTCCTTTTGAATCGCTGGGTCCAGCGCACCGGACATGCCATTGCAGGTCGTGCAGGCAAAGGCGACGACGCCGAAACCGAGCTTCTCCAGCTCGTCGGTCAGGCCGGCCTCCTCCAGATACAGCTGGACGGCTTTCGAGCCCGGCGCGAGCGAAGACTTCACCCATGGCTTGCGCGTTAGACCGAGCTCGTTGGCCTTGCGCGCCAACAAACCAGCGGCAATCACGTTGCGCGGGTTACTGGTGTTGGTACAACTGGTTACCGCGGCAATGATCACCGCGCCGTCAGGCATTTCGCCTGCGGTCTCTTCCCACTTGCCGGCGATGCCGCGCGCAGACAGGTCGCTGGTCGCGACGCGGGCATGCGGATTGGACGGCCCGGCCATGTTGCGCACCACGCTGGATAGATCAAAGCGCAGCATGCGTTCATAGCGGGCACCCGTCAGGCTGTCTGCCCAAAGACCGGTGTGCTTGGCATAGGTCTCGACCAGCTTGATTTGCTCTTCTTCACGACCGGTCAGACGCAGGTAGTCGATGGTCTGTTGATCGATGAAGAACATGGCTGCGGTCGCGCCGTACTCCGGCGCCATGTTGGAGATAGTGGCTCGGTCGCCCAGGGTCAGCGACGCGGCGCCTTCACCGCAGAACTCGAGATAATCACCAACGACCTTTTCCTTGCGCAGATACTCGGTCAGTGCCAGCACGATATCGGTGGCGGTAATGCCCGGCTGTGGCCGGCCGGTCAGCTCTACGCCAGTAATATCCGGCAGGCGCATCCAGGACGCACGTCCAAGCATGACGCTTTCGGCCTCCAGCCCGCCTACCCCGATGGCAATCACACCAAGCGAATCCACGTGCGGCGT
>CAYZFU010000363.1:1288-1916 GCA_964477725.1 uncultured Halopseudomonas sp.
CCGGGAAGGCTACGCCATCGCGCGCCTGGATAACCGGCGACATCTTCTCGAGGTTGATCTGGTGCATGATGCCGTTGCCCGGTGGGATAACATCGACATTCTTGAACGCATATTTGGTCCAGTCGATGAAATGGAAACGGTCTTCGTTGCGCCGGTCTTCGATGGCGCGGTTCTTCTCGAACGCTTGCGGATCGAAGCCGCCGCACTCCACCGCTAGCGAGTGATCGACGATCAACTGAACCGGCACCACCGGATTGACCTTCGCCGGGTCACCACCACGCTCGGCGATGGCGTCACGTAGTCCGGCCAGATCGACCAGCGCGGTTTGGCCGAGGATGTCATGGCATACGACACGGGCCGGGTACCAGGGGAAGTCCAGGTCGCGGCGGCGCTCGATCAATTGCTTGAGTGACTCGGTCAGCGTGGCCGGATCACAGCGGCGGACAAGGTTTTCGGCGAGTACGCGGGAGGTGTACGGCAGGCCGTCATAGCTGCCGGGCTCGATTGCTTCGACCGCTTCACGGGCGTCGAAGTAGTCCAAGTCGGTGCTCGGGAGTTTCTTGCGGTATTGAGTGTTCATCGCTTGGGACTCATCAGGAATAAGTTGTCGCCGCGGCCAGCTGGGGCG
>CAYZFU010000363.1:2023-2254 GCA_964477725.1 uncultured Halopseudomonas sp.
CCTTGGCCACCGACGGTCCGTCAACCTGGCTCACCCGCGCCTTGGCGAAGCCTTTGTGCAGCGGTCTGTTCGCGGTCATGCCCGCTCCTACAACTTCATATACTCGCAGGAGCGCATCCGGGTGCGAACGGAGTGCCACTTCAGCGTTTTTCGATCGGTTCCACCGTGCGCATCTCCGGACCGGTGTACTCGGCGCTCGGGCGAATGATGCGGTTGTCTGCGCGCTGCTCC
>CAYZFU010000364.1:0-1693 GCA_964477725.1 uncultured Halopseudomonas sp.
AGAATGCGAAAGGCAGCGAAGCGCACTGGGCCCTCCAGCAAGGGTAGGAAGCTCGACCTTATCCACAGCGATCGCTATCCGGGACCGAAGCTGTATGCGATGCAAATTGTCGAGCCAGTTTCTTCATTCCGCTAGCTTTTCCATTCCACATAAACGGTGACATGAGCGAACGAGTTATGTCCGTCATCGAAAGCATGGTTCCCGCGCTTGAGGTGTATAGCATTGACGAAGCCTTCGCCGACCTGAGCGGTCTGGAGAATCGGCTTCAGACAGGCCGCGAGATTCGAGCGCGCGTGCTTAAGCTGACGGGGATCCCCACCGGGGTGGGCATCGCGTCTACCAAAACCTTGGCCAAGCTGGCCAATGCTGCCGCGAAGAAATGGCAGAGGCAGACTGGTGGAGTGGTCGATATTTGCGACCCGGAGCGACGCGACAAGCTGCTGAAAGTGATGCCGGTCGATGAAGTGTGGGGCATCGGACGAAAGATGACTGCGCACCTGACAGCAATGAATATCAAAACCGCCTGGGACCTTGCGCAAGCCGATGCTTGGACATTACGTAAGCAATATAGCGTCGTAATCGAAAAGACTGCGCGCGAACTGCGCGGGACACCCTGCCTGGAACTGGAAGAAGCCGCACCACCACGCCAAGAGATTTGCTGCAGCCGCATGTTCGGCACACGCCTGAAAACGATCGAACCGATACGCGAAGCCGTAGCCACCTACGTAGCACGAGCCTGTGAAAAGCTCAGATCGCAGGGTTCGCTCTGCAAACGAATACGGGTCAGCATTCGCACCGGCATGTTTAATCCGAACGAAGCGAAGTACGCCAAGGGCGTCCTATGTGAACTGCCCTACCCCACGGACGATACCCGGTTGGTCACTCGCTCCGCTATTGCGGGTTTAGAGCATGTGTTTCGCGAAGGCTATTCATACAGCAAGGCGGAGATACTCTTGCTGGATTTGAGACAACGAGGCGAGTTCACCGACGATCTCTTTGCCGAAGTTCAGCCGGAGGCAGCCGAGCGAGTGATGAGCGTCCTTGACCAAATCAACCACCGCTGGGGCCGAGGAACGCTGCGACCCGCAAGCGTACCGCCCTCCCCTGGCTGGGGAATGCGTCGGGAAATGAAGAGTCCGAGTTTTACGACTCGTTGGGAGGAGCTTTGGCGGGTGCGTTGTCGGTAGCCCTGGGCGTCTTGAGTCAGATCTCCGCTCGGTAGGCGCCAGTGTGCGAGTGCTTTCGAGTCGCGCTTATCGTCTAGCTCCGACCTCGGTACGGCTGCTTCCGGCCAATAGCGGCCGGTGAGCGGCCTAGTCTGTTCTTACAGAGAAACTAGCGTATCAACGATGCATCAGTACGCCGAACCTTTCGCGGGGTTTGAATTGTCGCGCCAAGGGGTGGCGAAGAACTCAGGGCAGTCCAGCTTCTGCTGCACCTAAGCCTGAAAATGTCGCCAAATACCTCGGGATGCCTCCACGGACACGGCAAACCAGCCCGAGGTCCGAAAATGCGTGGCGCCGGTCGAAGCTGGGCTGACGCTATCGGCCAGAAGCGGAGATCCCATCGGAGGCGACTCAGACAGAGGGTTCAAAGACGAACTATCGGGTCGCGTTTGATGACTACCCCATCAGCCTCTCGGTCGTAGGTTTCCTCCGTCAGCCCTTGTTCGCGTAACAGATGTTTCTGCACC
>CAYZFU010000364.1:1705-2236 GCA_964477725.1 uncultured Halopseudomonas sp.
TTTGCGCGGGAGTCTTCGGCAGGCTCTCAACCATCCTGACATAACGAGGCACCATGAAATAGGGCAAGCGGGGGATGAGATACTCGATGAGTTCAGCCGGCTTGAATTCCGCTCCCGGCAGGGTAGCGATGACCGCAAGCACCTCGTCTTCACCCATCTCACTTGGTACTGCTACCGCAGCGGCTTCCTGCACCAGCTCGTGCGTGCAGATTTCCGCCTCCAGCTCGAAGGAGGAAATATTTTCGCCACGCCGGCGGATTGCGTCCTTCATGCGATCGACAAAGAAATAGTTACCTTCGTCATCCCGGCGGAAGCCATCACCGGTATGGAACCATCCGTTTCGCCAGGCGGCGGCGGTGGCTGCGGGATCACGCAAATAACCGTGACTAAGTGACCAGGGCCGGTCGGTGCGAATGATCAGCTCGCCGACATCGCCAGGCGCAACTTCGCAATCGTTGATATCGACCAGGCGGACCTCGACCCCTCCGCGTGGCTTGCCACAGGTGCCGATGGGCTGCGGATTGGGCCCGG
>CAYZFU010000365.1:0-2194 GCA_964477725.1 uncultured Halopseudomonas sp.
GACCGTCATTCTGCATATTCTCGACAAGGAATATCGCATCAGTTGCCCGCCCGAGGAACGCAACAACCTTGAGCAGGCCGCGCGCCATCTTGACGACAAGATGCGCGAAATTCGCAACAGCGGGAAGGTCATCGGGGTCGATAGGATTGCCGTCATGGCAGCCTTGAACATCACCCATGAAATGCTTACGGGCACCCATCGCCAGGATGCCGCCATCACCGATCAGCAGAAGCAGATCAGTGATCTTGTGTCACGTCTGGACCAAACCCTCGCCCGCCACCAAAACTGATCAACGGCATGAAAGCCCGATGATTTTTCTGTATAGTGAATTTCGTCCCTGGGATGTTTGCCAGTCGGTGATGTCCCTGAGCCGATACTCCTGTATAAGGAGGCCACGCGTAGCTGCCCGTGTGCATGTCCGCATGACGGAAAGCCTTAGGCGGCGCCGTGTCCCCCACCTTGAACTTTCGGGTTCAAGGGCTAACCCGACAGCGGCATTTCGGGGACTTCCTTCATGAATGACGACCGAAGGAACCTGCGTCGTCACCTCCGCTTCGCAAGACGCGCCTTGACCCCGACCCAGCAACGCAAGGCCAGTCAGGACCTGTTGCGCCAGCTGATTCATAACCAGCTGTTTGTGCGCAGCCGACACGTCGCGTTCTACCTTGCCAACGATGGTGAAATCGATCCCGCCCCTCTGATGGCCGCCGCCCGCCGGCTCGGCAAACAATGCTACTTGCCCATCGTTGGCGGTTGGCCGGCCGATCGCATGCACTTTCAACGAATCACCCACGATCAACGCTGGACTCGCAATCGCTTCGGCATCACCGAACCGCTTGTGAACAGACAGCGGCAGGCGCCCGTCTGGCGACTCGATCTGATTCTGCTGCCGCTGGTAGGGTTCGACTCGAAAGGTAATCGTCTGGGTATGGGTGGCGGGTTCTACGATCGCACCCTGGCTTACCGCCGCCGACGCACACAGTGGAAGGGGCCGGTCCTGCTAGGACTGGCTCACCACTGCCAAAAGGTGACAGAAATACCCACCGCTCGCTGGGACATTCCGCTCGACGGGATTGTGACCGATCAGGAAAAAATCTGGTTTCAGCGTTGTCTCAATTCGACTGCGTCAGACGGATCCCGCTCGAAATAACTTTGCGTATACCCAGTGGTGACGACTCCGAGGCCGAAGACGAAAACGAGTACCCATATCAAGTCTGGCTTGCGTCGCATTGCGTGTTGCCTCCTAGTCCAGGCAATCTTTTTGTGGCGGGTGGCAGTGCCCGCAGGTTGGTCGAAGTACTTCGTTTAGACTACCGTTTTATGTCTGTCAAACAAGCCGGAAAAATGTGATGCAGTACTGGTTGATGAAATCCGAGCCTGACGTATTCTCGATCGACGATCTGGCCCGCCTCGGCACTGCACCCTGGGACGGCGTGCGTAACTATCAGGCACGCAACATGCTGCAGCGGATGGAGCCCGGCGACCTGTTCCTGTTCTATCATTCGAGCTGTTCGCCCCCCGGGGTGGCAGGCGTCGGACGCGTCGCCGGTACTGCCTATCCAGACCGAACCGCGCTGGATGCGGCTTCGCCTTATCATGACCCACGAGCCACTGAAACAAAACTACCGTGGAAAGCGGTGGACGTAGCGCATGAAGAGACCTTTGCGGAACTCCTGAGCCTTTCGGCACTTCGCCATCTGCCCGGGCTGGAGGAGCTGCCGCTGTTGCGCCGCGGCAGCCGACTGTCGGTCATGCCGGTCAGCACCGCGGAGTGGGAAGTGATAGTACTGGCAGCGCGGCACAAGTAATCACTCGAAGACGGGCAGGCGCGCTGTCACGCGCCTGCCCATCGAATTGTTCAGACCGGGTGACGTTTCGCCCCGTCGAGGTCAGGCACTACCCAGGTACAGCCGATAGGCCGGATTGTCGCTTTCGTCCCAGTACTGATAGCCGATGTCATCCAGCGCTTCGGCCACCTGGCCGCGCTCTGCATCGGGTACCTGCAAGCCGACCACGACCCGGCCGTAGGCGGCTCCGTGGTTGCGGTAGTGGAACATTGAAATATTCCAGCGCCCGCCCAGCTTATTCAGGAAATTGAACAACGCACCGGGGCGCTCCGGAAACTCGAACCGATACACCACCTCGTCGGTGACCTGCGCCGCGTGGCCGCCGACCATGTGTCGAATGTGCAGCT
>CAYZFU010000366.1:0-2130 GCA_964477725.1 uncultured Halopseudomonas sp.
ATCCGCGACACACGCCAAGCACAGGAACGCCCTGCTCGATAGCGGCACGAATCAGCGGCAGCGTGGTGGCGTCGCGCTGTGGATCGTGCTGCTTGGGGTCGACGCTGGGCGGGCCGGCGTAATGGTGCGGTTCCACATTCGACGGCGAGCCCGTAAACAGAATGCCGTCGAGCGTTTCCAGCAGTTGCTCGCTGGCCAGGCGGTCGCCCAGGGCGGGAATCAACAGAGGAAGACCGTTCGCGCCATCCACCACGCCGAGGATGTATTTTTCCCCTACTATATGGAAAGGATGCAGACCGCTCCTGTCGGTGCAGCAGGAAATACCTATCAGAGGTTTGCGCTGAGATGACATGTTCATGGTCTGTGCTGAATAACGTACATGAATTCGATGTTGTTCAATTTTTTACACAATAGCAATAAAAAATCATGAATACAAAATCGCCAAATGCGTAACTGTCGTTCGCTGGCGTAAGCGAGCGAAGGCCCAGGAACGGCCATATTTGGTGCATTGTGCACATATATAGGGCATTGTTCGCTCTATTGACTCGTTGAGGCCTTTCGGATTAACTCTCTCCCTAGTACTCGCGTGATTGATATATTTTACAAAAACACAGGTGATACCAATGCAATCCCTAGCCGGCGCGGATACTGCACCGGTCGATGCTGACGCAGCCAAGCCTACGTCAGGCAGTATCCAGGAAGCCGAGGCGTTTCTCGCCGCGCATCCGGAAATCCACTTTATCGACCTTCTTATAGCCGACATGAACGGCATAGTGCGCGGCAAGCGCATCGACCGCTCGGCTCTGCTCAAGGCTTATGAAAAGGGCATCGCCCTTCCGGCCTCGATCTTCGCACTGAACATTCAGGGCACCACGGTAGAAGAAACCGGCCTGGGCCTGGAGATCGGTGATGCCGATCGCATTTGCCTGCCCATCCCGGACACCCTGAACATCGAGCCCTGGCAGAAGCGCCCGACCGGCCAGCTGTTGATGACCATGTACGAGCTGGATCGCAAGACGCCTTTCTTCGCTGATCCGCGCTATGTCCTGCAACGCATTGTAGAGCGTTTCAGTGAGCTCGGCCTGAAACCGGTATCGGCATTCGAACTCGAATTCTATCTGATCGACCAGGAAAACCTGACCGGCCGCCCGCAGCCGCCGCGCTCACCGATGTCGGGCAAGCGGCCCAACTCGGTCCAGGTCTACTCCATGGACGATCTTGACGAGTACGCGGAATTCCTTGAGGACGTCATCGAGGCTGCCCACGAGCAGGACATCCCCGCTGACGCCATCGTCGCCGAATCGGCGCCTGGCCAGTTCGAAGTCAACCTGCATCACGTGGATGATCCGGTCAAGGCCTGCGATTACAACGTGTTGCTCAAGCGCGTGATCAAGAACGTTGCGTACGACCATGAGATGGACACCACCTTCATGGCCAAGCCCTACTACGATCAGGCCGGCAACGGCATGCATGTGCATATCAGTCTGGTCGATGGCGAAGGGCGTAACGTATTTTCGCCGAATGCCGACGGTTCGCTTGGCGACATGTTGCGCTGGGCGATTGGCGGGCTACTCGAGACGCTGCCGCAATATATGGCGTTTCTCTGTCCGAACGTGAACTCCTATCGCCGCTTCAGCCCGAGCTTCTTCGTGCCGTGCGCACCGACCTGGGGTATCGATAACCGTACCGTGGCCGTGCGTGTCCCCGGCGGCGACGCCGATGCCATGCGCATCGAGCATCGTCTGGCTGGCGCCGATGCCAACCCGTACCTGCTCATGGCTGCTTTGCTGTCGGCGATTCACTACGGCATCAGCAACAAGATCGAGCCGCCGCCGCAGACCGAAGGCAACGCCTACGACCAGCATGAGGCATCGCTGCCGACTAACCTGCGCGATGCATTGCGTGAGCTGGAAACGTCGGAAGTGATGAAGGAATACATCGGCGAGGAATATCTCGATGTGTTCGTTTTGTGCAAGGAAAGCGAGCTGGAGGAGTTCGAGAAGACCATCTCGGACCTCGAGTACATGTGGTATTTGCATACCGTTTGACGTTGCCTGCTGTGCTGAGCAGTACTGAAATCCCGTCAT
This sequence comes from uncultured Halopseudomonas sp., assembly GCA_964477725.1. Lineage (GTDB taxonomy): Bacteria > Pseudomonadota > Gammaproteobacteria > Pseudomonadales > Pseudomonadaceae > Halopseudomonas. The sequence continues at coordinate 2,088 of CAYZFU010000366.1, forward strand.
TCTGGCGGGATTTTTGTTGGGGTCGCCGGCTGGTGGGGGGGGG
>CAYZFU010000367.1:0-2107 GCA_964477725.1 uncultured Halopseudomonas sp.
ATCTGAAATCGCCGCCCGGCCCAAGGCCGAAAAGAGTAACGCGCCGCCCCCGATCAATCCCGTGGGTCAACGTGGTCGTTCTGCAAGCTCCAATTTGCCGAGTGACAGCGACGACATGGAAACATGGGCACGAAAGGAACGGGAGCGGCTGAAACAGCGATCTCGCTGACCACCGAACCTAAAGGACTACTGCAATGGCAAACGCAATTCTCACCCCGACCATGGTTACCCGCAAGGCGCTGATGATCCTGCATCAGAAGCTGAACTTCGTGGGCTCCATCAACCGTCAATACGACGATCAGTACGCCAAGAAGGGCGCAAAGATCGGCTCGACCCTGCAAATCCGTGTGCCGAACGAATTCACCGTTCGCACCGGCCGCACCCTGGCCGCTCAGGACGTGAACGAGCAATCCGTCAGCCTGACCATGGCGACCCAGAAGGGCGTGGACGTGAACTTCACCTCGGCCGAGTTGACCCTTAGCCTGGATGACTTCGCGGATCGCATCCTGGAGCCTGCCATGGCTGTTCTGGCTGCCAACATCGAGGCAGACGCCTTCAACATGGCCCTGGATGTCTACAACACCGTCAACAACGTCGGCAACGCGGCTATCCTGCGCACCCTGCTGACCGGCCGCAAGCTGTTGACCGACTCGCTGACCCCGACCTCGAACCGTGCCCTGATCCTGAACACCCAGGACAACCTGGACCTGGTCGATGGCCTCAAGGGTCTGTTCCAGGATTCCAGCACTATCGCTGAGCAGTATCGTGATGGTCTGGTCGGCCTGACCGCCGGCTTCGGCAAGATCTACGAAAACACCCTGCTGCCAAGCCAGCAGACCGGCACCGCCCTGGCGGCTACCACCTACACCGTCAACGGTGCGGTGACTGCCAACGGCTCTTCGTCGGTTGTCGTGGCATCCGGTTCGACCACCTTCAAGAAGGGCGATGTCATCACCTTCGCCGGCACCAACCGCGTGCATCCGATACTGGCGTGCTGCAGCAGTTCGTCGTGACCGCTGACTACGCCGGTGGCGCTGGCACCCTGAGCATCTCGCCGGCCATCTACACCTCGACCGGCCGCCAGAACGTGGTTTCCACCGGCATCGCCAACGGTGCAGCCATCACCAAGATCGGCGGCGCAAGCGCGGTGTACAAGCCGTCCCTGGCCTTCCATCGCGATGCGTTCGCCTTCGTGACCGCTGACCTGGAAATGCCGGAAGGCGTGGACTTCTCGGCTCGCGAGGTCTACGACGGTCTGTCGATGCGCGTGGTCCGCCAGTACGACATCACCAACGACGCCTTCCCGTGCCGTATCGATGTTCTGTACGGCTACAAGTCCATTCGCGCTCAGCTGGCCGCGCGCCTCCTGTCCAACTAACCCGAAGGCCCCTTCGGGGGCCTTTTTACGAGGCCAATATGGAATATCCCAAGTGCTTGTACAAGGGCAATGAGCTGTACGCAGATTTCGTCATCGTCCGCGATGCGGGCGAGGAAGAACTGGCGAATGAGGGCGGTTTCGGCGTCGAAATCGAAGAAGCGCCTCCCGCCGGCTCCATGAACATCGCTCAACTGCGTGCTGCATTGACCGAGAAGGGCGTTTCTCTGCCGTCCAGCTATGTGAAGCGCGCCGATCTGCAGGCCATGCTCGACAAGGCCAACGAGGGCACCTGAACATGACCACCGTGATCAAGATCATCCAGCTTGCGCTGCGTGACATCAAAGGGATCGGCGAGGATCAGACTCTTTCGCCATCCCTGGTCAGCGATTCCCTGGACACGCTGAATCAGATGATTGCGCAATGGAACGTGCAAAAGCAGTGCATCTACGCGCAAAAAGTGGTCATGTTCACGGCCAATGGTTCGGGCTCCTACACCATCGGGCCAGGCGGGAATATCGATATGCCGTTGCCTGCAAAGATTGACGCGGCAAGCTGGCGCGACAACGGCGTTGATTTCCCACTGCAGGTGGTGGAATCGCTGGAAGAGTGGGAGCGCATCGGTGTCAAGGCGCTCGGCGGCGTGCCGCTGGGCGTCTTCCTGCAGCGCTTTTACCCTGTCGGAAATCTGCTGGTGTGGCCGCAAGCATCCACCGGGCAGATCCGCCTGAT
>CAYZFU010000368.1:0-2027 GCA_964477725.1 uncultured Halopseudomonas sp.
TGGCATTGTACGGCTTGGAAGTTGAAGCCACCGCTTACCTGGGCGAAGCCGGTCAAACGGCTGCTCGGCTGGAAGCAGAATATGACGTTTTGCTGACAAACCGTCTGGTTTTGCAGCCAGTGGCGGAGCTGAATTTTCAGGGCAAGGATGATGCCAGGAGAGGCACTGGCTCTGGCTTAAGCGAGGCCGAAGTCGGCTTGCGCCTCCGCTATGAGATTGTTCGTGAGTTCGCACCCTATGTCGGCGTTAGCTGGGGTAGAAGCTATGGGCAAACAGCTGACTTTGCCCGAGAGGAAGGCGAAGAAATCGAGTCGGCGCGCTTCGTCGCTGGCATCAGGATGTGGTTTTAGGATCGAACAATGAAAAAGATAGTGGGCACGTTAGTGGTGGCGTTCGCAGTGTTCGCGACCGCTGTCGCCGGAGCTGTGTATTTCGGCGCGATCAGTGTGGCGGCGGACGAGCCACACTCGGAGGTTGTGCATGGTTTTCTTGAGGCGGCTCGAAACCGGTCTATAGCGGTTCGCGCGGAGTCGATCGAAGTTCCCAATCTCAACGGTGCCGATAAGGTGCAGGCCGGCTCGGGTAACTACGATGCAATGTGTGCCAGTTGCCATCTCAAGCCAGGACAGAGCGCGTCGGAGCTTAGCAAGGGGCTGTATCCGTCTCCGCCCAACTTGACGCAGACCGGAATCAATGGGGACCCTGCGAGAACATTCTGGGTCATCAAACACGGCATCAAGGCTTCCGGCATGCCCGCCTGGGGACAAAGCATGGAAGATCAGTACATCTGGGAAATGGTGGCATTTTTGGGCGAGTTACCGTCCCTGAGCGCTGAGGAGTACCGGAAGTTAGTTGCCGCCAGTGGAGGCCACTCGCATGGTGGAGGCGAAACCGCACCACACGGTGATCATCATAGCGGCGAACAAGGAGCGGATGGCCACGCAGAGGACCATCACGGCGCGGCTGAAGGCGGTCAGCCTTCCCAAATGCAGCCGAATACACACATCCATGCCGATGGCAAGGAACATCTACATGAGCATTAAGTCCAGCAAAGCCTGGTTAGCGATACCTCCCCTGTTCTTCGCAGCCATCCATGCTTACGCGTCGTCTCCACAGCTCACCGTCGAGGTCCACCGAGACGCCAACTGTAGCTGTTGCAAGAGTTGGGTCTCGTATATGGAGTCGAAGGGCTTTGAAGTCATCGACCGAGTCGAGCAAGACATGATCAAGGTCAAGAGCGATCTGCGGGTACCCCGTCACCTCGCTTCGTGTCATACAGCCACCCTGAACGGCCGGTTCATCTAAGGCCATGTTCCGGCTGCGCAAGTCATCGAGCTATCGAAGCGCTCCGACCTGGCAGGTATCGCTGTCCCTGGCATGCCGGCGGGCTCGCCGGGAATGGAAGTACCCGGCATTGCGCACCCGTACGAAGTCATTGGAGTGAGTGTTGGAGAAGAAAAAGTCATAGCCACCTACCCGTGAGCCGATCCCGCAAGCGTCGATCTGGTTTTTCGGACAGATGCGTTAGCGATACACGTCTTTCCACGACCACCCGTCGCGTTCCAGTAAGGCGGTCATTATTTCACGCCGCCTGCTGCCCGATTTCATGGCTTTAGCTAGATTGATTGTGATTCCTTGTCTAGCTAGCGGAGCGAGGTCGGGGGTGGGTGGACTACTCGATGGCCTCATGGTGGACATGAAGCCACTCTCGACCATTTTCACGTACTGATCGAGCGTTTCCCGCAGCATATGCAAGGCGAGCTGTCGCTCATGCGATCCTGAGGTCTCAGCGCCGAGAAGCAGATGACAAGTTTCGTCTAGCCGGACGATAGCCGGAATGACAGCCATTTCCGGATCGCTCGCATGAAAATAATGGATGACCGGAAACGAGTGATGATTGGTGATGTGCTCTATCAGCATCTCGTTCAGGTTCGCTACGTGCGAATAAAACGGATCAAACGTTTCGCCCGTCCAGCTGTTGATGAGGATGTCTTGTGGGGTCGGCCCCATGGAGTTGACATAGAGGC
>CAYZFU010000369.1:0-2022 GCA_964477725.1 uncultured Halopseudomonas sp.
TCAGCTTGACTTCTGCAACAGCGGTGAGCTGGGCCGCCTTGAAAGCCTCGTCCCGCTGGTCTCGCGCGCTCATCTGGGTTTTCATCTCGCGTTGCGTTTCGAGCAGTGCGTTGATGGTGCTGGCCTGTTGCGATGCCATCCAGACGAGGGTAACCAGACCGCTAACGATGGTGATTCCCAGCGGTGCCAGCCAGGCCAGGGCGATCTTGGTGTCGATGACCTTCGTGTCGCTCATGGGTAAGCCACCCACTCGGGAGGCGTGACGGTCTCGTCGTAGCGCCACTTGCCGGGCTCCAGCATGAAGTCCCAAGCTACTGGGATTGCACGATCACACTGCGGCTGAAGCAGCCGGCAATTCGATTCCGCATAGCCCCATGCCTGCAGCACGCCAGTATCGTTGTCGATGAACGCGTAATTCTGCGTGGGATCCCATTCAGGCATTATCGCGCTCCGTTCTTCATGGTGTAGCGGTTGGCTCGCACGGTCTGAGCAAAGGTGGCTACGCTTCCGACCAAGCCAGCAGAACCATAAGCGATGGTTCGTGCGGAGGTTTGGCGCAAGATGACAGTAGCGCCGCCGCCTGTGTTTTGATTTGCGCCGTTCAGGACGAGTGGCATCTGCAAATATTCCTGGGTACCGAGGCCGACCTGCGCGAGACCGCTGCCGTTGCCGCCAGAGTTCGTGCCGGCAATGAAGCTGCTGCTGTAAAGAATTTCGCCGGCGAGTAATGGGATGTAATTCTGTGTGCTCACCGAAGATGGGAAGCTGCCGCCACCATTTGTCACGATAGCTTGCGGTACCGAATACTCGAACACATCGGCAATCACGTTACCTTGGATAAATTGAGCACTGCCGTTCAGCTTATGACTGACCGCCATTGCCCACTCGGAATAACCGCTGGGCACCAGCCCGAGGCTACCGGAGCCGTCAGGGACCCAGAACAGATTCGGCTCAGCATAGGCCGCGAAGGCTGCCACCTGATCGCGGCCGCCGATGGAGTTGGCAAGAGTGAGGTCTACCTGCTTGCTGGTGACATTGAAGTAGGTTCTGGTCTTGCCGGTCGCATCACGGGTGGTCACCGAATCCGCGCGCAGATTAAATTTCGTGGTGGGCGCGGACGTTTCACTTTCACCGGTCAGGCCGCTCATGAAGCCCGGGAATACCAACGCGGTTTCCTTGGCCAGTGCGATGCCGCCTGCGGTCAAGCCATCGTGCGCCACAAGGGTTTTCTTCGTGGTGTCGTAGGTGACCTCGCCGGCCGCGCCCGTGAAGGTCGCGTGCTGGGCGGTGGTGCCGCGACGATGTTGCAATACGATAGACATTAGGGGACGCTCCCGAGATCGGTAGGAAAGAGGGTAATGGGGTCAGCGACTGAGCCGAAGTCATAAGCGGTGCTCAAGGTAAAGCCGAGGCCGCTCTGTGCGGCAGTGATTGCTTGCGATGCCGCCAAGGTTGCTGCGCCAGCATCAGAGTTCGCGCTTGCCGCGCTGGTGGCCGCATTCGTCTCGCTCACGGCTGCCGCAGCAGCACTTGCAGCCGCTGCCGTCGCCTGGTCGTTGTAGTTGTCGACCGACACAGTGACGTTTCCGGCCGCATCGAAGATCAGGGCCTTGCCAGCGCGAGCTGCCGCTTCCTGCGTCAGCACCTGATCGCCGGTATCGGTGAACGACATCTTGATCGAGCGCGCAGTCTGCAGGCCAAGTTGCTGGGCCATCATCACCACACGGTCAAAATCATCATTCACCACATCAGACGGCAGCTCGCCCTGATACTGGTAGTCGGTCGAACGGTCCAGAGTCACGTTGCGCAGCAGGACCAATCGGCCAATCGGCGGAGGTGTCACGAAGTTGACCTTACCACCCTCCACGCCGCTGGTGATCGAGACCGAGTAGCCGGGAATACCCGGCACCGACAGCGTGACACTCAGGTCCGAAGCCTCCAGGATCTTGAACGGAAAGGAAAAGGAGGTCGTAACACCGTTGGTGTCGTATCCGATGACCGGGGAGGTGTTGTTGACCGACA
>CAYZFU010000370.1:0-2018 GCA_964477725.1 uncultured Halopseudomonas sp.
ATTTGTTTCCTCAAAATCCTGCTTTTAGTGTTTGGACTTCTATAGTCTTGGGACGCAGGTGGTAGAGGTTGGTTCAGGAGAAAGCCCTTTCGTTGGCGCTGCACCACCCTATACGCATGCGGCAATGCTGGTTGATCGTCCTTCATTCAGCAGTCAGGAGCCGCTGCGGGTGGGCAGAGGAGACCAGCGACTGTCACACCCGTGACAGACTCACCGGCAGCAATCCACTACTTTCAAACCCTTGGCGGGCCACGGGTTGCCCGCGAACCAGGGAGAATCGCACTATGTCATTTGAGTCGAAGGTAGTCTGGGTTACCGGGGCGTCGTCGGGTATTGGTGAGGCGCTGGCCAATGCTTTGTTGGCGCAAGGTGCTTACGTCATCCTCTCTGGCCGGCGTGCCGATGCGCTGCGGGCGCTGGCTGACCAGGCGCCGGAGCGAACCATGGTACTGGCCTTCGATACGACCGACTACGAGCGGTTACCGGCTATGGTCGAGCAGGCCTGGAACTGGCGAGGGCGCATCGATCTGTTGATCAACAATGCCGGTATAAGCCAGCGCAGTCTGGCGTTGGATACGTCGCTGGACGTGTATCGCCAATTGATAGAGGTGGACTACATGGCGCCGCTGGCGCTGACCCAGGCCGTCCTGCCGCGGCTGGTGGGGCAGGGTGGCGGGCAGCTGGCGGTGGTCAGCTCGGTGGCGGGCAAGGTGGGCACGGCATTGAGGACCGGTTACTGCGGTGCCAAGCACGCGGTGGTGGGGTACTTCGAGGCGCTGCGCGCAGAGGTCGAAGAAGCCTATGGCATCGGCGTCAGCGTCATCATTCCCGGCTCGGTGCGCACTGATATAGCGAAGAATGCGCTGGAAGGCAGCGGCTCGGCGCGTGGCCGGTCCGATGCGAACATCGAGAACGGCATCGATCCGGTTGCGGCAGCGCAGACGATTCTGGATGGCCTGGCCGCCCGTCAGCATGACATCGTAGTGGCGGAGGGTATGGAGCTGGGTGCGCTGCAGTTGCGCACGAGCGATCCGGCCAAACTGTTCATGATCACAGGTAAAGAAGGCGCACGCCTGGCCAAGGTGCGAGAAGAGCTGGGCGCCGGTGCATCGGTTGATCCGGGTGCGGTGAACAAGACCTGAGCGTCCGGGAGTCGACCATCTCTAACGTGATGGGGCGGCTCACCTGACGCTTTCGATTGCAATTGAATCGTTCCAGGCCTCGGCAGTGTCCTCCGGGCCGGCAAAGGCCGGGCTCTCCCATCGAAGCGAGACCGATGACGCTGTCCGTTCATTGAGCGAAACGGGCGAAAGGATTTGAGCACGGCAGCCTGAAACCGATGAACTTCACATCGGGCACCTCCTGCATCCGGGATTTCTGCATGAAGTCGGTAGAGGTCATAAAATCTCCGACCAGCCGACGCTCGTACAGATCTCTCATGTAATGGGTGTATGAAGTACCCATCGCGGTGTGGCGACGCAGATTATGCAGCCCGACGAAGCCTATCAGGGCGTGCAGGCCATAGTGTTCACCGAACGCGTCAACGAAGCGCCTTTCTTCCTCGGCCGCCATTGTGTAGTCGCCTATATATTCATGAAGCAGCGCGGGGATGTAGTCATACGGGTTGTCGAATACGGCGATTGCACCGCCCACTGCGACAGTACCGGCGGCCGCTCCGGACAGGACAAGAAAATGGCGTCGATTCATCTGCCGTACCCTTAGCTGAACAGCCGATCGGCTGCCCGGATGGAAAGCGCAGCAGCGATCAGACTGGGGTTGCTGGGTGAGCAGGAGGGGAAGGTGGACGTCCCCACCACCACCAGGTTGCGCTTGCGGTGGTGAAGCAGGCCGTGATCGATAACCGACCCATCGCCATCTTCACCCATGCGCAACGTACCCTGCACGTGGGATTCGGTGAGGCGCTGTTCCCTGAAATGCACCGCTTCGACGGGCAGTGGCTCAAGCAGCTCATCAAGGCGGTCGAGTACGTATTGCAACCCTCGCTGTGCGTAAGCCGA
>CAYZFU010000371.1:0-1992 GCA_964477725.1 uncultured Halopseudomonas sp.
CCGTTGACGTTAGTTTTGACGCATTCGAACGGATTGTATTCGGCTGTCGGGACAATTTTGGTCGCTGCGGCATGCACAACATAGTCGACACCATCCAAGGCGCGATATAGACGCTCCTTGTCCCGAACGTCTCCGATGAAGAAGCGCACGCGCTTGTCGCCTTCGAATTTCTTCGCCATGTCCCACTGCTTCATCTCATCGCGAGAAAAGATAATGATCTTCTTGGGGTTGTATTTGGCCAGGGTCATGGGCACGAAGGTGTTGCCAAACGAGCCAGTGCCGCCAGTGACCAGGATTGTTGAGTTTTTCAGCATATATGAGCTTCCTATTCCCTCAGACGGGTCGTCTGAAAAGTTGATATTCTGTGGGGGTGAGCTTGTAATAAGCGACCATTTTCCAGAGGAGAGTGAACGCAAAGGTGAAGCAAAGGCCGGCTGGCACGGCCAGAAGATGGTTTAGTGGAATAAATAACAATGTGCTGACGCCGAAAACCGGGAGAGCCAGCAGATGGCTAGCGATGAGATGTTTATCCTTTCCTTGGGCATATAACGCGTAGTGAGGGACCATCGAAACGGCAAAAAAAACTGTTGCGAGCATCAGCCATACGAATAGGTCGGCATTTTCCGTATAAACCGGTCGGTCCAGCCAGTCGAGTAGGAGCGGTAGAGCAAACACGGCGCATATGGCGAAACCTGCGGTAAATGCAGCAGTCTGGATAACCAGACGGCGGAGCGACTCACGAAAATTCGCCGGCGACCCTTGCTTCCAATGCTGAATCAACGCTGGATACAAGAAGGCGAACACGCCCGCATCCAGAAACGACATCAACGCCGTACTCATTCCCATAAACAAGACATAGGCGGCGAGGGTGTCGAGGCCGACGAGTGCCTCGAACCAGTACCGGTCGACTGTATGTACGCCTCGTATCGCCAGGGTCGCGATAAGCAGTGGCACCGCCACCCGGACGCCCTCACCGATCCAGGTCCAGTCGACCTTGGTGTCCCAGCCGCCCAGACCAAGATAGTGCAGTGAGATCAAGCCCAGCAGCGCTGCTGCGGTACCTCCGATAGACCATCCAAGCAGAACCGTAGATAGCGAGCGCAACTCTGGCCACGCGAACATCAGCGCGGCGATCACAAAAGCCCATAGGCCGGACCGCAGGAACAGCAGCACGCTAGCAGTTAGCGGTCTCGAAATGGCTACCAAAAGCCGGCCCAGCTCCTGGTTGACGTGTTCGAGGACCAGGAGCAGGAAAAACCAGCCGGCAAGCCGAACCGGAAGCAGGCCAAAGTAAAAAACGACGCTTAAGGCAGGCAAAAATGCTGCATAGAGTAAAGCTGAAAAAGCGCCTTGGTTTTTTAAGAGGCCACCCCATTCGCTCCGGTCCCTATGGATGATCTCCCTAGTGGTGAACGTATAGAAGTCGAAGCCGAGCAAATACAGGGCGTACGCAACTGTGACGGTAATCAGGCCATACAAACCGACTTCTTCTGGCTCCAGTAGCCGCGCCAGCAAAAACAGCAAGAGAAACTTGCTTACCAGCGTTGCTCCCCGTAACCCAAGGTTGGCGACTCGGCGGATCACCGTTGGGCTCCAATTCCGCCCGGCTCAACGTAGCGGCATAGAGTGTCTAGCAGTATTGCAGCAGTCATTTTCAAGTTGCTTCGGATTGATACGCGTAGTTGTAATTGCCGTAGCTGTACGCACTAGCTTTCTTGGTGACTGCATTGAAGATCGCGCCTTTCAGTTGGATGTCATTCTGTTCAAAGCGACGCTTGGTCACTTCAATCTCTTTCGCACCGTTTACGCCAAAGCGGGTGACGATCAGGCTGGTGCCGGTGAGTCGTCCAACAATTGCCGGATCGGTTACCGCAAGGATGGGCGGCGTGTCGATGATGACCAAGTCGTACTGGCTGCTGATGTCGTTCAAGAACTTGGAGAAGTTCGGATGCATCAACAGCTCTGACGGGTTTGGCGGTACCTGCCCCCGCG
>CAYZFU010000372.1:0-1971 GCA_964477725.1 uncultured Halopseudomonas sp.
CCGGAGCATCTGGTCTCTGGCGACAGTCAGCGGCTCGTGCAGGTGTTGATCAATCTGCTCGGCAACGCCAGGGATGCCAGTAGCAATGGCGACACCATCACTGTATCGACGCGGGAGGACGAGCACCGTGTGCTCCTGCTGGTCGAAGATCAGGGCAGCGGTATTGATCGCGAAATCATGGATCGTCTGTTCGAGCCGTTTTTCACCACCAAGGAGCCAGGGACAGGTACCGGGCTCGGATTGGCACTGGTTTACTCGATTATCGAAGAGCATTATGGACAGATCACCGTAGATAGCCCGGTCGATCAGGCAACCATGCGGGGAACACGCTTTACCATCACTCTTCCCCGCTACAGCGTAATAGGTAACAGCGCGGCGACCTGAACGGTCGCCGCCGCACGAGGTAGCTATGTCACACATTCTGGTCGTTGAAGACGAAGCCATCATCCGCTCGGCACTCCGACGGCTACTGGAGCGCCACCAATACCAGGTTAGCGAAGCGGGTTCGGTCCATGAGGCGGTCGAGCGTTTCACGCTGGGTGATTTCGATCTTATCGTCAGCGACCTGCGTCTGCCCGGCGAGCCGGGCACCGAACTGATACGCAAGGCACCGGATACCCCGGTATTGGTCATGACCAGTTATGCGAGCCTGCGCTCGGCGGTCGATTCGATGAAGCTCGGCGCCGTGGACTACATCGCCAAGCCTTTCGATCACGACGAAATGCTCCAGGCGGTCGCGCGAATCATCCAGGATCACAGCAAGCGCCGCAGCCAGGCGCCGGCCGCTCCGGCACCGAAGCCTGAAGCGACAGCTGGCGGCAAGCCAGCCTCCGGTAGCGACATGGGCATCATCGGCTCCAGCCCGGCGATGCAAACGCTCTTCAAGCGCATCAACAAGGTCGCGCCGACCGATTCGACCGTGCTCATCCAGGGTGAATCAGGGACAGGCAAGGAGCTGGTTGCCCGCGCATTGCATCAGAATTCCAGGCGCGCCAAGGCGCCGCTGATTTCGGTCAATTGCGCCGCCATTCCCGAAACGCTCATCGAGTCGGAACTGTTCGGCCACGAAAAAGGCGCTTTTACTGGTGCCACGGCCGGCCGTACCGGGTTGGTCGAGGCGGCTGACGGCGGCACCTTGTTTCTCGATGAGATCGGCGAGCTTCCGCTGGAAGCACAAGCCCGGTTGCTGCGTGTGTTGCAGGAAGGAGAGATTCGCCGGGTCGGCTCGGTTCAGTCGCACCGCGTCGATGTGCGCCTGGTCGCAGCCACGCACCGTGATCTGAAAACCCTGGCGCGCCAGGGCCTGTTTCGCGAAGATCTTTACTACCGGTTGAACGTCATCGAGCTTCGCCTGCCGCCGCTACGCGAACGCGGCGAAGACGTGATGCTGATCGCCGAGGCCCTGCTCAAGCGCGCCGGCGGCAACATGAACATCGATGATCTGCACTTCAACCGCGAAGCTGCTGCCGCAATTCGCCGCTACCCCTGGCCGGGCAATGTTCGCGAACTGGAAAACGCGATCGAGCGCGCAGCCATTCTCTGCGACGAGTCGGAGATTTCCCTCGACCTGCTGGGGATTGACGTGGACGCGGAATACGAGCGTGCTAGCGAGGCGGCAAGCGCCCTGGAAACCATGCGCCATCCCGATAGCGAAAGCCAGGAGCCAACCGAGGATCTGTCGCTGGAGGATTACTTCCAGCACTTCGTCCTCGAACACCAGGAGCACATGACCGAGACCGAGCTTGCGAACAAGCTGGGTATCAGCCGCAAATGTCTGTGGGAGAGGCGCCAGCGTCTGGGCATCCCGCGCAAGAAAACCGCCAACTCCTGACCGCAGCCCAGACGTTACCGCCCGCTCTGTTACCGGTGTTACCGCCCCATCCAGGAAAAACTGTTACCTCCGGCAAGCGAGGCGTAACACTTGGACGGGGCGAACGGTAACGAATCCCCACCGACCGTCCGACTCACCTA
>CAYZFU010000373.1:0-1918 GCA_964477725.1 uncultured Halopseudomonas sp.
AACACCGACGGTGCCGGTGTACGCCGGCTTCACGCCTGCCGAGACCCGCGCCGCGCTCAAACGCAAGATGGAGCCGAGCTACATGGGCACCTTCACCAGCGCCCGACGGTATTTGCTGCACACCTTTGCCAACACCCAGAGCGCGCTGATGAGAAAGCGCGTGTCCCGGTTCATGGAGGGCAAACCGTGCCCCACCTGCCACGGCAAGCGGCTCAAGCCCGAGGCGCTGTCGGTCACGTTCGCCGGCGTGGACATCGGCGAGTTCATGCAGATGCCGCTGGATCAGTTGGCGGCCTTGCTCGAACCCATCGCCCAGGGCGATTTCCGCGCCCATGCAGCGGGGGCGGCTACGGACAAGGAAGCGACCCGACGCTCCGGCCGTGCCGTCCATGCGGTATCGCCCGACGTGCGCCGCACCTCGGCGCTATCGGAAGAAAAGCGCCTCGCCGCGCAGCGCCTGGCCGGTGGCGTGATGGCGCGCCTGCGTCAACTGCGTGGGCTGGGTTTGGGTTACCTGACGCTGGACCGAGCCACGCCGACGCTTTCGGCCGGCGAGTTGCAACGCCTGCGGTTGCCCACGCAATTGAGTTCCCTGCTGTTCGGCGTCGTGTACGTGCTCGACGAACCCTCGGCGGGCCTGCATCCCTCCGACAGCCAGGCCCTGTACGACGCGCTCGACCGGCTGCGCGATGCGGGTAACTCGGTGTTCGTGGTGGAGCACGACCTTGACCTGATGCGCCGCGCGCAATGGCTGGTCGATGTCGGGCCGGATGCCGGGGAGCGTGGCGGCCGCGTGCTCTACAGCGGCGAACCGGATGGCCTGCGCAAGATTGCCGAATCGCGTACTGCACGCTACCTGTTCGACGAGATCCCCGCGCCGGGAAGCCGAGCACGCGAAGCGACCGGCTGGCTGGAGCTGCAGGGCATTCACCGCCACAACCTGCATGGCGTGGATGCACGCATTCCGCTGGGCGTGCTAACAGCCGTCACGGGTATCTCCGGCTCCGGCAAATCCAGCCTCGTCGCGCAGGCCCTGCCGGAGTTGGTGCTGCTACACCTGGGCCACGAGCCTGAAGACGATGCGGCCGATAACGCCACCAGTGAAGGGCCGGCCGTGATCGAAGCGACCGGTGGTCATCTGGCGGGCGACGTGGACGCCATACAGCGCCTGGTGCAGGTGGACCAGAAACCGATTGGGCGCACGCCGCGGTCGAACCTGGCTACCTACACCGGCCTGTTCGATCATGTACGCAAGCTGTTCGCCGCCACGCCCGATGCGCGACGCCGCCGCTATGACGCCGGACGGTTCTCGTTCAACGTTGCCAAGGGGCGCTGCGAGACTTGCGAGGGCGAGGGTTTCGTGAGCGTGGAACTGCTGTTCATGCCCAGCGTGTACGCGCCGTGCCCTACGTGCCATGGCGCACGCTACAACGAGGCCACGCTGAAGGTGCAGTGGAACGGGCGCAACATCGCCGAGGTGTTGCAGATGACCGTGGACGAGGCCAGCGAATTCTTCGAGGGTGAAGATGCGGTGGCAAGGCCACTGCAACTGCTGCGTGATATCGGACTGGGCTATCTGCGCCTGGGGCAACCGGCCACTGAGCTTTCCGGTGGCGAGGCGCAGCGCATCAAGCTGGCGACCGAGCTTCAGCGCAGCCAGCGCGGCCGAAGCCTGTACGTGCTCGACGAGCCGACCACCGGACTGCATGCGTCGGATGCCGACCGGCTGCTGGTGCAGTTGCAGCGCCTGGTCGATGCCGGCAATACCGTGGTGATGATCGAGCACGACATGCGCGCGGTGGCCCAGGCCGACTGGGTGATCGACGTGGGGCCGGGCGCGGGCGCTGCCGGCGGCAGCATCGTAGTGGCGGGTTCCCCTCAGCAGGTGGCCCGAACGTCTGGCAGCCGAACCGCTCCG
>CAYZFU010000374.1:0-1898 GCA_964477725.1 uncultured Halopseudomonas sp.
CTCGCTCATGGCGGAGAGGTTCGCGGGTTCGAGCGTCGGGATGATGCCGTGGTGAGCAGACACCTTCGCGTCGTTCCAGGCGCGTGAGCGTTGAGTGCGGTCGAGCTGGTCCATGATCGGTCGCAGCAAGGGATCGGTCTTGACCAGGCTGTCGAGGACCGTTGGCACCTCGGCGAACATGCTTTCGGGCAGGTAGCCCGAATCGGAGCGCGGGTACGTCGTGGCCTTGTGCGTCTCGTACAGGGCCTGGGCAATTTCCAGTGTCTCCTGCACGTCCAGCCCAAGCTGCTTGGAACAGACTTCCTGCAAGGTCCCCAGGTCGATCGGCAGCGGCGGGCCTTCCCGCACGCGCTCGGTTTCGACCGCCACCACCTGGGCGCTGTCCGCGGCGCGGATCTGCTGCGCGGCGTGCTGCGCGATGGGCTGCTGCAGGCAGCGGCCGGCGTCGTCGGTGCATGCTTTCGGGGGAACCCACTGCGCGGTGAAAGCCTGGCTGCCAGCGGACAGGGACACGTCGATGGCCCAGTACGGCACGGACACGAAGGCTGCGATCTCGCGATCCCGGTCCACGACCAGTTTGAGCGTCGGGGTCTGGACGCGACCGACCGACAGCACGCCGTCGTAGCCGGCCTGCCGCCCCAGCACCGTGAACAACCGGCTGAGGTTCATGCCGACGAGCCAGTCCGCCCGAGAGCGCGCCAGCGCCGAGTAGTACATCGGCAAGGTCTCGGCCGATGGCCGGAGCTTGCCGAGTGCGGCGCGAATGGATGCGTCGTTGAGCGCCGACAGCCACAGCCGCTCGATGGGGCCGCGGTAGCCGCACAGGTCGATGATCTCGCGCGCGATCAACTCGCCCTCGCGGTCGGCATCGGTAGCGATGACAAGCTGGGTCGCCTTCGCCAGAAGCGCCTTGACGACCTTGAACTGCGTGGCGGTTTTCGGTTTGACCTCGACCCGCCAATGCTGGGGAATGATGGGCAACTGCTCGATGGACCAGCGCTTCAACTGCTCGTCGTAGGCTTCGGGCGCTGCGGCTTCCACGAGATGGCCGATGCACCAGGTGACGGTGACGCCGGAACCGTTGAGGCAGCCTTCACCGCGCTGCGTGGCACCGAGAATCCGGCCAATGTCTTTGCCCTGGGAGGGCTTCTCGCACAAGAACAGCCGCATGTCCGTCCATCCCGATTCCCGTTGTTCATGGAGTTGCTGGAATCGAGGATGCCGAGCGCCACCTGGGGCAGCAGCAAACAAGCCGCATGCAGCGGCGACCGCTTTCACGGAATGGAATGGCTTGGGCGGGGTGGCGCGTGGCCGCAGGTGTGCGGACCGGAAGCCGCGATTTGCGGGAGCGCGTGGAAGTCGGTGGACGTTGGTGGAGCTATCCCCTGGGGATAGCTCGCGAGCGCATGGAGGGCGGCGAAGCATTGCGGCCGCCGCCCTCCATGCCGGTTCACTTCCTGCGCTTCGCCTCCTTCGGCGCGGTCGATTCTTGAGCGGCCTGGGGCTTCGGTTCTGCCTCCTGCGGCTTCGGACTGAGGGCCACGGACTCGATGCGGTACGGCAGGATGCCGACGCTGCGCGCATTGATTTGCCAGGTTTCGCGCGGCTGATCCTCGTTGTCCGTCCAAGGTTCGCGCTCCATGCGGCCGACGACCAGCACGCGCATGCCTTTCTGGTACAGGTCCTTCCAGTGCTCGGCGTCGCGGTGCCAGATTTCCACCGGCGCCCAGAAGCCGCCCCGGTCCTCGAACGTGCCATCCTTCTTCGGCACAGGGTTGTCGAAATAGACGTTCAGGCGTAGCAGGCGGCTGGGTTCGTCGTTGCCGTTGGGGAATTCGCGGTACTCCGGTGGCGAACCGATGTTGCCTTCGCCGGAAAAATGCGTGCTCATGGTGTGA
>CAYZFU010000375.1:0-1889 GCA_964477725.1 uncultured Halopseudomonas sp.
ACGTTGAATGACATCCTCTGGTCCTTTACGAAACAACCGCGCTGGCTTGACGCTGCTCCGCGAGCGTGGCGTGTCCCAATACCCAGGGCATCAGCCTGGCGATATTGATTGCATCATCCAACCCGCGATGATGCTGCCCCTCTCGGCTGATCCCGCTCAGCGCGCACGCTCGGACCATGCCCACTTCCTTGCCGATGCGCTGGGCCTTCGCAAACAGTCGCTTGGCATTCTGGTGGGGCATGGTCAAGGGCATTGCGATCCCGTGACGCTGGGCGTCCCTGGTCAGTTGCTTGTGGTCATAGTTTCCCCAGCTCATCCAGACGGTATCGGGCGACACCATGTCGTTGATGAAGGCCTGCAGCGCCTGCGCGGCGACAGGAAACAGTGGTGCGTGATCCACTTCCTCTTGCGTGATGCCGATCAACTGCTTGCAAAATGGCGTGAGTATCGGTCGCGCCAGCGGCCTGACCAAGTGCTGAAACCGCTCAAGCACCACGCCACCTTCGGTGGTCCAGCAGGCACCGATTTCAATGATTTCCATCTCTTCCGGCGGGATGCTGCCGTCATCCGAACAGGTCGCTTCAAGATCGACTACCAAAAATCGTTTTTCCATTTTTATCACGTAGCTTCTGCTGATTACAGAAAGGATACCTGATGTATTTTCTCCATGGCGGATATGACAAATGGGAAGCCGGCTCCACCTAAAGGTAATAGATGGCTCCAAATAAGAATATTGCTTGGCACCATTTAAGTAGAGTGAGAGACGCGATAAATGGAGAATCGGTGGCGCTGCGAGACAGGGAATCCATGACGTGATTTATTTTCATGCCTTGGTGCTAGTTATCCTCCCGGGCATGGCACCTCTGAAACTCCCACTAGTGGTGCTCGTTAAGAAATACTAGGTGGTTCATTTGCGGAGAATACTCAGCATCAGCGTTCAGGGTACTACGCAGCTTGAAAGCCTCTTCCAGTCACTTCGCGCGAACGCCTGAGATAGATCCGATAAACCGGCACCCACGACCTGGTGCGCCACAGATCCACTCATGGCCCGCATTGAACGGGCCTGTGGCAGTGAAGAGGCCAGCGAAGTGCGGGCTATAAAGGACAAAGAAATGGCCATTCTGCCGACCCCGATCCCAGAAACATTTATTAAGGCGCGCAAGAATCGCCCAGCCGTACCGGCTATACCTACTAACCCGGCAACTGAGTTACCCTCCAGTGTAACTAGCCTGTTGCTCACACTGGAACAGCAGGCGAATAACGAGAGTGCCCTGTCTGCTCCCGAGTTGGCCGCTATGCGTGTGCTGATCGGAAATGCCAAAGCGTTGCTTGCGGTTGCCCACTTCGAAATGCCCGAGGCCCAGGCAGCGGCAGATATGCTGGTCGATGCCCTCTAACTCCAAGGTCAAGGAAGAAAGCCGGTTGCGCCCCGAATGCCACTCGGTACGTGGCGAAGGCTCTAATATAATTATCTTTGTCTCTTAGTTTTCTGACGTTGGAAGAATGCCGATGCTTATACCTAATCTATCGACCGTGTCGCTTTTCGCCGCAGGTGCCTTGATGTTTCTCATCCTGGGTCTAATCCGGCGCCGTCGATTCCGCTACGTGCCGGTGCCTCTGATGACTGGCAACGAGCGTGAATTTTTTGGACGCCTCCGCCATGCGTTGCCGGATCTCCTGGTGTTCCCGCAAGTGTCTATGGCTGCGATCATAGCGCCAGCGGCTCGCGGTGGGCGCCGACGCACCGCGGCATTTCGGCGCATTGCCCAGAAGCGCGTAGATTACGCTGTGTACACCCAAAATCTGACCATCGTTTGCGTAGTGGAACTGGACGACCGCATGCACAATCTTGGAGCTGATGCTCGGCGCGATGCTTACCTTCGGTCGGC
>CAYZFU010000376.1:0-1858 GCA_964477725.1 uncultured Halopseudomonas sp.
GGCCGCTTGCCCAGGCCGTCATCTGGAAGACCTTCTGCTGCCGGCGCAGCGCCCGCGTCATCGTGCCCGACGTGCCCACGCTGGCGGCCAGTGTCTTGGCCGACGGGACCGTCACGGCCGCGCCGTTGGATGTGGCCGGGACGTCAGCGCTGATGAGCGTGGCCAGCGCGGCGGCGAGGCCGGAGAGCGTGCCGCCGTCCTGCGCCGCGACGATGTAGGCCGTGCCGTTGACGGCGATGGCGACGTTCTGGCCCGCGCTCACGGTGCCGGCGAGCGTCACCACCTGGCCGGCGACGGATGCAGTGATGGTGGCGGCTGCCAGCGTGGCCGCCTGCCAGTCACGAATGGTCAGCGGAAGCTGCTTTTCCGTGTCCAGCGGGTAGATGCTGATGTAGCCCCACCCTGCGCGCAAGTCTGCGTCCAGGTCTTCAGGCTGCGGCCAGCCGGCGAACACCTTCGCCTTGGAGTTCGCCACCGGCGAGACCGGGTTCGAAGTCCCGTTCGGGTATAGATAGGCCGCGAGCTCGGCCACCAGCATGTTGCTGACGTCGGATAGGTCAGCCATCGCTGATTTCGCCTTCCAACTCGACTACCGGCTGCGAGAACGTGATCGTTGCTTCGCCGATACGGCCGTTAGCATCAATGCCCCAACTGATGCTGGTGATGATTCCATCGATTTTCTTGCCATCGGAATCAAACACATGAGTTCCTTCGGCTGTCCCATCGCTGATGATCTTGATGTTTTTCATGCGTGAAGCTCCGTGCAGGTCATGCGCCAGCCCATGTCAGTGAGCTCGGCGCCCTGGACGGCATAGCGCCGGCCCAGGTCGTCAGTGAGGATGTCCGCCGCCGTGATCACGACCGAGGCCGGGACCGAAGGCGGCAAGATGATGCGCCAGCCGATCTGCTGCACGCTGCTGGGGATCTCGCTCAGGTTGCGCTCACGCTGGCCGAACAGCAGGATGCTCGCCGGCCAGCCGGTATCCGCCACAGTGCCAGAGCCGCCCAGCAGGATGGTGTCATCGCTGGTACCAGTCGGGCCGCCGTAGTCGACCGCGCCGGCACTGGACGAAATCGAGGTGCGCGACAGGAACACCTTGAGGTTGCACTGCACGAGCTGGATCGGCAGGTGCAGCTGCTGGCTGGCGATGAAGAACGTGCCCTGCGGCCCGACAAGATAATCGCCCTCCTGCGTCTGGCTGGCGTCGAACAGGCCATACCAGACCGAAATGCCGTACTTGTTCGGCTTGGTATAGGTCATGTCGGCCGCGTTGAAGCTGGCTTTCAGCGTCACGGCTGCCGTGGCCAACGGGTTGCCGGTTCCGCTCGGGCGGTATTGGACGTTGTCCAAGCCCAAGCGCAGCGCCGCCTTTCCGTATCCAGTCCAGATCTTGCTTTGGAGTTTCAAGGCATCCATCAGGGCTCCCACCAATCGACCTTGCGCATGCGCTTGGTCATGCCATGTTCGCTGATTCGTGCCGTAGTCATGGCAGACGAACATATGCGACGGATTCCCTGTTTTGCTGTCAGGCAGCAAAGAGAGCCCGAAATTTTCGCGCTTGAAGTCGCATAGGAAAGCTGGCAACTGCTCCGGAAAGTCATTTGGCCCGGGGCGGATCGTGCGCTCCATAATCAAGATCTGCCCGTTGGGGCTGATCCAGCGGCAAGCCGCGAACCAGCGCGAAAATGGCGTATCAGCCACGCGGCGCCATGTCTCCCACTCGACGATGTTCTGGAACTGTCCGGAGCCGTCCTCAACCTTTATCACGCAATCCGGCAGGATCTTGCTGGAGTAGACTTCACGGCTCATGCCGGCGCCGATCTTCTCATCGCAAAGCAGGTTGAACGCCTCCCGATG
>CAYZFU010000377.1:0-1857 GCA_964477725.1 uncultured Halopseudomonas sp.
CTGGTCGATTTTGCCCACTGGCGTCAGCTACAACAGCGGCACCCGCACCCTGAGCGGCACCATCAGCGACAAGGCGGGGCAGACGATCATCAACCGCGTGGTGAACGTGGCCGGCAGTACTTGCCGCCCGCATCGCATCGTGCTGCAGGTTGGCCCGCGCG
This sequence comes from uncultured Halopseudomonas sp., assembly GCA_964477725.1. Classification (GTDB taxonomy): domain Bacteria; phylum Pseudomonadota; class Gammaproteobacteria; order Pseudomonadales; family Pseudomonadaceae; genus Halopseudomonas. Next base: position 162 of record CAYZFU010000377.1, read on the forward strand.
CCACCGTGGACCGCATCACAAATATCACGGTCGGCCAGGCGTACTCGTTTGACCTGTACGCCGTATGCGACTGCGGCGCGCTGGTGACGAACACCTCCGGCCAGCGTGCGAAGACCATCAGCGTTACCGGCTTGCCGGCTGGCCTGAGCTACAACGACAGCACCGGCCTGATCACCGGCACCGTGAGTGTGGCCAGCGCTGGGCGCATCACCGTGACCATCACGAACAGCGTTGGTCAAACCGCCACCGTGCAGATGGCATGCGTTGCGCTGACCGCCGGCACAGGTGTGGCGGCCCCGACCCTGACCGGCTCGCCGGCCCTGGCCGCTTCGTGGGACCCGGACAACACGTCCACGGTCACCCTGAGCAGCACGCAGATCACCAACCTGGCCGGCGCAGACAGCACCGCTCTGGCACTGGCGAACGGCGGCGGCACTGGCCCGAACCGTGTGCTGGCATCCAGCGGCCGCTATGTGGCCGACTTCCTGGGCAGCTCTTCGCAGTACCTGCAGGCGGCATCGGCCAGCATCGGCGGCACGCAGATCGTCATCTTCAGCTCTGCGGGCGCGGCGCTCTCGGCCAACACCGCGATCTTCTGCGAAGACGATCAGGCATCCGGCACCACGGCAAACCGTCAACAGATCCTGAAGCTTGCGCCAGATAGCAACGGCGGCATCGTTTCGCGGCGGGCAAGCAGTTCGGCGGCATCGGATGGGACTAGCTTCAAGGGCAACAACACAGCGGTGCATTGCGCCATCGGTACGTATGCAACTGGCACGGTGGGGGGCACGCTGTATCTGGACGGTCCCACCGCTTTCGTGAATGCCTCCCAGGTGGCGCAGCCGTCGACCCTGACGCATACCACGCTTGGCGCGCGCCGTGCTTCGAGCGCAAATTCGCTGTTCCACACCGGCCAAGTGCATCGTGTCCTGAAGTATTCGGGCGTGCTGACCGCGCAGCAGATCGCGCAGGTGCTGGACTGGGCCAACCTGTATTACGGATCAGCCAACAGCTAAGAATTCAGCCACTTCGCGGGCTGGCAATAAACCGCTGTAACCACGTACCGGCGCGTATTCACCGGGCCTATCCGAGAGGATCAAATGAGCACTGAAGTAACCCAGGCCGAAGGCCAAGAAACCGCACTCGCCGGCGCAGCAAGCGAGGGACAGAACGCACAAGTCGCAACTGCGGCGACGGGTGAGGTGGAGCAACAGCAGGAAGAGAAGCAGACGGAGAAGACGTTCACTCAGGCTGAGTTGGATGCGATTGTCCAGAAGCGACTCGCGAAGGAGCGCCAACAGACCATCAACCGGATGCGCCGCGAGCAGGAAGAACAGGCCCGCGCACAACGTCTGCAAGAGGTCCCGAAGCGTGAAGCCTTCAACGGTGACGACGAAGCGTATGTGCAAGCAAAGATCCGCCACGAAGCGGAAAAGCTGGCCCTGGAAGAAGTGAAACAGCGCCAGCAGCGCGAAGAAACGGAGCGAAGGACCGAAAGTTTCATGGAGAAAGTGGAATCGGCAAAAGAGCGATTCCCGGACTTCGAAACCGTGGTGCTGCAAGACCGGACGCTGCCGATCAACGAGGCAATGAGCGAGTTCATCCAAGAAAGCGATGTCGGCCCCGACCTCGCGTACCACTTGGCCAAGAACCGCAGCCAGGCCGAGCAGATCAGCCGCATGAGTCCTGTTTCCGC
>CAYZFU010000378.1:0-1837 GCA_964477725.1 uncultured Halopseudomonas sp.
TCTGCGTGCTGTGGCTCCTGCCATCCTGGCATGTACTTGTCATGATCGCAATCGAGTGGTGCGGTATCATCGCTTTCATATACTCTGCGTCCCCGATCGTGGCCTGGCTGCGGACTAGCCATAGCGCAGCGACGAATAGCAAAGCACTGCCGGCGAAGATGCCAATATTGATCGGCTTTTTCTGGTACATGTTGAGCATGAAGCTAAGCATTACCACTGCCATGACAGCACCCATAACAAGCGCCATCCAGGCTCGGGTTTCGCTCCATAACACGTGTTCAAACGCGTAGGTATTGAGGTACATCACGCCATACATGATGATCGTTGAGGTGGCGACCATTGCTGCGAAACGCCAATAAGACATGCTCATAGAGTTTTTCCTTCAGTTACCGTGTCCTGGTGAGTTTTCATAGCTTGCATAGGTGTCCTGTGTCATGCCGGGCAAGCGTTTGACAAATGCCGCAATTTCCCATAGCTGGTCATCGCTGTGGGTTAGCCCGAAGGCAGGCATTCCGCTCATCCGCACTCCGTGTTTCGCTAACCAATACACTTCGTTTGCCTCCCACTCCGAGGCTACCTCTGGGAGATGCGGCGGCTGTGGCAACATACCTTTGGCCCACTCGCTTTTCTCCACACCAGGTCCGCCGTGGCAGTGCTGGCACATTGCCTTGTAGCGTTTCGCCCCGGCAGCAACCATTGCGTCGGTCAAGCGGGGAACCTTGATGTCTTCGGCTCTGCCGGCCACGGAATTTCGCATAGTAGTGTCTAGAGTCCAGCGTACGATCGGTTGATGGTCTTGAGTCGCAGCGACGTTATAGGCCCCTGTGTAAGCAACTACGAGCCCAGCCATAAGCGCTACCAAGATAATCAGGACTATCCCGATCACTGCACCTGCTGCGAGTTGGCCAAATTTCCCAGGCATCGTGTTTCCCCTCATTGTGCTGGTTGGACGTCAGGGCCGGCTTACTACAAACCTGACCCGGCAGGCACTGTGAGGTTTCACGTTCGCGGTCAAGCTTACAGAAATGTAATATTCTTTCGGCCTGAACTTGTCTGGCTCATCGCTATCTAGCAAAAAGAGGCCTAGGGCGGGCCGTTTTCTATTCCGCTACGTAACGGTGAGAGATGAGCCTGGAAGACAGCGAGCAGCGACGGGAAACAACGAAGCCGAGTGAAGGCGGCCACCGTTCACTGAGACTGGATTATCCGCGCGAAGAGGCGCAGAAGAACTACCACACCATCCTCGAGCAACAAACTTCTCGCGCCGAGGAAGAGCTCAGACGGCCAGCTATCGCGCTGTTCATGTCCGGGGTCACCGCAGGGCTTGACGTCGGGTTTGGCCCGTTTGCGATGGCCATCAATTCAACTTTGTTTGAAGGCGTCTTGCCACACGCTGCGATAACCTTCATCAACGCGAATCTCTATTCGATCGGCTTTATTTTCGTCGTGGTTGGTTACTCGGCCCTGTTTACTGAACAAACCGCTTCAGCTATCCAGCCGGTTCTATCACGTCGGGCAGGCGCAGGGGCGTTGCTACGCCTATGGAGCATTGTGCTGGCTGCGAACGTACTCGGCGCAGCGGTTTTCTCAGTGATGGCGGCCGTGTTAGGCCCGGCACTTGGCGTAGTTGATCAAGGGGTTTTCGGTGACATTGCGCATCGGCTGCTTGCCAAGCCCTGGTGGGTCATGCTGCTTAGCGGTGTGCCGGCCGGCTGGCTGATGGGATTACTCGCATGGTTAGTCACCGCTTGCCGCGACACGATAAGCCAGATTGCATGTGTGTGGCTGGCGACCATGCTCATTGGCCTGGGCGGCATGCACCATTCGGTTGCCGGCA
>CAYZFU010000379.1:0-1823 GCA_964477725.1 uncultured Halopseudomonas sp.
CCTGAAGCTGGAGATTGAAGGTAACGACTATCAGTCCGAACCGCAACAGAACAACCAGGAACAGGACTCCCCAGTCAACCTCGGCGCGGTGTTTCGTCTAAGTGACGGCATTGCGTTGAACGCTGCATGGGAGCGCGGAAATACTGCGATGCTCGGCATTACACTGAGCACCAACCTGAAAACCGGGGCCATGACGCCCAAGGTGATGGACCCGCCGCCCGAACCGCGGCAACCGGCGAGTGGCGTATCCGGTCGGTCGGTCGATTGGGCTGCAGTCAGTGATCGACTGCAGGATAACGCAGGGCTTGCGGTGCAGCGCATCGATGCGCGTGGCGACGAGTTGATCCTGACAGCCGAGCAGGAGACCTATCTCAGCACTGCTAAAGGGCTGGGCCGTGCGAGCCGCATTTTGGACAACGCCACCGACCAGACCTATGACTGGTATACATTGCGGCACAGCTCGCGTGGCATCGTCATCAGCATTCGCGCCGAGCGTTTGCGCGACTACGAGCAAAACCGCATCGACGAAGGCACGATGCGTCGGGCAGTAGTGACCGCAAGCCCAAGTACGCTTGATGCCGAAACGCTGCACGAAGAGTCGCTGGACCGAACGGACTATGGCCTGGCGCTTGGCTATAACCAGAACATTGGCGGACCGGACGGGTTCATTCTTTATCAATTCCTCGCTCGGGCGACCGGCGAATACAGGTTCACGCGTAACCAGTGGCTGTCGGGCAGTGTCGGCGTGAACCTGATCAATAACTTTCACAAGTTCCGCTACGACGCGCCGAGCAACCTCCCTCGGGTGCGCACCAATATCCGGGAATATCTGACCTCCTCGGACGTGGCGATCGAGAACTTGCAGTACACCTATACCACCGAACTCGACAGCGGTCTGTATGGCATGGCCTATGCGGGCTTGCTGGAAAGCATGTTTGGCGGTGCCGGGACGGAATTGCTGTTGCGCCCGCATGGGGAGAAATGGGCGCTGGGGGCGGACATCAATTGGGTTCGACAGCGCGGCTTCCGGCGCGACTTCAGCTTCCGCGATTACTCCGTGGTGACCGGCCATGTGACCGGCTACCTGCAAACCGGTTACCGGAACGTGCTGGCAAGCGCGAGCGTGGGGCGGTATCTGGCGGGAGACCTGGGGGCAACCTTGAATCTGTCGCGTCGTTTCGATAACGGCGTAACGGTCGGCGCCTGGGTGACGAGAACAGACGTGCCGGCGGAACAGTTCGGCGAAGGTAGCTTCGACAAGGGCGTGTACTTCAACTTCCCGTTCGATGCGTTCTTTGCTCGGTCGACACGCACTACCGGAACCATAGCCTGGAACCCACTGACCCGAGACGGCGGTGCGCGCCTGGGTCGGGCTTATGCCTTGTATGACCTGACGAGTGATCGTGATATGGAACTATTCGAGTCCGGATTCGGCCAGCTGCGAGACTGACCGCAACGGAGAGAGGCAGAGTGATATCACTCTGCCCCGAATATCGATATAGTTGGTTACATAAATGCACCGCGTGTTAGCCGTTACAAGGATGTTGTCGCACTCATGATCCCTTACCTCATAGCCCTCTCCTTTCTGATCCTCTGCGCTGAGTCGTATGCCAAGACCCGCCGTGTCCTCGACGCTCGGCCGCTACCCAACACACGGCTGGGCAACGCTTATACATTTTTGGGCGGCTATGCTGCTCCCATCACAGCTCTGGGTATGTTTGCCTGGGGCTTTTTCGTGTTCGACTGGTGGTTTCCTCTGGTCGCGCTGATTGGCTGCTCGTTCGTGGTTGCTTTAGTATTCGGCCGGTTCATGAAGGATTTTG
>CAYZFU010000380.1:0-1787 GCA_964477725.1 uncultured Halopseudomonas sp.
CACTTCGGTCATGGTGTGAAAAATGGTGCCGCCAGCTTGCTTGACGCCGACACAGATTTCCTGGTTCATGAAGTGCAGCGGAACCTGGACAGTCACCTGGTGGCCAGCTACTACGCGCAGGAAGTCGGCATGCATGACGCGCGGCTTCGACGGGTGACGCTGCAGAGCCTTGAGCAGAACGTCTTCTTTCTTGCCATCAACAGACAGGCTGATGATGTGAGAATAGAAGGCTTCGTTTTCCAGGGCCTTGTTCAGTTCGCGGGCTTCCAGAGATACGCTCTGGGGAGCCTTTTCGCCACCGTAAACGATAGCCGGAACCATATCCGCGTTACGACGCAGGCGGCGGCTCGCACCTTTCCCCAGGTCATCACGCGCAATCGCATTAAGAGTGAAGTCGACCATTGTAGTCTCCTTGCTAAACATCCGCCGAGCTTGCGACCAGCGTGACGGATGAAGGGTGAAGCCCGCTCGTGCGGGCCGTTGAATCAGTGCCGTTCGGTTAGCGGAACATGGCGCTGATGGATTCTTCATTGCTGATACGGCGCATCGCTTCGGCGATGATCGGTGCCATATCCAGCTGACGTATGCGTTCGCAATTTTCGGCAGCCGGCGACAATGGGATAGTGTTGGTCACTACCAGCTGGTCCAGTGCGGAATTGGAAATATTATCGATAGCCTTGCCCGACAGGATCGGATGCGTGCAGTAGGCGAATACCCTGGTAGCGCCATGATCCTTCAACGCCTTCGCCGCGTGGCACAGCGTGCCGGCGGTATCGACCATGTCGTCGACCAGGATGCAGTTGCGATTTTCGATGTCGCCGATGATGTGCATCACTTCCGACTGGTTGGCCTTGGGCCGACGCTTGTCGATGATCGCCAGGTCGACCCCGAGTGCCTTGGCCACGGCGCGAGCGCGAACCACGCCACCAATGTCAGGGGAGACGATCATGAGATTGTCCAGGCGCTGGTCCTGGATGTCGTCGATCAGCACCGGCGAGCCGTAGATGTTGTCGACTGGAATGTCGAAGAAGCCCTGAATCTGGTCGGCATGCAGGTCAACGGTCAGAACGCGATCCACGCCCACCACGTCGAGCATGTCGGCAACGACCTTGGCGCTGATCGGCACACGGGCCGAGCGCGGGCGACGATCCTGCCGGGCATAGCCGAAGTAGGGGATAACGGCGGTGATGCGTGATGCTGAGGAGCGACGCAGGGCGTCGGCCATGACCACCAGTTCCATCAGATTATCGTTGGTCGGCGCGCAGGTAGGCTGGATGATGAAAACATCCTTGCCGCGAACGTTCTCGTTGAGTTCGATCGCTACTTCGCCGTCGCTGAAGCGGCCGGCAGAGGCGTCACCAAGGGGGATGTGCAACTGACGCACGACGCGCCGTGCCAGATCGGGGTTTGCGTTCCCCGTGAAGACCATCATCTTGGACACGCTGCAATACCTTCTGGGTAGTGGTCGATGCGATGAGCCGGATACGGACGTAGCAACGCAATGCGCCGCGTCGGTCAAGCCGGGCTCAAGATGTAATGATTGCTACCGGAGAAATGGCAGGGGCGGCTGGATTCGAACCAACGCATGCCAGGATCAAAACCTGGTGCCTTACCGCTTGGCGACGCCCCTGTAACTGTCCGGATGCTCGGTTGCATCCGCTTCTTACGCCGCTTTGTCTAACGCCAGGTGTAACGGTGATCTGTTACAACCCCTTGCGACAAAGGTTTGCAGTGTGGCTGGCAACCGGGCGCGAACTTTATCAGCTTCGCGTTCGTTTGGGAAGGCC
>CAYZFU010000381.1:0-1778 GCA_964477725.1 uncultured Halopseudomonas sp.
TGGAGAGACGCGCATTATAGGCCCCTGGAATCTGCCGTCAAGCGTTTTTCAACTCTTTGTTCGATGTTTCCCGGAGAGCCCGGAAACTGCGCACCTCGAGGCCTGACCGCTCGAGGCTTCTCGGAGTAGCGTGCAACTGACCAGAACCCGACGCCCCTCCGATCTCCTGGGCTTCGATCGGAGAAAGATTACCGAAAGGCCATACCTATGTAGACGAAGGACCTATGCTTTGAGCATTCGCGGTGCCGCCATCTACCCAGAATCTCAGCTTAATCGCCTTGAAGCATGCCAGCTGGCCGGCCGCTGTCCGCGCCACACGTACCCGCCGAACAGCGGTAAGCGTTATTGCCCGAGACCATGATACGGACCGACAGCCGTTATGCGCGGTCGCCAAAGCACCAGCCTCGACGCCGGTGCACCTGTGGGAAGATGGGTCCCGCCGCGCCCTGGACTGTCCGGCGAGCCGCCTGCCCAACCGCAACCCACGCACCCAGTCAAAACAAAAAACCCCGCACCAGGCGGGGTTTTCAGGAGGCAAGCAGCTGCTTACTTGACGTCTTCGACCGACTTCAGCGGGTAGTGCGCCGGGTACGGCTGGGTAGCGACACCCGAGTCGATTGCAGCCTGGGCCACAGCCGCCGGGACGCGCTCGATCAGACGGACGTCCATCGGCTTGGGAATGATGTACTCACGACCGAACTCCAGCTTGATGCCGCCGTAAGCCTCGGATACGTACTCCGGAACCGGCTCCTTGGCCAGCTCACGGATCGCATGTACCGCGGCAATCTTCATTTCCTCGTTGATACGCGTAGCACGAACATCCAGCGCACCGCGGAAGATGAAGGGAAAGCCCAGTACGTTATTCACCTGGTTCGGATAATCCGAACGACCCGTGGCCATGATCACGTCGGGACGTGAGGCCTTGGCCAGCTCCGGCTTGATCTCAGGATCAGGGTTGGAGCAGGCGAAAACGCCGGCGGCAGCAGATCAGGACCGGAGAGGCCGACGAACACGTCAGCGCCCTTCAGAGCATCGGTCAGGGTGCGCTTGTCGGTCTCGGTGGCGAAGATCGCCTTGTATTCGTTCAGATCGTCGCGGCCAGCGTGGATCACGCCCTTGCGGTCGAGCATGTAGATATTTTCGACCTTGCAGCCCATGCTGACCAGCAGCTTCATGCAGGCGATCGCCGCTGCGCCAGCACCCAGGCAGACGATCTTGGCGTCTTCCAGCTTCTTGTCGGCAAGCTCGAGGGCGTTGATCATCGCCGCAGCTGTGACGATGGCGGTACCGTGCTGATCGTCGTGGAAAACAGGAATGTTGCACTGCTCGATCAGGGCGCGCTCGATCTCGAAGCACTCGGGAGCTTTGATATCTTCGAGGTTGATACCACCGAAGGTACAGGAGATACGCTTGACGGTGTCGATGAAGGCTTGCGGGCTTTCGGATTCGACTTCAATATCGAACACGTCGATGCCGGCGAAACGCTTGAACAGAACGCCCTTGCCTTCCATGACCGGCTTGCTCGCCAGCGGACCGAGGTTACCCAGGCCGAGGATCGCGGTTCCGTCGGAAATGACCGCAACGAGGTTGCCCTTTCCAGTGTATTTGTAGGCGTTTTCCAGGTCCTTGGCGATTTCGCGTACAGGCTCTGCAACACCCGGGCTATAGGCCAGCGCCAGGTCGCGGGCGGTGGCTGTCGGTTTGGTCAGCTCGACGCTCAGCTTGCCCGGACGCGGGTTGGCATGATACGCGAGTGCATCGGTTCTCAAATCGGACAT
>CAYZFU010000382.1:0-1360 GCA_964477725.1 uncultured Halopseudomonas sp.
TTCGCCAGCCATAAGCACGCGAAACATTCGCCGCTTCAGTTTGCCCAGGTACTGCATGCGCGCGACGATTTCCTGCCCGGTATAGCAGCCCTTGCGGAAGCTTACGCCCCCGAGCTGCTGCAGATTGAGCATCTGGGGAATGAAGCTTTCGTAAGTTTCCGGAAAGACCTGGCCGATACCTGCACGTACCTGCCAGAGCAGCCAGGCCTGGCTCGACGCTGTCGCCGCCGTTGCGCTGAGCCGTTCGATCAGTGTCGGCGCCTGCTCCGGCTTGAGCCAGAGCTCAGCCGCCGTCTCTGCGACCCGCACAACCGTCCCTGCTGCGGCCTGCTGATGACTGCCGGTTTCGGCGGGGCAGGGTAGGTCGCTATCAGCCAGGACCTGTTCAAGCCTGCCGCTACGCAGCCCCAGGCGTAGCCATTCACCGCTGGCGTCGCGCAGCTGCGTCTTGAAAAAAACGGCGTATTTTTTCAGTTCGGCAATCTGTCGCTCAAGAAGGCGCTTGTGCAATACCAGCAGATATTGCTCTTCGGCGGCGCGTACCAGCCGGAAGCTGGACTGCATGCGACCCTTCGGATTGCAGCGGGCGCCAAGCGTGCTGTGCCCGACCGGCAGGGCATTTACATCACAGGTAACCTGACCCTGGAGAAAGCGCGCGGTGTCTGGCCCCTCCAGCGTTACGATGCCCTCGTGGTCGAGCCAGCAAAGCATAGTGTCGTTACCTTCGGCCGGTAATAGCGAGGTGAAACGCTGGGCGAGAACGGAGGGATCAAGAGTGTCGGGCATGGGTTCGCTGTCCTGAATTGGGCTGTTACATCATAGGTCTGGCTGACTCTGCTTGTCAGCGCTGGCTTGAGGCTATACTGATGTTTGTGCATCATGCCCAGCTTTCAACCGCTGATGGAGAGGTCGATGTCGGCCGAAGTAGAGTACAAGCGCCTGTACTGGCACAGTCGACGCGGCATGCTGGAGCTTGATGTCCTGCTCCTGCCATTCCTGGAGGAGGCTTATCTGGCTCTCGAGGACGGCGACAAGGCACGTTACCGCAAGCTGCTGGAATGTGAAGACCAGGATATGTTCGTCTGGTTCATGCAGCGAGGTGAGCCGGATGATCCGGATCTCAAACGCATCGTGAGGATGATATTGGATCGTGTCCAGCCAAAGTGACTACCTACTGCTCAAACGTCAGCCATCCCGTGTGCTCGGCGGGCTGATTGTCCTGATCACCGCTCTGGCCATCACCGGGCTCTACCGTAGCGGGCTGCCCGACTTGCAGGCAGCGCTGTGCATGACACTGTTGTTACTTTACTGCTGGTGGGTATGGCCTCGTCAGGTGAGTTTGCGTCACGCCTGCTCGGTG
>CAYZFU010000382.1:1370-1737 GCA_964477725.1 uncultured Halopseudomonas sp.
CCTGCGTTTCGACAGCCACGGTTGGCACGTGTTGCGGCGCGATGGCAGCGAAGCCGGCGCCAGCCTTCAGGGTGATACTTTCGTTAGTGCGTTCCTCACAGTCGTGAGGCTCCGCGAACCGGGTCGCTGGCTGCCGGTGTCGGTGATCCTGCCGGTCGACGCTGCCTCGGAGGATTCCCTCAGGCGCCTGCGATTGCGGCTTCGCTTCAGTCGCCAGCGCTGGGCGGCTGCAGAATAGTATCTTCGGCTTCGGTCAGTTGCGTGGGAAAATCCAGGGTGTAATGCAGGCCCCGTGACTCCTTGCGTTGCATGGCCGAACAGATGATCAGGTCCGCCACTACCGCAAGGTTGCGCAGCTCCAGCAGAT
>CAYZFU010000383.1:0-1733 GCA_964477725.1 uncultured Halopseudomonas sp.
CAGCTCCGTTTCGCTGAAGCGCCGATATACAGCCTACACACAAAAGTTGAACCGCCTCTCTTCGCAAAAGTCCATTTCTAGAGCACTCGGCAAACTCCATTCGAAGCGCCATACGAGGAGCATAGGTATGAAGGCAGTCGTATTCCATGAAGTAGGGGATATCCGCCTGGACGACGTCCCGGAGCCCACCCTGCAATCTCCCACCGATGCGATCATCCGCGTGACCGCAAGCGCTATTTGCGGGACAGACCTGCATTTCGTGCGCGGCACCGTAAGCGGCATGAAAGCAGGGACCATTCTTGGTCATGAGGCCGTCGGAATCGTAGAGGAGCTCGGTTCGGATGTGCGGAACCTGCAGATTGGTGATCGCGTAGTAGTGCCCTCGACGATCGCCTGCGGCAACTGCTCCTACTGCCGCGCCGGTTATTACGCTCAATGCGACACCGCCAATCCGAACGGCAAGACTGCCGGCACTGCGTTTTATGGCGGCCCCAGCTTTACTGGCGCTTTCGATGGGTTACAGGCGGAAAAGGCGCGCATTCCCCATGCCAATATCGGTCTGGTGAAGCTTCCTGACGAGGTCAGTGACGACCAGGCCATCCTGCTTTCGGACATCTTCCCCACCGGTTACTTTGGCGCCGAATCAGCAGAGATCAGCCCGGGCGACAGCGTCGCCGTGTTCGGTTGCGGTCCGGTCGGCCAGTTCGCCATCGCCAGTGCCAAGCTGATGGGCGCTGCGCGCATCTTTGCCATCGACCGTTTCCCGGATCGACTGGACATGGCCCGTCGCCAGGGCGCAGAAACTATCAATTTCGATGAAGAGAACCCGGTCGATGCGATCAAGCGGCTGACCGGCGAGATCGGAGTGGACCGCGCCATCGACGCGGTAGGCGTTGATGCCGAATGTCCGCATGGCCACGGTCATGATCAGGATGAAGCGGCCGGCCAACCCTGGCAGCCGGGCGATGCGCCCGCCCAGGCTCTGGAATGGGCAGTGGAAGCCTTGGCCAAGGCCGGCACGCTATCCATCATCGGTGTGTACTCGGGCGAGTCCAAGACGTTCCCGATCGGTGCAGCGATGAACAAGAACCTCACCATCAACATGGGCAACTGCCACCACCGCAAATACATCCCCAAGCTGATCGAGCTGGTGGTCAGCGGCCGGATCGATCCGACCCGGGTGCTTACCCAGGTCACGCCGATGAGCGATGTCATCGAGGCCTTCGAAGCCTTCGATCGCCGCGATAGCGGCTGGATCAAGGTCGAGCTCAAGCCGGGCGCCGGTGCTGGCGCGCGTGGATCCGAGGCCCCGCGAAAGGCCAGCACCGAGCTCGACGAGGCCATCGACGAGTCCTTCCCGGCCAGCGACCCGCCGGCCATGACTCGGTCCAAGAGCTGAGACGGGCATGCCCGACGTGCGTATCGGCATTTCCGGCTGGCGCTACACACCATGGCGCGGTGATTTCTATCCCGACGGCCTGGTGCAACGGCGTGAGCTGGAATTTGCCTCGCGGTCAGTGAACAGCATCGAGATCAATGGCTCGTTCTATTCGCTGCAGACACCAGAGCGTTACGTGCGCTGGGCTGCCGACACGCCCGAAGGCTTCCTCTTCAGCGTCAAGGGGCCACGCTTCATTACGCATACCCGGCGGCTCAGGGACATTCACGAACCCCTGGCCAACTTCTTTGCCTCGGGCTTTTTGGGCATGCGCGAAAAGCTGGGACCCATTCTC
>CAYZFU010000384.1:0-1731 GCA_964477725.1 uncultured Halopseudomonas sp.
GAGCTGGAGGTGACCGAAACCGGCCTGATGGAAGACATCAGTGCAGCGGCGAGCCATTTGAACAATCTCAAGAAAGCCGGGGTGCTGATAGCCATCGACGATTTCGGGACCGGCTACTCATCGCTCAGCTACCTGCGCGGACTGCCACTGGACAAGATCAAGGTGGATAAAAGTTTCGTTCAGGATGTGCTGCTGGACGAGGACGATGCGACCATCGTCCGGGCAATCATACAGCTCGGCCGCAGCCTGAATATGGAAGTGATTGCCGAAGGCGTGGAAACCGCGGCGCAGGAAGCCTACATCATAGCCCAGGGCTGCAACGAGGGTCAGGGCTACTTCTACAGCAAACCCCTACCAGCCGCAGCGATGCTGGATTGGCTACGTGACTTCGAACACCGCAGCGCGCCAGCCGGCACGCCAAGTGATTGACGAACGCAGGGCAAGTCGCTTTTCTACCTATCAATCTTGGCAGTTCGCGCGTATCGACGGGCTTTTCTGCTTGATTGCCGATATGCAACGCACAGTTGCCATAACGCCATTGGATAATCCCCGGTCGACGTGGATAATATCGCGCTCCCCTCGTCTCGCCACGCCTTCAGAAGGATCTTTTCATGCTGCGCCGCCTGGTTATCCTTGTTGTTTTATTTTTGATCGTGGTCGCAGGACTGGGCATCTACAAGGCAATGTCGATCCGCTCTCAGATCGCCATGTTCACCGCACCCAAGCCACCGATTCATGTGGCGGCGACCTCCGCCGAGCAATTGCAGTGGCAGACCCGCCTGCCGGCAATCGGCACCCTGACCTCGGCGCTGGGCGTCGAACTGACCGCCGAGGTCAGCGGTGTGGTGTCCGAGGTGTTGTTCGAATCCGGCCAGAACGTCGAAGCTGGGCAGGATCTGGTTCGCATGGCCGGCGATGTGGAACAGGCCAGTCTGGCTACTGCCGAGGCCCAGGCGGAACTGGCTCGCCTCGAGTTCAACCGCCAGCAGAATCTGCTGCAGCGCCAGAGTATCTCCCAGAGCCAGTACGATCAGGCGCGCTCTTCGCTACGCCAGGCTACCGCGCGTGCCGATGAGCTGCGTGCGACATTGGAGAAAAAGCGCATCCAGGCCCCGTTCAGCGGACGTATCGGCATCAGCCGCGTCGATCCGGGCGATTACCTCTCGCCTGGCACGAACATCGCCACGCTGCAGAATCTCGATCGGTTGTATGTCGATTTCTTCATGCCCGAGCAGTATTACCCGCAACTGGCGATAGGCCAGATCGTTCGGGTCAAGGTCGCGGCCTTCCCCAACGAAGTGTTCGAAGGACGGGTCGCCGCGATCAATCCAAAGGTCGAAGCGACCTCGCGCAACCTGCAGATTCGTGCAAGCGTGGCGAACCCTGACGAAAAACTGCTGCCCGGTATGTTCGCCGAGCTGGAACTGGTGCTACCCGGTGAGTCGGAGCAGGTCGTGGTTCCCGAGACGGCGATGACCTTTACGCTGTACGGCAACTCCGTTTATGTCATCACGTCACGGCGTGACGAGGCAGGCGAGGTGGTGACCGACGAGACCGGCGAGCCTGTGCTTGAAGTTCAACGGCGCTTCGTCAAGACCGGCCAACGTCGCGACGGGCAAGTAGTCGTACTCGAAGGTCTCGAGTCTGGTGAACAGGTGGTTATTTCCGGCCAGCTCAAGCTGGATAACGGCGCGCGCGTCGCCATCGACAACAGCAACCCCCTGTAAGGCG
>CAYZFU010000385.1:0-1719 GCA_964477725.1 uncultured Halopseudomonas sp.
CCACCACAGCCTCGTCGGCAAAATACATCGCCAGGTGAGCGCCTTTCTCGATGCCGGCAGGGGAGTCGCAAACGATGTAGTCGAAAGTTTCCTTCAGCTCGTTCAGTACGCGCTCCACGCCATCCTGAGTCAGCGCATCCTTGTCGCGGGTTTGCGAGGCGGGAAGGATGAAAAGATTGTCCGAACGCTTGTCCTTGATCAGCGTCTGGTTGAGATTCGAGTCGCCGTTGATGAGATTGACGAAGTCGTAAACGACCCGGCGTTCGCAACCCATGATCAGATCCAGGTTACGCAAGCCGACATCAAAATCGACGATCACGGTTTTGAACCCACGCAGGGCGAGTCCGGTGCCGATGGCGGCGCTGGTGGTGGTTTTGCCCACGCCGCCCTTGCCTGATGTGACGACTATGACTTTTGCCAAGATGATCTTCCTGTCGGAGTTGTTATTGATGTAAGGACGCGCCGGTTGCAGCGTCGCGCGCGTCACTGCGATCGGTAGGGAAGGGCCTGGAAAATGGCCAAAGGCCACGAACAGCGGGCATTCCCGGATGGCTGAACAGTATCAGTCAAAGGGGCACTATCTTCAAGGTTTCGCCTTCCAGGCTGATCTGCACCGCGGTCTTCCATTGCTGACGACGCAGATCTTCGGCCACCTTGTACTGTCCGGCGATTGACACCAGTTCCGCCTCCAGTGACTGACAGAAGATCCGCGCCTCGGTATTGCCGCGTACACCAGCGAGCGCGCGCCCGCGAAGCGGACCGTAGACATGGATGTTGCCGTCGGCGAGAAGTTCCGATCCCGCACTGACCGGGGCCAGCACTACCAGATCGCCGCCGCGGGCATAGACCTGTTGGCCCGAGCGCACCGGTTGGGTAATCAGGCGTCCGGGCAGGCTGTCGGCGGCCGCCTGTGGCTGCGGTTCCGGTTCGCGCTTGCGTTCGGGTTGAGCCGGCGGCTCGATTTCCACGGCTTTGTCGCGACCACGACCGGGTGGCATGAGCACCAGACCCGATTCCTGGGCAAGCGGGCGGAAATGTTCAGCCCCACGCAAGGCCACTGGCTGCAGCCCGCTCTCGCGGCATATGCGCAAAAGGTGCGCCAGGGTCGCAGCGTCAAGCTCGCCGCCAAGCTTGTCCAGGCTGATCACCACCGGCGTGTCCTGGAAAAAGTTAGGCGCCTGTTCGACCTTTTCCGCCAGTTGCCGGGCGAAGCGCTCCGGCTCCTGGCGTACCAGCTCGATAAGGGTCATCGTCAGCATGCCACCCTTGAGATGGAAAACGGGCTCGTTGTCGAGCAGGTCTAGATTCGAATCAGCTGTCATGTCACATCCACGGAACACGGTTTGTGGGCACACTTATATAGATTGACCGCGTTGATCGCAACCCGCGTCCGGCTTGGGTAGAATGCGTTTTTTGCCTCGATGGATGGTCGGATGAGTCAACCCGGTTTCAGCGCTGCGATGGGTCTGTTGTGGTTGGTGATCCAGCTTCCCTATCCGACGATCCTGGCGATTGGCCGGTGGCTGGGCCGGGGGATGTACCATCTGATGCCAGAGCGCCGACACATTGCCGAAACCAATCTGCAGTTGTGTTTCCCCGAATGGTCCTCCGATCGCCGCCAACAGATCCTCCGCGAGAACTTCGAATCCAACGGCATCGCATTGTTCGAAATGGGCATGGCCTGGTGGTGGCCGCCCAAGCGTCTGGCGCGGCTGGCAC
>CAYZFU010000386.1:0-208 GCA_964477725.1 uncultured Halopseudomonas sp.
TGATGAAACCCGCCTGGTCGAGCTGGTCGCGCCCCAGGCCTGCCCGCGCTACGTTGGCCGCGTCATCCGCAACGTCGATCTGTCCCGCGGCACGCCGCTGTGGATGATCGAGCGCCTGCGCCGCAGCGACATTCGCAGTATCGACCCGGTGGTCGACATCACCAACTACGTGATGATCGAGCTGGGCCAGCCGATGCATGCCTTCGAC
>CAYZFU010000386.1:265-1709 GCA_964477725.1 uncultured Halopseudomonas sp.
GCCAAGCTGGGCGGAGGCGTCCCGCTGGGATCCCTCACCCTGCTCGACGGCCAGGAAATCACCCTGCGCAGCGACACTCTGGTCATCGCCGACCACGAACGCCCCCTGGCCATCGCCGGCATTATGGGTGGCGAGCACAGCGGCGTCAGCGAAAAGACTACCGACCTGTTCCTGGAAAGCGCCTTCTTCGACACCATCGCCATCGCCGGCAAGGCGCGCGGCTATGGCCTGCACACCGACTCCTCGCACCGCTTCGAGCGCGGCGTGGATTGGCAGCTGCAGCGTGAAGCCATCGAACGCGCCACGGCGTTGATTCTGGATATCGTCGGCGGCGAGCCGGGCCCGGTGATCGAAGCCGTCGAGCCCAGCGCACTGCCGACCATCGCCGAAGTGACCCTGCGCAGCGAACGCATCACCCAGATGCTTGGCATGGAGCTGCCGGAAGCCGACATCGAGGCGTATCTCAGCAACCTGGGCCTGACCGTGAAGGCCAGCGGGGCAGGCGAGTGGCAGGTCACCGTGCCCAGCCACCGCTTCGACATTAGCCTGGAAATCGACCTGATCGAAGAACTGGCGCGCCTGTACGGCTACAACCGTCTGCCGGTCAGCGCACCGACCGCCTCGCTGAACCTGACCGCCAAGCCGGAGACTCGTGGTGAACTGCCGATCCTGCGCCGCCTGCTGGTGGCTCGCGGTTATCAGGAAGCGATCACCTACAGCTTCGTCGAGCCGAGCCTGAACAAATTGTTCGATCCGGAAGTCGAGCCGCTGGCCCTGGCCAACCCGATTTCCGCCGACATGGCGGTGATGCGCACCTCGCTGTGGCCGGGCCTGAGCAAGGCCGTGCAGCACAACCTCAACCGCCAGCAGTCGCGCGTACGCGTGTTCGAAAGCGGTCTGCGCTTTGTCCCGCAACCTAATGGTGAGCTGCTGCAGCAACCGATGCTCGCCGGTATCGCCTGTGGCACGCGTCATCCGGAAGGCTGGGCCAACGGCAACGACAAGCTCGACTTCTATGATGTGAAAGGCGACGTGGAAGCCGTGCTGGGGCAGGGCGGTGCGCTGGCCAGCTTCTGCTTCGAGCCGGCTGAACACCCCGCTCTGCACCCGGGCCAGACCGCACGCATTACCCGTGGCGGCGAAACCGTCGGCTGGCTGGGCGCGCTGCACCCGCAGCTGGTCAGCGAGCTGGACCTGCAGGCTCCGGTGTTCGCCTTCGAGCTGACCCTGAGCGCCATCACCGAAGGGCGTCTGCCGGCCTTCCGTGAACTGTCCCGCTTCCCTGAGGTGCGCCGCGACATCGCCGTGCTCGTCGATCAGTCGGTTGCCGCCGAAGACCTGCTCGCGACCATTCGCGATGTAGCTGGCGAGAACCTGACGAACCTCAGGCTGTTTGACGTTTACGCAGGTAAGGGTATTGATCCGAATAGAAAAAGTCTTGCCA
>CAYZFU010000387.1:0-1698 GCA_964477725.1 uncultured Halopseudomonas sp.
GGTACACGTCGGCACCATCACCCAGGCGGTTCGGGAAGTTCCGCGTGGAAGTGGATACCACGGTCGCCTTGGCAGCCACGCGTGCCTGGTTACCCATGCACAGCGAGCAGCCCGGCATTTCCATGCGCGCTCCAGCTTTGCCGTAGATGCCGTAATAACCTTCTTCGGTCAGCTGGAACTGGTCCATCTTGGTCGGCGGAGCCAGCCACAGCCGAGTCGGCAGGGCGCTCTTGTTCTTCTCGAGCAGCTTGCCAGCGGCGCGGAAGTGACCAATGTTGGTCATGCAGGAGCCGATGAAGACTTCGTCGATCTTGCTGCCAGCAACCTGGGACAGCAGACGGGCATCGTCCGGATCGTTCGGTGCACACAGAACCGGTTCCTTGACGTCAGCCAGATCGATTTCGATCACGGCGGCGTACTCGGCATCGGCATCTGCCTGCATCAGGTTCGGGTTGGCCAGCCATTCTTCCATGGCCTGGGCGCGACGCTCGAGGGTACGCGGATCCTGGTAACCGTTGGCAATCATCCAGCGCAGCAGGACGATGTTGGAGCGCAGGTACTCGGCAACAGATTCTTCGCTCAGCTTGATAGTACAACCAGCAGCAGAACGCTCCGCGGAAGCATCTGACAGCTCGAACGCCTGTTCAGCGGTCAGGTGCTCCAGACCTTCGATCTCGAGAATACGGCCGGAAAAAATGTTCTTCTTGCCTTTCTTCTCGACGGTCAGGTGACCTTCCTGGATGGCGTAATAGGGAATCGCATGGACCAGGTCACGCAGTGTGATGCCAGGCTGCATTTTGCCCTTGAAACGCACCAGTACCGACTCCGGCATATCCAGCGGCATGACGCCAGTGGCAGCAGCGAAGGCGACCAGACCGGAGCCGGCCGGGAACGAGATGCCGATCGGGAAGCGGGTGTGCGAGTCACCACCGGTGCCGACGGTATCGGGCAGCAGCATGCGGTTCAACCAGCTGTGGATGATGCCATCACCCGGACGCAGCGCGACGCCACCACGGTTGTGGATGAAATCAGGCAGAGTGTGGTGAGTGGTGACGTCGATCGGCTTCGGGTAGGCCGCGGTGTGGCAGAAGGACTGCATGACCAGATCGGCGGAGAAGCCCAGGCAAGCCAGGTCCTTCAGTTCGTCACGGGTCATCGGACCGGTGGTGTCCTGGGAGCCCACAGTGGTCATCTTCGGCTCGCAGTAGGTACCCGGACGAACGCCGGCTACGCCGCACGCCTTGCCGACCATCTTCTGAGCCAGGGTGTAACCTTTGTTGGTGTCGACCGGCTGTTCGGGCTTGCGGAACAGGTCAGAATGCGGCAGGCCCAGTTCGGCGCGCGCCTTGTCGGTCAGGCCGCGGCCAATGATCAGCGGAATACGGCCGCCGGCGCGAACCTCGTCGAGCAGCACCTGGGTCTTCAGTTCGAAGGTAGTGATGACCTCGTCGGTACCGTGCTTGCACACCTTGCCGTCATACACATAGACGTCGATCACGTCGCCGGTGTTGAGCTCGGAGACGTCGAATTCGATCGGCAGCGCACCGGCATCTTCCATGGTGTTATAGAAGATCGGAGCGATTTTCGAGCCAAAGCAGAAGCCACCGGCGCGCTTGTTCGGCACGTACGGGATGTCGTCACCGAAGAACCACAGTACCGAGTTGGTAGCGGATTTGCGCGAAGAGCCAGTACCGACCA
>CAYZFU010000388.1:0-1695 GCA_964477725.1 uncultured Halopseudomonas sp.
TGTCGACTCGATCGTCCACCGCAGTCCCAATATGTGGACCCTGATCAGCACGGGCGTGGTAGCGGCCTATGGCTATAGTGTGGTCGCAACCGTCTTCCCCGAGCTATTCCCCAAGGCCTTCATGGAACACGGGCGGATCGGTGTCTACTTCGAAGCCGCGGCCGTCATCATCTCACTGACCCTGCTGGGACAGATCCTGGAACTACGGGCGCGCTCGCAGACCTCTGCCGCCATCAAATCGCTGCTCGGCTTGGCACCTAAAACAGCTAGACGGATCGCTGCAGATGGTACGGAAGAAGATATCCCCTTGAGTAACGTTCACATTGGAGACCTGCTACGGGTCCGACCAGGCGAAAAAGTCGCTACTGACGGGGTGGTCGTTGAGGGAGAGAGTGCCATTGACGAGTCGATGTTGACTGGCGAACCGGTACCCGTGACCAAGCGGTCAGGTGACAAGGTTATCGGAGCAACGATCAACGCCAGCGGAAGCCTGATCATCCGCTCCGAGAAGGTCGGGTCGCAGACCATGCTCTCGCAGATCGTTCAGATGGTCGCCCAAGCCCAGCGCTCGCGCGCCCCCATGCAGCGGTTAGCGGACGTCGTCGCCGGCTACTTTGTCGTGATCGTGGTCGGCATTGCCGTACTGACGCTGCTAGGCTGGGGATTCCTTGGACCACAACCGAGCTGGGTCTATGGCTTTGTCAACGCGGTTGCCGTCCTGATTATCGCTTGCCCCTGTGCGCTGGGACTGGCTACGCCCATGTCCATCATGGCCGCCACTGGCCGGGCCGCAACCCAAGGCATCCTGTTCCGAGACGCAGCGGCCATCGAAAGCATGAAAAAGCTCGATACGATCATCGTCGACAAGACTGGCACCCTGACGGAAGGAAAGCCAGCATTCGATCGGATATTCGCTGCACCGGGCAGTCAAGAGACGGAAGTGTTGCAGCTGGCGGCAAGCCTCGACCAGGGAAGTGAGCATCCACTAGCGCACGCTATCGTTGCCGAGGCACGCCGGCGCCAGCTTTCCTTGATGACACCCAGCAGCTTTGAATCTTCCAGTGGAATAGGTGTTCGAGGCGTGGTCAACGGCGAACGGATGGCCCTGGGCAATACCACGCTGATGGAATCTGAAGGCGTCTCTTCGACACCGCTGCTGGCTGAAGCAGAAGCTTTGCGTGCCGAAGGTGCCAGCGTGATGTATCTAGCGAGAAACGGCGTGCTTTTGGGGCTGCTAGCGGTCTCTGATCCCGTGAAGGAAACTACACGGGAAGCGCTGGCCAGTCTAAAAGACGCCGGGCTGACGGTGGTTATGGCCACCGGTGATGGCACAACCACGGCGAAAGCTGTTGCCGGAAAGCTCGGCATCTCTGAGGTCTACGGGGAGCTCAAGCCTCAAGACAAGCTCGCGCTTCTAGAACGTTTCCAGGCCGAAGGCAAGATCGTCGGGATGGCGGGTGATGGGATCAACGATGCTCCGGCGCTGGCCAAAGCAAATGTCGGGATTGCCATGGGGACCGGCACCGACGTGGCGATCAATAGCGCTCATGTCACCCTGGTGAAGGGCGACCTGCGCGCCATCGCACGTGCGAGAGGATTGTCGGTAGAAACCGTGCGCAACATGCGTCAGAATCTGGGCTTTGCTTTTCTCTACAACGCCTTGGGCATTCCCCTGGCTGCAGGCGTGCTTTATCC
>CAYZFU010000389.1:0-1349 GCA_964477725.1 uncultured Halopseudomonas sp.
ATCGCTGGGCTTGGCCCGGGTTTCGTCCACGCTAGATGCCTTCGTGTTGTATTTGCCCAAGGTATTCGGCGCGGCGCTCATATTACTCGCGGGGCTCCTGCTTTCTCATTTCGTCAACGGTGTTGTGCGCGGCGCCGGAGAGAGCATTGGCATCGATTACGCCGCTGGTCTGGGTCGGTTGGCGCAGGGCCTCCTGGTGATCATCACAGCTTCGTTGGTGATCGGTCAGTTGCAGATCGAAACGGATCTTCTCAACACCGTCGTGGCTATCGTGCTCGTCTCGTTCGGAGCCGCGGCGGCGATCGCGCTGGGGCTTGGCAGCAAAACGATCGTTACGCAAATACTTGCCGGCATTTATATACGAGAGCTGTACGAAGTCGGCGATCGCATCCGAATGGGCGATGAGGAAGGGGTCATAGATGAAATCGGAACGGTAAAGACCTCGCTGGTGGATGATGACGGGCGCCTGGTGTCGGTTCCCAACACCACCTTGCTCGAACAACGCGTCTCGCGTTGATTCGCTCAAACGATATTCGGCGATCCGTTTTGACTAGCCATAGCGTCCCCCGCACGCGGTATATTCCGGCAGATCTGTCGGACGAAGAACTGGCCACGCGCGCGGCGGGAGAGCTGTTTCATACCACTGTTGCCTATGAAGAACTCATGCGGCGGTACCAGCGCACACTTTTCAACGTGTGCGCCCGTTATCTAGGGAACGAAAGAGACGCCGACGATGTCTGTCAGGAAGTAATGCTCAAGGTCTTACATGGCCTTAAGCAGTTTGAAGGCAAGGCAAAGTTCAAAACATGGTTGTATAGCATCACCTATAATGAGTGCATCACTCAGTACAGGAAGGAAAAGCGCAAAAAGCGGCTTTTCGATGCACTTAGTCTGGAATCGCAGGAAGAGGCTCAAGAGCCGGAAGAGCCACTCACCTCCCGCGGTGGGCTTGATCGATGGCTGGTTCATGTGAACCCGGTAGATCGAGAGATACTTGTGTTGCGCTTTGTGGCAGAGCTCGAGTTTCAGGAGATCGCCGACATCATGCGCATGGGGCTGAGTGCGACCAAGATGCGTTACAAGCGGGCGCTGGAAAAATTGCGAAAGCATATAGACGCGCCCCTTTAGAAGCGTTCGGTATTGAGATTGTTATATTTCTGTTATACTGGGCTTCGTGTTTTGCGCAAACCTAAACATCCTAATGGATTAAACGGGGATTGAATGATGACTTTGAAGAATACTGTTGGTCTCGTTGTTGGCGCAGTCATTTCGGCTTCTGCCCTGCCTGCGATGGCGCAATATGGCATGGGCGGTGGCGAAGTGAGCCGTGCGGGTTCCGTAGAAGCGGA
>CAYZFU010000389.1:1387-1678 GCA_964477725.1 uncultured Halopseudomonas sp.
GCACAGCGCTACTTCACCGACGACAGCGTTCATGATCTGAGCCACGGCGCTCTGGTGGGCGGCGGCTTGGGCTACTTTCTGTCGGATGATGTTTCGTTGAACCTGGGTTTGGGCAAATACCGCAACCTGGATAGCGATGTCACCGGCGAAGATATCGATGGCCGTCTGGCTACGCTGAAAGCCGTTTATCATTTTGGCGAAGGCGTTGTACGGCCTTACCTGTCTGGTGGTGTTGGCCATCAGGAACTTGATCAGTGGGATCGTGATGGTCGTGACAAGACCACCATGCTC
>CAYZFU010000390.1:0-1608 GCA_964477725.1 uncultured Halopseudomonas sp.
CCTGCTTGATGCGCTCGGCGGTAGATTCACCGATGAGGCTGCCGTAGTTGCGACGCACGTATGTCACGATGGCTTCGTCGAAGCGGTCGCCACCGACCCGTACCGACTCGGCGTAGACAACCCCATTGAGCGAGATCAGTGCGATCTCGGTAGTGCCACCGCCGATATCGACGACCATCGAACCGCGTGCTTCGTCGACTGGCAATCCGGCACCGATCGCAGCCGCCATGGGCTCTTCGATCAGGAAGACCTCGCGGGCGCCAGCACCCAGAGCGGATTCACGGATGGCACGACGCTCGACCTGCGTGGACTTGCACGGTACGCAGATCAACACGCGCGGGCTCGGCTGGATGAAGCTGTTTTCGTGCACCTTGTTGATGAAGTACTGCAACATCTTTTCGCACACGCTGAAGTCGGCGATGACGCCATCCTTCATGGGACGGATTGCCTGAATATTGCCGGGAGTGCGGCCGAGCATGCGCTTGGCTTCGGTGCCGACGGCTACCACGCTTTTCTGATTACCATGCGAGCGAATCGCCACGACCGAGGGCTCGTCTAGTACGATGCCGCGATCGCGAACGTAAATGAGGGTGTTGGCAGTGCCCAGGTCGATAGAAAGATCGCTGGAAAACATGCCACGTATTTTTTTGAACATGCGATGAATATACCCCGAGGGCGCGTGGGTTAAATGTCAAGAAACACTGATAAGCTACCCGCCACGGCGGCGGGGGCTCCCTGCATCAGGGAAACGGGAGCGTAACCGGTAGGACAAGCTGACTCCCAGAGTAGCTGATCGGTACATCCTGAAGTGTCGCAACTCTAACAATGGCGGGGTTTTTGGGCAAGGCGCGTCTGTGGTAAATTCGCCCCTTTGTCCGGTTCCGACGCCGCGTTTTCGCGGACGCCGCGGAGGCCTGCGCGCCGCCCCGGATTCCTCCCGGCTTCATGGAGAAACAACATGGCCCTAGACCGTTCGGATGTGGAAAAGATTGCACATCTGGCCCGTATCGCACTGAGTGACGATGACGTCCCGGCGACCACTGCCAAGCTGTCCGGCATTCTCGGGCTTATCGACGAGATGCAGGCAGTCGATACCGACGGCATCGCACCGCTGGCCCACCCACTCGAAACCACTCAGCGTCTGCGCCCTGACGAGGTCAGCGAGACCAACCAGCGCGAGGCCTACCAGACCATCGCTCCGGCCACCGAAGCAGGCTTGTACCTGGTTCCCAAGGTGATCGAATAAGCCCGCCGCGCCCGGCGCAGACAGGACGAGACATTCCCATGCATGAAAAGACCCTGGCCGAACTCTCCCAGGCCCTGCAGAGCAAGAGCATTTCCAGCGTCGAGCTGACCGAACACTACCTGAAGCGGATCGAGGAACTCGATCCTGCATTGAACAGCTTCATTACCGTCACTCCCGAATTGGCGTTGCAGCAGGCGAAGGCCGCCGATGCAAGAATTGCCGCCGGAGATGCCGATCCGTTGACGGGGATTCCCCTGGCCCATAAAGACGTGTTTTGCACCCAGGGCGTTCGCACCAGCTGCGGCTCGAAGATGCTGGACAACTTCATTGCTCCGTACGAGTCGACAGTTACCGCGAAGCTG
>CAYZFU010000391.1:0-1571 GCA_964477725.1 uncultured Halopseudomonas sp.
AGAGCCTGGCTGACCTGCCCAAGCCAAAGGAGCTGCAGGAGTTGCTGGCCCAGGCTGACATCGTCACCCTGCACGTGCCGGAAACCGCCGCCACCAAGTGGATGATGGGCGAGAAGGAAATCCGCGCCATGAAGCAGGGCGGCATACTGATCAACGCCGCCCGCGGCACCGTCGTGGATATCGACGCGCTGGCCGCTGCGCTGCGTGACAAGCATCTGAACGGCGCCGCAATCGACGTATTCCCGGTCGAGCCGCGCTCGAACAAGGACGAGTTCGTCAGCCCGCTGCGCGAATTCGACAACTGCATCCTGACACCGCACATCGGTGGCTCGACCATGGAGGCGCAGGCCAACATCGGTCTGGAAGTGGCCGAAAAACTGGTGCGCTACAGCGACAACGGCACCTCGATCACCTCGGTCAACTTCCCGGAAGTGGCTTTGCCATCGCACCCGGGCAAGCACCGCCTGCTGCATATTCACCAGAACGTGCCGGGTGTGATGAGCGAGATCAACACCGTGTTCGCCGAAAACGGCATCAATATCTGCGGCCAGTTCCTGCAGACCAACGAGAAGGTTGGCTACGTGGTCATTGATGTCGATGCAGAATACTCCGACCTGGCTCTGGAAAAGCTGCAGCAGGTCAAGGGCACCATTCGCAGCCGCGTGCTGTTCTAGACCGGCTGCGATCAACAAGGGGCGCTTCGGCGCCCTTTGTCGTTCAGCCATCGATGCGTCACCTTATCAGCAGCTCGCCAAGCTCGGCCAATTCAGTTTCGTTGAAAACCCGTACACCGGCCTGCCGAAGGGCTGCAGCGGTAACGCCCTCTCCTGTCACCCTGACCCCGGCGAAGCTGCCGTCATAGGTTTCGTGATTACCGCACGAAGGGCTGCGCGCCTTGAGCACGGCGAAGCGAACTCCATGCTGCACCGCCAGCCGCAGGGCATGTTCGGCTCCGGCTATGAACGCAGCGCTGACATCGACGCCGTGCACCGTGACCACCTGAATCCGTCCGGCCAGTACATCAGCTCCCCGGCCAAACGGAATCTCCGCCGGCGGCCGCGGCGTCGGGAGCCCTCCGGCCATTTCCGGACACACCGATACGATACGGCCTTCGCTCTGCCAGTGCCGCAGCAGATCGAAGGGTCCATGCGCACCACCGTCATAACGAACAGGCATGCCCAGCAGACACTGACTGACCAGAATTTTTTCCATAGCTCGTCCGCTCAGCGAAACAGAGGGTTGTCCGGGCGACGGCGAAACCAGCCAACCAGACTGGCGCGCTCCTTGTTGGCGGCCAGCACTTCGTGCAGGATCCGCGCGCTGAGAAATACCACCAGTGTTCCCGCACGCGGGGGCACGTCGACGGTCGCTTGATCCAGATGCAGGCGCAGCTCGCCACCATCGCCCTGCTGCCAGTTCTCGTTGAGATAGGCAACGACCGACACGGTGCGCAAGGGGCTATCCTGGAAGCGGTCCAGGTGCTTGTTGTAGCCAGCTCCGGGCGGGTACAGCGCGAAATGCGTCTCGAAACTGTCCAGGCCAAGAAACAGCGAGCGGTTAAGCGAATCGCG